>JBEKLY010000022.1:0-42817 GCA_050010015.1 Terriglobia bacterium
ATGTCAGGGGGAATGTCAGGAATGTCGTTGGCCATCGTCGGTTCCTCCTCGCCCCGCTGTGCATGAGACCGACGTTAGCACTTCAGGAACGTGGAGTTAAGCAGCCTTGCCGAAGGGACACCGTACTTCACTGACTTGGGGTACTCGAAGATCGAACAGGTCAACGTGGGACAGCCGAAGTTTTTCGCCGCGTTGAACGGCCTGCTGGCCTCAGCGCCGCTCGACGACTGGAAAACCTACCTGCGCTTTCATCTGCTCTCTGCCGCCGCTCCCGCCCTCTCCGACAAATTCGTTCAGGAGGACTTCAACTTTCACAGCCGCACCTTGCAGGGTACAGAGGAAATTCTTCCACGCTGGAAGCGCTGTGTAGAGGCCACCGACCGTCGCCTGGGTTTCGCTCTGGGAAAGCAGTACGTGCAGAAGCAATTTCCGCCTGAGGCCAAAGCGAGTGCCGAAAAGATGGTGCACTTTCTGATTGAAGCCCTGCGCGACGATATTCAGACCCTGCCATGGATGGGCCCGGAAACCAAGAAAGCAGCCCTGGCCAAGCTTGACGCTTTCACCCCCAAAATCGGCTACCCCGACAAATGGCGGGATTACTCCGCCTACGAGGTGGACCGCGGCCCCTATGTCGAAAACGTGCTGCGCGGCGATGTGTTCGAGTTTCACCGCTTGCTGAACAAAATCGGCAAGCCGGTAGACCGCACGGAATGGGGAATGACGCCGCCCACGGTGAATGCCTACTACAACTCCTCGATGAACGAGATTGTTTTTCCCGCTGGAATCTTGCAGCCGCCTTTCTTTGATCCCAAGGCAGACGACGCCTCGAATTACGGAGGCATCGGCGCGGTGATCGGGCACGAAATGACCCACGGGTTCGATGACCAGGGCCGCAAGTTTGACGCTCATGGCAACCGTACCGACTGGTGGACTCCAGAGGACTTGAAAAACTTCCAGGAACGCGCCGCATGCGTGGAAAAGCAGTTTGACAGCTATGTGGCCATCGATGACATTCACGAAAAAGGCAAGCTGGTGCTGGGCGAAAGCATTGCCGACCTGGGAGGTTTGACCATCGCTTACAAGGCGTATCAAAAGAGCCTGGAAGGCAAGCCACGGCCGGCGGACATCGACGGGTTCACCCCGGAGCAGCGTTTCTTTCTCTCTTTCGCGCAAATCTGGGCTGGGAACGATCGGCCGGAGTTCATTCGGCTTCAGGTGAACACCAACCCGCATCCTCTGCATAACTTCCGGGCCATCGGTGCGCCCTCGAACATGCCCACTTTCCAGCTGGCCTTCGGCTGCAAGGCGGGAGATCCGATGGTGCGCGAGGTGCGTTGCACGATTTGGTAGGATGCGAGTACTCCGGGTCTTACCCCCTCACTCCACGACCGTCACAGGATAGGTGTTTTCGCTTAGAACCTGGTCGCCCTGTTTAAGAGTCAGCACAAGCTGGTACGAGCCCGCGGGGAGGTCTGCCGGCGGCGCACAGGTAAGGGACGGCAGCGCCATTACAGAGTCCGCACTGATGTCGACCGGTTTTTGAGATGCGCAGACAGGCGGATCCTGTCCTTGACCCGTAAGGTGGCCTTCGTATGTGGCGCCCGTGATTGTGCTGTGCTCATCGTTGACCACCCACATGTCGAGGTAGACCGGCACGCCCGTCTCGCTCGCGTTGTGCACATTTTTCCCTTTGCTCCAGACCGTTCGGTCAAGGTCTGCGCCAATCAGCACCGGTTGGAAGGCGCGCTGGACGGCGTAGTACCCAAGCTTCGGTTTGCGGCCGGCGCTTACCACGGACCAGGTGATGCCCGGCCAACAGTCCATGAATTGGAATTGAAAGAAGGAGCCGATTTTCTGGTATTTGACGCGGCGGAAGTGCTCGATCGCAAACTTCAGGAGGTCCGCCTGGTATCGCTGGGAACTCTCTACGAACTCCTCCCAACTCGATCCCATGGTGACTTTCGCGATGTGGAATGTCTGCTCATACTGAAAGTCGTGATACGCCAGTTTATCCCAATCCGGCGGCCAGGCGTTACCCGCCATTTCCTTCACTTCCTCCACGGAGGGCAGAGCTTGCGCCCCCAGTTCTGAGACGATCGGACCCGAAACGGTGGCGTCATAGGAATGATAATCGCCTCCGTACCACCCCAAATAGAGGTGTTCGCTATCGGCGGCAACAGGACGCACGGGCCGCGAAGAATCCTCCTGGGCCCCCACGCGGGCCAGGAACGGATCCAGCACCTTCACGTTGTAGGCTGTCGATTCGTTCTGACACACCCAGGTAATAATAGATGGGTGGTTATAGAACTGATTAATCATGTCGCGCAGTTGCCGCCCTGCTTCCTGCATGAACTCGGGCGCGTGCGTGTAGTCCCAGTTAAGCGGGAAGTCCTGCCACGCCACGAGGCCTGCTTGATCCAGCGCGTCGTACAGCTCCTGGCGGTCCACGTGCACGCAGATCCGAACACCATTCGCGTGTGCATCCTTCAAGAGCTTAATGTCTTGAGCGATGCGCTCCGGGGTGTATTGCGCCAGCCAGAGGTCCGGGACAATGTTGGCGCCGCGGATGAAGAAGCGGACGCCGTTCAGCCGCCAGTCACCGGTCTTCTCATCCAGCGTGATGCTGCGAACGCCAAAACGAACCTGACGCTGGTAAACTTCTTTCCCTTTGGCCTTCACTGACAGGTTGCAGTTGTAGAGGTAAGGCTCCCCCAAGTCCCAAGTCCACCAAAGGTGTGGCTTCGCCATAGGAACCACCAGCGTAGCCATGGTCGAAGGCGCCCTGAGGTCCACCACTGAAGTTGCCGTGGAATCGCCGATCCCGGCGGTAACTTCGTAGCGGCCGGGGCTGGCGGCAAAGACTTCGGCGGAAACGTAGATATCGGCATCCAGCCCAACGTCTTCCGGCTTGTCTGTAGCCAGAGCTCTTTGGAAAAGGAAGGGCTGAATCTTTACGTTCCCCAGCCAGGCTTGATTGCGCACTTCCAGGTCAACGCTGTTCCAGATTCCCGCCGTGGTGCCATCCTGGCCGGTCTTCAACGAAGTGCCTCCCGGTTTGCAATCCCAATCTGAGAACAATCCCTTGATCATCCGCTTGTGGTCAGGCCAGACGGTGCCGGGCTCTTCCAGGGGTGCATCCACGATGACTGCGACTTCGTTCTTTCCGGATTTGAGGAAAGAGGTGACATCAAATTCAAAGCTCTGGAAATAACCCTCGTGCTTACCCACCGAGTTCCCATTCAGACTTATCTCGGCGAAGTAGTCAACGCCTTGGAATGCCAGGAACGCGCGCTCGCCTGTAGCCAGTGGTCTGGCAAAGTTGAACTCACGTGTAAACTTCACCCGGCCATTGAAATTGGGCAACCCATGAAGATGCCAATTCGAGGGCACGGGCATGGTCCCCGCAGCGGGTAAGTTCGCCTTGTCCTCAGCGATTGTGCCGTCCGTCTTAAGGACGGTCCTGGCGATGGGCTGATATTTCCAAACTCCATTGAGTGATATCTTCCCTGCAGGATTTGACTCCTGGCCCCAGGCGCTGGCCGTCGAAAGAATAATAAATGCAATCAATAGACGTGAACGATTCATGGAACCTCTCCTCGAGTTTGAAGTAGCGGCGACTTCACGACGCCATAACTTCATTTTGTGAGACGTGCAGAGGGCGGTGTGAAACCGCCTCTACGACTTCGCGACAATCGATACCTTTCGACGACTCAAGGTCGGACCTTGTTCCTCTTCCCCGTTTCGATACGCAGCGGCGCGAAGCAGGCACTTTCCCGGCGCGTCGGGAATCACAACATCAAACTTGTAGGTCTGCTGGCCCAGCTCTGGAATAGCAAAAGTCGAATCCCGTCGGAGAATCTCCGCGCCGTCCTCTCGCTCGAGCGAAAGCCTGAGGTTGCCGTTCGCCTTCCGATACTCGTCGTTGATCATCATGACGACGAGCCGGTGTTTTGAACCGGTCTGGAGCGTGGGTTCGAAGAAATTGACGTAAACCCCTAGAGGTTTGAACGCCTCACTCACGTAGTCTTTGAAGTTGGGCTCAAGTTCAAGCGCTTCCACGTCGCGGAAGTGGTCGCCGGTGATGGCTTTCGGAAAGCAGGCAGTGAGGTATACGAAGTGCAGCACGCCGGCGTAGTTCCGGTATGCGCGCCAGAACTCCGTCAGACCCGCCAGGAGGTAAGCGTTCAGGGCAAGTCTCTCTTCAGCAGTAGAGGACGGTCCCAGCAGAAACTGGTACACCTTCGTAGAGACGTGGGTGGGTGTACCCTCGCGGTCGAGCCACGGCAAACCGTATTCGTTAAGGATCATCGCGTGCGCTTGTGGCGGGCGTGCCGAGTTCTCGGTGATTCCCGACATTCGTTCGAGATCGGCCGGCTTGAAAGGTGGGCCGGCTCCCCACATCAAGTACGAGAACTCGTAGGGATGGTCTTCCACAGGGTCATTGGGGCCTTGGGGACCGTTGTAGCTGTTTTCCCAAGGGCGATTGGAAAGGTCTAGCGATCTCACGGCGGGGATGATCTTTTCTGCAAAAACATCATCCTCGGTCTCGTTGTTGGCATCCCAGATGACAACGCTCGGATGATTCCAATTATCCCTCATCCACTCTTTGTACTGCCGGGTCATTTCCTCAGCATCCCAATGACGGCCCTTATGACTCTCGTACCAGGCGGGTGCGCCTGTCCACACAAAAAACTCATTTTGGATCAGCAATCCTGCCTCGTCCGCGATGTCCAGCCACTGGTCGGGCACGGGTCCGATGCAGAATCGGAACGAATTCCAGTGCATCTGCTTTGGTATATCGACCAATAGTTGCCGGACCCACTTCTCATCCCAAGGCCGCGAACCTGACTTCGGATCTTCAAAAAAGCGGTGCAGGGTGATGTTCGACCCGCGCAGGAAGAGGACTTTACCATTCAGATAAGCGCGCTTGGTGGCGGTATCGAATCGAAATTCGCGAATGCCAAAACGCGTCACGACGCTGTCACCTCCCGTGCTCGATACGAGGGAGTACAGGGACGGGTTCTCCGGGGTCCAAAACGTTGCGTTCGGAATTCGAATCCTGACGGTCGAGGTCTTCGTTTCTCCGGGATCGAGTTCGAGTTGCTGCGGAGCAGCCTGAGCGACCTCGCGCTGGTCTCTCCAGGTCTTCACGTGGTGCCTCAGAATGAATCGGCAATGGGTGTTGCCGTAATTCCGGATTAGTGTCTGCGCGTCAATTTCAGAAGTATTAATGAGTGGCGCCACCTGGAGCGTTTCGATGACCGGATTATCGCTCAACAGCAGCGATACCGAGTCATAAATCCCGGGAGTCCACTTGCTCTTCTCAAAGTCAGTGCCCGCCGGCGCGCCTTTAGGCAGCACCGCGGGATGGGCCCCGACTCTCACAAGCAGAGTATTCTCGCCTCCCCAATCCAGGCTTTCTGTTAGATTGAAATATCCCGCGCTAAAGCAGCCGAGATGTTCGCCGATCTTTTTGCCGTTGAGCCAGACCTGTGTGCCGAACTGCGCCTTATTCACTTTCAGCAGGGCGACTTCTTTCATGGCCGGGACGCGAAACGTCTTGCGGTACCAGAAAAAGTTTCGTTCTTGTCCCGAAATGCCCACGCCCTCATCGCCCAATGTGTTCCATGTCGACTCCGGGGTTTCGCCGAGACTCATCATGTTTGCGAGATACTCCCGGCTCTGGAACATATCGACATCAGGAAAGCCGGGATTTGCGAGGTGAGCCAAGCCGGGGACCGGCACTTTGTGATGAAACGCCTGGGGCATCTGATCCGGTAAGATACTCTCCTCTATCTCCCACTCCCCGTTGAGAGAAAGTGTGAGCCTTCCCGCCGTGCCGTCCGGTACGACATGCGGATCATCTGCCCACAAACTAACTGTGTCGCCCATGAGCAAAGTGGTCCCCAGCGATGCAGCCGAATCGCGCAAGAATTCACGGCGTTCAAGTAGTTTTCCGGCTTTCATGACGCCTCACTTGGTGGTGAGCCTGCAGGTTGTAAGGGAACTGCCTCCCCTCCCCTGGCAGGGCAAGGGACAACTACCTCAAGCCGGCTGCATGGGCCGGCCCTTCAGGAGAATCAACTCGACTTATTCACGATTGACACCTTGCGGCGACTAAGGGTCGGGTCTCGATCCTCTTTTCCCACTCGGTAAGCTGCCGCCTTCAACACATAGTCTCCAGGCGCATCTGGGATCTCCAGATCAACCTTGAACGTTTGCTGGCCCAAGGGAGGAATAGCAAATGCTGACTCTCGGCGCAGCACCTCTTTCCCGTCCAGTCCCTCCAGGGAAAGCGCGAGATCGCCTTTCGTCTCCGAGTACTCATCATTGATCATCATTACAGACAGCCGCCGCTTCGCGCCGGCCTCGAATGTGGGCTGCCAGAAATTGATATAAACGCCGAGTGGCTTAAAAGCCTGGCGCATGTAGTCTTCAAAATGCGGGTCGAGAATCAGGTTTTGAATATCCTTGAAGTGGTCCGCAGTATAGACCCCAGGGTAGTTGGACGAGAGGTAGACGAAGTGCAGCACTGCCGCGAAATTCCGGTGCGCCCTCCAGAATTCGGTTAGCCCAGCCAGCAGATAAGCGTTGAGCTCGAGTCTCTGTTCTCCTGTCGCATTGGGACCGAGTATCTGGTTGTAGATCTCGACCGAGACGTTGGTGGGAGTGCCGTCGCGGAGGAGCCACAGCCAGCCATATTCATTCAGGATGCGCGCATGGGCGGTGGTTAAGACCCCGGAATCGGAGGGCGTTTCGGCACCACTCATTTTCTCGAGGTCGGTCATCTGGAACTTGGGCGGCCGCCCAGGCCAACTGATGAACAGGTACGGATGGCATTCCGCCGGATCGTTAGGGCCGGAGGGAATATTCCAGCTATTCTCCCAAGGGCGATTAGAAAGATCCAGCGAACGCACCGCCGGAATGATCTCGTCGCCAAAAATGTCGGCAACCGTCTCGTTGGTTGCGTCCCATATGGCCACGCTGGGGTGGTTCCAGTTGTCGCGCATCCATTCTCTGTACTCCCGAATCAACTCGTCTTTGCTCCAGCGCTTCTCTTGCCCCTGGCCCAGCGTCCAGATGAAATACTCGTTCTGGATCAGCAATCCCGCCTCGTCAGCGAGATCAAGCCATTGATCCGGCACCGGGCCGATACAGAAACGGAAGCTGTTCCAGTTCATGTGCTTGGGAATGTCGACGAGCAGTTTGCGCAGCCACGTTTCATCCCAAGGCAAGGCCCCGCATTGCGGATCGTCAAAGAAGCGGTGCAAAGTAATGTTTGAGCCCCGCATGAAGTAGACCTTGCCGTTCAAAAATGCACGCTTCGTGGCGGTATCAAAACGAAACTCGCGCACGCCAAAGCGGGTTGAGAACGAGTCGCCACCGGTGCTCGCGGTCAGCTCATAAAGGAAAGGGCTCTCAGGACTCCAGAGACGGGCAGCTGGCAGCGGAATAGTTTCCGTGACCGTCTTCTCCTCGCCCGCGTCCAGACTGAGAGATTGCGGTTTGGACTCGGCAACGTGGCGCCGGCTTTTCCATTCCTGCACTTTATGCTGAAGGGTGAACGAGCGTGAACTGCCATAATTCCTGATCTTCGTTTGCACCACAATCTCGCGGGGGTCGATTCGCGGCGCCACCTGGAGAGTTTCGATTACCGGACTGTCCGAGAGAAGTAACGAGACTCGATCGTAGATACCCGGAGTCCATCGGTTTTTCTCGAAATCAATTCCTGTGGGAACCCCTGGCGGCACCACGTCCGGATGCGCGCCGATCCTGACCAGCAGCCGATTCTCCCCTTCCCAATTCATCGCGGTCGTTAAGTTGAAATAGCCGGCTGTAAAGCAGCTATAATGGTCGCCGATTTTCTTCCCGTTCAACCAAACTGCTGTGCCGAATTGGGCCTTGTTGATTTTCAGAATCGCAACTTCCTTCTTGGCGGGAGCTTTAAAGGTCTTCTGGTACCAGAAGTAGTTGCGCTTCTGCTTGGGGCCTGGGACCAGCTTGGCAATTTCGGATTCCGGCTGCATTTTGAATTCGCGTCGATCCAATATATTTTCCGGGCTGAGGTAGGCGTCCACGTCGGGGAAATGTGGAATGGCAAGGTTTGCCATGCCTGGCACTGGCCCGCTGTGCTCGAAGGCGTCAGGAGTATCATCGGGCGACACGCTATCCGCTATCTGCCAAATGCCATCGAGCGACATCGTCAGTCTACCCTGGCTTGGAGCGGAGCGAATGCTCTGCGGGGAGGAGTTCGCATGCCCACTCCCTGCCTCTGAAACCTCGCTTTCAGCAAGCAAGGAGCTAGTGCCAAGGATCGCGGCCGATTGCTGGAGAAACTGCCGGCGTGCCAGAATGTTGCGTTTAGTCATAATGTTCTCTGAAAGGTGGATTTTTCACTTCGTTGGATCGCGGCCTTGCTGCGCGCCCCAGGCAACCTCGAATGCTGCTTCGCTATTCTCATGCTGAAGCACGCAAGCTGACATCACCGCTGCTAAGGAGTTCCTGCCTCAAGGCTGTACCCAATCCCGGTCGGGTGGGGACTTGAGCGAAGCCTTCGCGGATTACGACGTTGTCTGTGTACGCTTCCGAATACCAGCCCTCGTAAAACCCCCGAACGGTTTCGAGGATCATGGCATTCATCGCGGACGCGCAGACGTGGAGATTGGCGAGGATCGTAACCAGCCCGCTGCAATCGTGGGGCGCAATGGGCAGATGGAACGTATCCGCCAGTACCGCTATCTTGCGGCCTTCAGTGATGCCGCCCGTCCAGATCAAGTCGGGCATGACGATGCGCGAGGCGTGAGCTTCCAAGATTGCACGAAAGGCGTAGCGCGTAAACAGCCGCTCGCTGACGCAATGCGGCACGCGGCTTTCCGCCGCCAGGCGCGCCAAGTCGTCGGCGCTGTCGGGCTTGATCATGTCTTCCATCCAAAGCACGTCGTAGGGCTCGAGTGCACGGGCAATTCGCAACGCGCAGTTCAGGTCCCACCGGGAGTGCCCCTCCACCATGATCTCCATCTTGTTCCCGAGCGCCTCGCGGATCTTCTTCACGCACTGGAGCCCGGCCTCCAGGTCTTCGCCGGATAGATAGGCGCCTGACGGCCCAAGTTCGGACCACGGTGTTGGCCGCGGCGGACCGACGGCCGGCAGTCGTGGGGCGAACTGATCCCAGGGCCAAGTTTTCATGGCCTTAATTCCGTGTTCGTAAAGACTCCGCGCCAGCTCCGCAGGCCGCTCGAGAAAGTCCGTGTAATCCGTGTAACGCCCGCCATTCACGCAAGTGTTGTAAACGCGCATACGGTCGCGGCACGCCCCTCCGAGCACGTTGTAGATAGGCTGCCCCAGGTACTGGCCCCGAATATCCCACAGCGCAATATCCACCGCGGAGAGCGCGCGCATCTCAGCGCCCGCGTAGCCAAAGAAATTCGCCCAGCTAAAGACGTGGTCCCAGATGCGCTCGACATCGAGAGGGCTCGACCCCAGGAGGAAATGTGCCACGAGATCGTGGATCACGGCTTCCACCGCTCCCGGCAGATAATAGGTCTCACCCAGACCGATTAGGTTGTCATCAGTGTGAACGCGTACCCAGAGAATGTTTGGCTGCAGGCTGTAACGCACAGTCTCAACTTTGGTGATTTTCATGGAAGTCTCGATAAAGCGGAAAAACAGAGAGCTTCAATCTACCACTCCCCGCACCGCTATATAAGAAGTCAATCCGCATTCGTTTGGCGCGCGTAATTATACAACGCAGGTCGAGCCGTCCACTTAACTCTCCCTCCGCCGGCCGATTTGCCACCCTGCATCGATAAGAAAGAGAACTTCAGCCGAATCACGCCCCTGCCCCGCTGCCTTGACATCGGTATGTGTCCAAGACAATATTTAGTTCGACGCCGCGCCCTGGCGCAAGAGATGCGGGGAGGCGCGTTCAAAGGGCTCGTGCCGGGGGTCGGAAGTCCAAAGTCCGCATCATAGCTGTGGGTCTCACTCAGGAAACGAAGATCCCAGTGCGGCCAAGCGGATCGCATTTTTTGAAGAGCGGGAGAGTTTTTATGCGCGTGCATTTTTCATCAATCCGGCCGAATCGAGACGCAGCGATTGCGATGTACAAACTTCTCGGAAAGCGGATCGGGCTGTTACTTGCGATGCTGACATTGGCCGCTCCTGGCCTGTGGCCTCAAGCAGATCTTTCCAAAGCGAGCGAGATTCAAGCGCATCTACAAAAGGCGCAGGAGGCACTCCGGTCGAACGATTTCGCTGCCGCCGAGCGCGAGTTCAGGGCCGTAGTGACTCTGGATCCTAACGATCTCGACGCCCGAGCCAACGTGGGAGTGATGCGCTTCTTTCAAAATGACTGGGCGGGCGCCGCGGCGCAGTTTCGCAAGGTGCTGGAGGTACAGCCCAAAGTGTGGAAAGTCCAGGCATCTCTGGGAATGTGCGAAGTGCGCCTTGGGCATGTCGCCGAGGCTCGGAACCTCTTGCAAACAGCTCTGCCCCACCTTACGAACGGACCCTTCGAAACTCAAGCCGGCCTCGATTTGGCGGAGATTGATTATCAACTTGGCGACCTTGATGGAGCCGCCGAAGTGGTTCGCATCCTGCTGCCGAACAATCCGACGAATGTGGACGTGCTTTATACGACCGCCCGGGTCTACGCGGACCTCGCCAACCGGTCGCGCGACGCTCTGCTGCTGACCGCACCGGAGTCGGGCCGCACGCACCAACTCATGGCGGAGGTGCTGATCAACCGGGGAGACTCCCATACCGCTATGGTTCAGTACCGGAAGGCATTGGAGGTCGACCCTAGACTCCGCGGCGTGCATTACGAGTTGGGGGAGGCGATTCTTCAAGGTTCGCGCCAAGCGCCTGCTTTGGAAGCCGCAGAAAATGAGTTCCGGACGGCCTTAGCAGAGAATCCCGGCGACGCGAATGCCGAGTACTGGCTTGGCATCATTTACTCGCTGCGAGGCGATTATCAGACAGCCATTGAGCATTACTCTCGCTCCGTGCAACTCTCCCCCAACGACGCCTACGCCCACCAGGCCTTAGGCGCGGCATGGATCAGGTTGCGCAAGCCGGAAAAGGCGCTGGAGCATCTCTTGGCGGCCACTCGTCTCGACCCGCTTTATCCTGCGGCCCACTATCAACTCGGCACGGTGTACCGGCAACTCGGACGCGAATCCGACGCCCGCGTTGAGCTCGCCGCGTTCGAAAAGCTGGAAAAAGCAAGAAAAGAAACTAGCCAGGTGTACTCCCGAACGCGTGGAGGATTTTCCGACATCGATCCTAACCCGCCGGACACTCCAAACAACCAGCCACAGTAAGGATCTGAAAGTACTTTGGGCAGGCGCGCAACCCCTTGGGCACGGGCCAGGCACGCGACGAAGAGCATGATTGCGGCGTTCGCAACGGCTCGTTTCATGCCCTCGTGAACCTCAAGTTGCCGGGCCCGCACCGGGGAGTGGCCGAAAACAAGGACAATAAAATCACGATTCCATCCATTTCTCTCGCCAACGCCTTGCCCGGTAGCGGTTACTCCTATCCGGCATCGGCGAGAGAACGGACTGGCGGAACGGTCGGGTCAGAAATTCAGGCGCAAACCCAACTGGAAGAGGCGGCTGGTATTCGCGGTTGAGATAACTCCTGCTCCGAAGGTCCCGATGCTGGCGTTGGGTTGACCAAAATTCGGGCTGTTGAACAAATCTATTGCGTCCGCGCGGAATTCAAACCCCGCGCCCTCGCCTAGTTTAGGAATGGAAAACCGCTTGGTAAGGCTCAGGTCAAGATCCTTGAAGCTTGGGCCGAGCAAAACGTCGCGTCCCGAGTTTCCGAACGTGTACGGGGTGGGTTCAACAAATGCTGAAGTGTCAAACCATTCGTTGATCGAGGCGTTCGAAATAGCTCCCTTCGCTACGCGATTTGGGTACCAGTAATTCCCGAGCGATCCGCTAAGGTTGGCTGTTCCCATCGTCGGAGTGTAAGGCGACCCCGAATGTGCTTGGAGGACAGCGGAAAGCTCCCACCCCCCAATCACTCCGTTAAGAACTCCCCCTTGATTCACGAACTGCTTACCCTTCCCTACTGGGAGTTGGTAGACAAAGTAGGCATTGAATATGTTGGGCATATCCAGGTTAGCAAGGCCGTAATTCGCTCTCGGGTTGCTAGTGACTTGGAGAAGACCAGAATCACCGCCCCCCCAATTCGAAACCGTCTCCGTGTCCATCGACTTGGACCAAGTGTAGTTCGCAGCGAACAAGAGGCCCTGCGAGAATTCGCGCTTCAGGGTGAATACAAACGCGTCGTAATTCGATACTCCGTTCTCTAGGTTTTCGTTGATCGACTGATACTGCGGGTACGACCGCCGCAATTGGGCGTTTCCAGGGCCGAGAAGACTAGCCGGAACCTGGTTTGCATCGCCGAAGAAGGGCAGATGCAAACCTCGCGTCCACACATAGCCGACGTCGAGGAAAACGCTGTGCGGGAGTTCGTGCTGAACATCGAAGTGAGCTTGTTGAATGTACGGGATCGGGGCGTTCTGGGGATAATAAGAGATCGGCTGGCCGTTCAGGAGTGACGCCGACGGCGTCCCATGTGGAACAACAGGGAGCCCGGGTCCCTGAGCCAGGGATGGGTAAGCCGCCTGCACGTCAGCTTGAGGAGTGGACATGCTGAAAATGGGTGTCACCAGGTCGGTTGAGGTTTGATAGCCTTGAATGTTCCATCCTTGGCCCCAGCCACCACCGTAATTGGCCCCAGCCCAGACCTGGTCGAACACGCCGTAGGCGCCGCGAACCGTCCAGTTGTTTCGGGGCGACCACGAAAATCCCAACCGCGGCTGGATGCCGTGGAAATCAGTTCTTTCAAGCGTGCTTCGTCCCTGTTGGCCCCCATACCACAGCGCGCCCAGCGTATTCGTAGCAGGATTCACGATGGCGGGGTCGAAATCGGACAGCCGGTTGTGGACCTCACCCCAACCCCCCAGGGCCGTGAACCGTAAGCCCACGTTCAAGGTGAGATTCTTACGCATCTTGTAGTCATCCTGAACGAACACATGCCCGACTGAAGCCCTCTGCCCGTACACGGCATATTCGTTCACGGACCATGTCTGAGGCAAGCCATAGAGAAAATCCGCGTATCCAAGGCCGGCGCTCGTGGGATTAGCGGGGTTGCGTGTGAAAATCCCGCTAAAAGTAAAGTTGCCCGTGTTGGTAGTACCCCATCCATCCAGGTTGTCGGATAGCCGGTCATACTCGCCACCGACGCTGAGAATGTTCTTTCCCTTGATGATCGTCATCGCGTCCGAGGGAGAGACTGAGCCCTGGCCCATGGTACAAGTGGCGCCGGGGCCTAAGCCTGGCGATAAAGCGCCGTTGATCGCCACCGATGGGAACAGGCTTGCCATGGGGTTAAGTTCACCTAGCTGCGACGGATAGTTCGTGCCCGCATTCGCGGGAAGGCAATGTTCGTGAACCCGCAAAAACCCCATGTGAAAGTCGTTGACAATCGTCGGGCTGATGGACCACGAGTCTGAGACGCTGTGCTGTTGCTCCAGATAATGATCAGCGTAGGACTCGACGGGAAATATGTTGGGCTCCGGAAGGAACGATTGAGAGAACATCACGGAAACCGAAAGCTGATTCGACTGGGAAACGTGGTATTGCACGTTTCCGCTGTACCAGGCGTTGGTGTTTGTAAAGATCACATTATCGAAATAGTTGTTGTACAAACCGGCCTTATTCGGCTGCGGCCAGAACTGCTGAACTTTGTTCGCCCATGGAGAAATCTCTGCTGAGGGAATGGTGTTGTTCTGTAAAGGAGTTCGCACATTATTGGCGAGGCTGGCGGGATCGTACACGGTTGGGAACGCGGGGTTCGAAAAATCACCGGCTTCCTCTTCCGCAGTCGGAACCGTGGTGAGCTGCGGAGAATAGGTGACCTGCCGCTCATCCTGATAGGAGAAGAAAAAGAACGCCTTGTTGCGTTTGATGGGGCCGCCTAGGGTACCGCCGAACTCATTCCAATGGAAAGGAGACGTCTTAGCTTCAAAGAAGTTGCGGGCGTTAAAAATGGTGTTCTGAACGTACTCAAATAGCGTGCCGTGGAACTGGTTGGTGCCCGTCTTTGTCATCACATTGAACACCGAGGACCCATTGCCGTACGCCGCACTGTAACTGTTCGTGTCTGCTTTTACCTCTGCGATGCCGTCTATTGGAACGTTGCCGACGACATCGGGATTATTGTTGTCAGCGGTGAACATTGCGGTGGCCCCGTTTATCAGCCAGCTCTCTGTGTACGGGGCAGAGCCGTTCACACTCATCCCGTTTCCGCCATTATTACCGTTGGTAGCCGTAAGGGCCGGAGCGGTGCCTGGAAGCAGGTTGGTGTAGGCGAACCAACTCCTCCCTACATTAGGCAGGGTCGCGGCCTCTGTGGCCGAGATAGTGCTACTGGTCTCGGAGGTCTCAGTTTGAACCAGGGGCGTCGGTGAGGTAACGGTGATCTCTTGGGTTACCGCCCCCACCTCGAGCGATGCGTTCTCTTCGATCACCTGTACTCCCAGCGTGACGCCGTTCTTAACGAAACTGCTAAATCCTGTTTTCGAGAAAGTTATTGAGTAGGTTCCCGGCAGGAGAGTAGGCGCGTCATAGGTTCCGCTTGAATTCGTGGTAACCTGCGTCTTAATGCCGGTCAGTACGTTGGCAAAAGTCACCGTCACATCGGGCATTGCCGCCCCCGTGGTGTCGGTCACAAAACCACGAATCTCGCCGGTATTTGAATTCTGGCCGAGTAGGAGGCTCGACGAGCCTGCTACCAGGACTAAAATCGCCAGAGCGAGCATTCTTCCTTTCGAAAAAGCCTTCATTTTCTTCTCCTCCCAAATCAAGTGTTGACCCTTTCCTAAACGCAAGACCACCTGTCTCAGAAAGCAGCGCTCGGAGGCGCTTTCTTTCTCCATGGTTTTTCGTAAGCTGTTTTTCGACTCGAACCACAATGATCACAAGCCAGAATGCCTGTGACCTGAACTGTTGAGTCTTCCCAATGCTCCCCGCAGTGGTTCAAAACAGATAGGCCAACGACCCGACGCAACTTGCAAGTCTTTCAAGGCGAGCTCGCAACTGGCCGAACATCTTCGCCATCCGCCGTACAAGCGCTCGCTCGCCGCAGGAGCAACAATAGTCCTTCGTTATCGTTAACGCGGCGTCAGGTAAATACCACTGACTAACTACCTTGTCAAGAGCTTTTTTTGATTTGCGGCAGGATTCTTTCACGGTGCTTGTCTCTGCAAGGGCACGGGCCTCACAAGCAAGCGGTTTTCGACCGTCCACCGGATCACGCTCTCATCCGACTGTCGAAGCTCGTGACAGCTTTCACGGAAGCGATTTCTTGGTTTGCGTCGGGACTCTGGAGATGTGGAGGCTTCAGATGGCGGGTCTCGCGGAACAAGTAAAGGTTAGACCGCATTACAATAGTCGGACTCAGATGGTAGTGGCTCGGGATTGGGCGGCCGTAAAGCGCGTGCTCGGTAATCAGCCGAACTGCAGTTTGTCCCTGAACGTAGGGGCGTTGGTAGATCGAGGCATGGATGGTCTGCTTCTCGAAGAAAGGCACGATTTCCTTGAATAGATCCGTGGCGACGAGGCGCACCTTGCCTGCGAGGCCGCCCGCCCGGAGCGCATAACAGACAGGCAGGCAAATCCCGATATTTACATATAAACTCGCGATATCAGGACATCTCTCCAGTAAATCGAGGCATTTTTGAAAGGTCTCATCGTCGTCCTCGTGACCTTCGAGTACTTCAACGACCTTGCCTCCTTCACAATATTCCGGAAACGCACAACAAAAACCTTCTGTTAGATCGCGATGTTGCTCCGTCTGCAGAAACCCGGTAACCACAGCGGCCTTGGCGCCGGGAGCGACAAAGCGGGCCGTCAACTCCGCTGCCAATCTTCCTGCCAAGTCAGGATCAACGCAGACCGCAGAGGACCGCAAGCTGTCTGGCGCATCTGAAACCACACAGACCACGCGGATGTTCCGCTGCTCAGCTTCGCTGATCAGGGGTCCCAGACAGTGGGGATCGCCCGGCGTGATGATGAGCGCTTGGATGTCGGTCTTCAGCATCTCCCGCATGCGCTCATACTCTCCCACACCCAAGCGCTCCACGGGCCGGTACAGGACCTCGACCCCCAGCGACTCGAAGCGCCGGCCTTCGTCCAAAATCCCATCGCGTAACTGGTCGTAAAAGAAATGCGGTTCGCGGGGAATGCACACGCCGATCTTGACGTTCGCGCGCCCGACTGACAGCATGCGAGCGGCCAGGTTTGGGGTGTATCCCGCGTTCTTGGCGATCTGTAAGACCCTCTGGCGCGTTTCTTTGCTGACCCCTTTGCGAGCATGCAGGGCGCGGTCAACCGTCCCAATGGATACCCCGGCGAGCTTGGCTATTTGGGGAATCCCCAGCCTCCCTCCTCCAACTTCCTTTCGACTCTTTTGAGCTTTATTCTTCATCGTGTAGCAGTTCCCGACTCGACTACGGGCAGGGAATCCAAGTTGCTTGCCAACTCTGGCACCGTTAACGTTACCCATCCTAGATGAAGCACGGGTGGCGTGTCAATCTGGCGGTATGTGACCGCCGATCGCTCCGGATCGCGTAAGACGAGGGGGCTGACTCCAGCAAATTCGGTTGCGCCGCGGATGATCCTGTACTAATCTCCATTGCCTCCTACCTCCGAGACACCGAGTCGCGAATCGAAGGAGGAGAGAAGCAATCCGAGTTTCCCCGGTGGCGTGGGACTCTCTGATTTGGCCGGCGGGCGGGATCTGACTTTCGGTGCTCGATAACGTGAAATCCGCAGACCGGCAGAAACTATCACTATAATGATGATGCTCGCGAAACTCCAGCGAACGAACCTTAAGCTCAGCCTCCTTTCTGTGATCCTCGCGATGGCTTTGGCGCTCGTCGCGAACGGACAGGAATCTCCGCAAGACACTCAAACCGCCGCTCCGCAAGGCAACGTCAGCGAGGGGAAGACGCAGCTTTCAAGCCAGCAGGTGAACAACCTGCCGCTCAACGGGCGCGACTTTACTAAGTTCCTCTCCTTGGCCGGAGGCACCACCACGGATACCAACGGCGCCAACAATTTCACCCTGCAGTTCGCAATTAACGGGCAGCGTGGCACCACGGCCGTCTTCGCGATGGACGGCATTTACACGACCGACCCCGAGCAGGGGGGCGCCACCTTCTCCAACTTCAACGTGGATGCGATTCAGGAGATCCAGGCGCTGTCCGGCGTTATGCCGCCGGAAATTGGCGCGGGTGCTGCCGGTTACACCAACGTGGTGACCAAGCAGGGCTCCGGCCAGTTGCATGGCGACGCGTTTGAATTCCTGCGCAATGCTTCCCTTGACTCGCGCAATTTCTTCGACCGCCGGAGCTTCGTCAGCCCCGGGCGCATTCCTCCATTCCAGCGTAATGAGTTCGGATTCACTCTGGGCGGTCCGTTAACGCTGCCGGGTGTTCTGAACGGCCGAGGGCGCACTTTCTTCTTCGGTCAGTACCAGGGTTTCCGCCAGGAGTTGGGAACTACTCAGGTTCTGTCCGTGCCAACCGCAGGAGAGCGCCAGGGCATTGACACATTGACCTTTCCAGGCGATACCCTGACAGTGCCGGTTGCAGCGGCGATTCAGCCGGTACTCGCGCGGTATCCGCTGCCGAACGACCCGGAGGGTCCGTTTGGGGCGCGCACCTACGCGACCTCGGCTAAAGTCGGGACTTCGAGCGACCAGTTCTCTCTGCGCGTCGACCACAAGATCTCCGACAAAGCCCAGTTCTTCGCCCGCTTCAATCTGGATAACACTTACGGCCCCCTGACCGATCCCGACGAGACGGCCGTCGATCCGAGCTTCGCCACCACCTTTCTGGACAACCAGCGCAACCTGGGACTCCGCTACACACGCACCCCGACCGCCAACCTGGCGCTTGAGACTACACTAGGCTATCTCCGCGCGACCCCTTCCTTCGTACCCAACAACATCGTCCAGCCGGCCCTGAATTTTGGCGATGGTTTGTTCGAACCGTTCAATGGGCCGGGCGGCACCAGGACCGAGGAGTTCGGCAACATCTTCCAGTTCCGCCAGACCCTCTCGTATGAGCACGGCCACCACCACTTTCAGACGGGATTTGAGACTCGCGTAAACCGTGATTCCGCGGTTTTCGGCATTACGCCCAACGGCAGTTATACCTTCGGGGGCGGTACGGCGTTCTCGCCCGTGCACATAGCGTCGGCCAGCGGCCGGCACGACATCGAGCCCGGCGATCCCTTGCCCGATTCTCTGACCGGGCTTCTGACCGCCACTCCCTTCTCCTATACGAATTGGGTGCCCTCGCCGGGCTTCCCCCAAGGTACTCACATCGACGAGGAACAGACTCGGCGCGAGGCCTATAACTTCTACTTTCAGGATACCTGGAAGACCACGCCCCACCTCACGCTGACCTACGGCCTGCGGTACGAGCTGGATACACCGATCCACGAACCGAACCATCTAACCTCCGGCCCACGGCTTCTCGGACCGGACGGCAAACCCGCTCGGTACTGGGATCCCGGAACCTACCAGATCTTCCTCTTCGACCCGCAGCCGCCCTACGACACCGACCGGCGCGGCTGGGGACCGCGGCTTTCGATGGCCTGGCAAGCGACTGATCGCACCAGCCTCCACGCCGGCGGCTCCATCTCGACCTTGTTGCTCAATCTCTGGCAGGAGAATTTCCTGACGGGCAGCGTCCCGATGGCGTACAGTCCTTTCATTTCGGCTTTGCCCGGGGCGCCGGTGCCTTTTGAGAATGCTGTCATGCCCTTCCATGCGCCTCCGGTCTACACGCCGCAAGGCCAACTGATATTCACGACCGGCAACTCCAAAGACGTGCCCGCCAACACACCGATTGACCTCGAGCGCTTCGAGGAGGATCTGGCGGCAGGGAGCCCTGGCGACCAGTTTCATCCCCTTTCCCTTTTCGGCATCACCACGAATCTTCGGAATGGATATGTCGCCACCTATTCCGCCGGATTCGAGCACAGTTTTGGAGACCTGAACGTGAGCGCGGATTACGTGGCCACCATGGGCGTGCATTTGCCTGCCGTGAACCTACCCAATAGCTATGGCGGCGCGGATCCGGCCTTCGCGCCCTTCACTCAGTTCGACGCCGCTGGTCAGGTGGCGGGCGGAATCGCCCAAGAAACCTTGCTCGCCAGCCGGTCACACTCCACCTTTCACTCGCTCCAGTCATCCGCCTCGAAGACTTCCGGGAGGTACGGGTTGGGTTTCATGGCCAACTACACGCTTTCAAAGGCTCTCGATGACACGAGCAGCATCCTGGGGCCGGGCGTCGCTGGTGCGGGTAACGTTCAACTGGCCCTTCCACAAAACCCCTGGGATCCAGCGGCGGACAAGGGACCCTCGACGTTTGATATCAGGCAAATCCTCGCGCTCAGTGCGATCCAGGTGCTGCCCTTCGACCGTGTCGGCCTTCTGCGCCCGCTCGGCAGTCATCTCACCTCTGGATGGCAGTTCCTGAACATCTCGACGCTGACCTCGGGGTCTCCTTTCACAGTGTATTCGGGAATCCAGCAAAGCGGCTACGGCGCCGGTGGCGCGGACCGTCCCGACCAGGTTGGGATGCCCGTGCTGTCGACAGGGCGGACGGTGCGGGAGGACTACTTCGGCCGAGGGGCCAATAACGCTTCCTTCTTCTATATTCCGATTGGATTGCCAGGAGGGACAGGGCCGAACCAGGGACGCCTCGGTACGCTAGGGCGTGATACCTTTCGGGGCCCGGCCTATAGGGACTTCGACGTGGCTCTGATCAAGGACACCCCTTTCGGCCACAGGGGTTCCGGGGAGGCTGCGACTCTCCAGTTCCGAGCCGAGTTCTTTAACGTCTTCAATCTCGTCAACTTCGGCCTGCCGGCGAACGTGGTGCGGGGCACCGGCTTTGGGGTGATCTCCAAGACCGCAGGGACATCCCGCCAACTCCAGTTCTCATTAAAGCTGATTCTTTAAGTAGGGATGACAACTTAATGAGGATTGCAGAATCAAGCGACAAACCCCCTCACTCCCCGACCCCTCTCCCCCAAAGGGGCGAGGGGAGAAATAACCCGAGTTTATGCCCTCGCCCCCTTGGGGGAGAGGGTGTCCGTCAGCCGACGGACAGGTGAGGGGGTTGGTCCGTGACTATATTATGTAACCCTCAGTAAGCGTTTTCTCGCCATACGCCGAAATGGCGAACAGGAGAAATCGCGATGAAGCACTTATCTATGATTCTCGTCGTACTTTTCGGCTTGCAGGGAGCGGTAGTCGCCCAGAGCGGCGCGCCCGACTCTTCAGGCGCCAGCCAGGCGCCGATCTACAAGGATCCTCACGCCGATGTCGAGGCACGCATCGCCGATTTGATGGGATGCATGTCCATTGACGATAAGGCCCAGCTACTTCATCCGCTCTTTTTCGGCACCAGACCGAATCCCCGCTTGGGGATCCCGGCGCTGAAATTCATCGATGGATCCTACGGAGTCCGCAGCGGGGAGTCAACGTCGTTCTGTGCGCTGGTTAACCACGCAGCGACGTGGGATCCAGACCTCATATCACGCGTTGGCGTAGCGCTGGCAGAAGAGATCAAGAGCAAGGGGCGCAACATGCTGCTGGGTCCCGTGATTTACATGCACCGAATACCACAGGGAGGCCGAAACGCAGAGAGCTACAGCGAGGACCCTTATCTGGCCAGCACGATCGTCAGTTCGTATATCAAGGCAATCCAAAGCCAGAAGATAGCGACAACAGCGTGCTTCCTGGCTGCAAAGACGCAGGAATACCACGTAACTGCTTATGATGCTCGGGTGGATGAACGCACTCTCAACGAGATATACCTCCCGGCGTTCCGCATGGCCGTGGAGGACGCGAAGGTGTGGGGCATCATGACTCCCTACAACCATATTAACGGGGTTCGAGCGGCCAATGACGCCTATCTTTTGTGGGATACGCTCAAAGGCAAGTGGCATTTTCCCGGGCTGGTCATGACAGACTGGGCCGGCGTTCAGAACTTTCAGGAATCGATTTTTGCCGGCCTGGATCTCGATATGCCCGCGGGCCACGAATATACAGTCGAAAAACTGAGCGACGTTTATCGAAAAGCGAACGGTGAGCATGTGGAGGCGGACGAAGCGCTGGAATGTAAGCTCCTGAGTAGCAGGCTGGATGAATCGGTGCGGCGCATCTTGCGCGTGATGTTCGCGAATGGATTATTTGACGGAAATCCGGTTTCCACTTCCTTTGACGTCGCCGCTCACCGCAAACTGTCGGCGGACGTCGCGCGGGAGAGCATTACGCTTCTAAAGAACGAAGGAGGACTTCTGCCGCTTGACCGAAAAAAGATAAAGTCGCTTGCCATCATCGGCCCTAATGCCAATGTATGCCGTCACAGCATACTAAGCGCCTCCAGAGTATTACCCTACGTTACAGTGACTCCGCTCGAAGGAATCACGAGCAAGGTGGGCAACGATATCGCGCTCCATTATTCGCAGGGTTGCGATATCGACGATGAAGGCTCCCTCTTGACAGATCAGACTGTAACCACCCCAGACGGCCACAAGGGTTTTTTGGCGGAGTTCTTCGATGGCCTGGAGCCCAAGGGCAAGCCTGCTATGACCAAGATCGAGCCTTCTCTCGGCTACATGTGGTTGACCAATCCAATACACCCCGAGGTTACCGGCGACTACTCCATTCGAGTGCGAGGTCTCTGGAGTCCGTCGGAGTCAGGATATTATCGCCTGTTCGCAACCGGTGGGGAGCTCACCGTCAGGAATGCCGGCAGTCAAAACGCCAGCCTCGACGCCAAAGCCGCATGCGCGGAAAGCAAGCAGTTTGGCGGCAAGCAATACTGCTTCTATCGCAAGGGTACAACCTACGCTTTGAACGCCATTTTCAAGCGATACGAATGGAACGATTTTGAAATACGCTATCAGTACCGTGAAGACCATGCTCAGGAGAACGCAATTGAGGCTGCCAGACAGTCGGATGTTGCCCTACTGTTCCTGGGGTTTTCAGAGACTCTCGAGGGCGAAGGCCACGACCGGTCTCCCGATCTACCCGAGGATCAACTCGCACTGCTCCGCTCGGTTTTGGCTGTTAACCGCAAGGTCGTGGTTATTCTCAATAGCGGGTCGGGGCTCTCGATGGACCCATGGTCACATGACGTGCCGGCCATTGTCGAAGCGTATTATCCCGGCCAAGAGGAGGGGACGGCCATTGCAGATATTCTGTTTGGGGACGTAAACCCGTCCGGGAAGCTTCCCTTCACCTGCATGAAGAGGTGGGAAGATTCACCCGTCTACGGCCATTATCCCGAAGGGGCGGATGAGGTCCTCCCCTACGTCGAGGGCATTTACGTGGGCTACCGGTATTTTGACAGGCCGGATGCTCCCCAAGCGGCATTTCCTTTTGGGCATGGATTGTCGTACACGACATTCGCTTACAGCAACCTTTCCATTTCTCCTCGCGCGACCGAGACGGGTGCGGTATCGGCTACCGTACAAGTGCGCAACTCCGGCGGACGCGCCGGGGCCGAGGTCGTACAGTTATACATTGGCGCGGATCATTCGAGCGTGGCGAGGCCAGTGAAGGAGCTTAAAGGATTTAAGAAGGTGTTTCTCGGCACGGGCGAAACCACCACGGTTCGGTTCGCGATCCGCCGCAGTGACCTGGAGTTCTACGATATACTCAGCCACGATTGGAAAGCAGAACCCGGCACGTTCACGGTCTATATCGGCTCATCGTCGCGCGATATTCGTCAGGTCGGGAAATTTGCTTTGACGTATTGAACCCGAATTCCGAAGTTGCGAGGCTCTGTAGGAAGAGACCCCTCACTCGGCTCGCTACTCTCGCCACCCTCTCCCCAAAGGAGAGGGCTGAAATCAATCATCGTCGGGCGTCCTCGACCCGCAAAGCGAACGACGGTCGCCATGCGGCGGCCACACCTCACGACGAGGTTAACCTCTTCGCAGTAGCTGCGGGTCAATCGGCAAACGTCGCAAGCGCACGCCTGTGGCGGCGAAGACGGCGTTGGCGACGGCAGGCGCCAGGGGTGGAACTCCCGGCTCGCCCATGCCGCCGGGCTTCTCAGTGCTGGGCACGATATGGACTTCGACGTCCGGCGCCTGGTCCATACGGAGCACCTGATAATCGTGGAAGTTGCTCTGCTCAACCGCTCCGTCTTTGATGGTGATCTCGCCGGCGAGCACCGGGCCAAGAGCGAAGTTGATGGCCCCCTCAGTCATGGCCCGGACGCCGTCGGGGTTCACGGGCGTGCCGCAGTCGACGGCGCTCACCACGCGGTTGACCCGCACGGTTCCCTCCTTTTCCACGGTCACTTCCGCGACGTGAGCGATGTAACTGTCGAAAGAATAAAAACAAGCTAGGCCGCGCCCCTGGCCGGGAGGCAAGGGCGTTCCCCAGCCGGATTTCTCCGCCGCAAGCTTCAGGACGGCGCGAAACCTTGACGTATCGAGCCGCTCCTCGCCGTCGCCAAGCATGCGGCCTTCCGGCACCAGGCCCATGCGGAACTCATAGGGATCGCGCCCGGCAGCGTGGGCCAGTTCGTCAACGAAGCACTCGACGGCAAAGCCGTTGAAAGAGGCCGCCACGGAGCGCCACCAGGCGCGCGGCACCAGCGAGTGTACAGGAGCGTAATCCAAACGGAAGTTCGCCGTTAGGTAGGGCACGGAGTTCGCCCCGCCTAATTCCTGGGACGCGACGTGTTTTGGGTCCTTCAGTTCTTCCGGGGAGTCGAATATCGCCCGAATGGGCGTGGAAACGATGCGATGCGACCAGGCGGTGATTGCGCCGCGCTCATCCAGGCCGCCTGACATGCGGTGGTAGGAATAGGGCCGGTAGAAATCGTGCTGCATATCATCTTCACGCGTCCACAACAGTTGCACGGGCTGTTTCATCTCTTTCGCCACTTGCCAGGCCTGCGCGGCATAGTCCCATTGATAGCGGCGGCCGAACGAGCCTCCGCAGAACATCATGTGAACCACCACCTTTTCGGGTGGAAGGCCTGAAAGTTGCGCGATCTCGTGGTTGAGTATCTCCCCGATTTGCGTGGGTGACCAGACTTCAATCTGATCGTCGCGAACGTGCACGGTCGTGTTCATCGGTTCCATGGTAGCGTGGGCCTCGAAGGGCAACTCGTAAGTGGCTTCAATTGTCTTCGAGGAACCCTCGAGGGCTTTCTGAGTATCGCCTTGATTGACCGCGACGTAGGAGGGAGGGCCCGCCGCCTGCTCCCGAAGCAGCTTACGCAGACTTTCGGTGGTTTCAATTCCTGGCCCTTTATCCCAGGACACCTTGAGCGCTTGCCTGCCTTGCAGGGCTGACCAAGTTGAGTCGGCAACCACGGCCACGCCCCCGGCGGAGTTGATGTTGCGACTGAACTTGCCCATCGTAATCCGTCCAATTGGAGGCACCGCGAATACGGCGCGAACGCCGGGGACTGCCTTGGCGGCCGCGGCGTCGAAGCTGATGAGCTTGCCGCCGAATTGCGGGCAGCGAGCGATCACCGCGAAGAGCATGCCGGGAACTCGCGCGTCAATGCCAAATTGCGCGCTGCCGTCCGTCTTCGCGGGCACATCCACCCGCAACACGGATTTGCCGATGAAACGATATTCCGCCGGCGGTTTCAAAGCCCGGTCATCAGTTTTGCCGGGCTGAAGACGCGAGGCGGTCTCGACCAATTCGCCATAAGTCAGACGTCGACCTGTTGGTGAATGAATTACCGCTCCCTGCCTGGCTCGGCACTCCGTTCTCGGAGCGCCCCATTGCTGCGCCGCCGCGGAAACAAGCATCTCCCGCGCCTGGGCGCCTGCCTGCCGCATACTGTCCCAGGCCCACTCGGTGCCGCCACTGCCGCCCGTTGCGAGATGATGATATATCTGGGGAATAACGGGCGCTTGCTCGACATGGATGGTTGACCAGTCCGCTTCGAGTTCATCGGCCAAGAGGATTGTTTCCATGGTCCGTGGGCCCTGGCCCATTTCCGGATTCTCCACCAGCAAGGTAATCTGATTGTCGCGTGTGATGCGCAGCCAGGCATTGGGCTGGAAGATCGCGGCCCCGCCGGAGGAGGGAGATTGCGCGCGCACTCGCCCGGGCAGGCAGAAACCCAGGAGGAATGCCGCACCAGTGCCCGTGCTCGCTTTCAAGAATCCACGCCGGTTAACAATGGTCCCGGTGCCCATCAGGTTTCCTCCTTGTAGCGCGGGCGTCTCGCCCGCGGTCGCGGGAGCGTCCCGCTCCCGCATGAACTGGCGCGGGCAGGATGCCCGCGAGACGGCGGGCGAGACGCCCGCCCCACGTAAGGCGCAGCCATCAAGCCGCGTCCTGTGCGGCGCGTTGGACCGCGCGACGAATCCGCTGATAGGTGGCGCAGCGGCAGATGTTCCCATTCATCGCCCGGTTGATCTCCTGCACGGTCGGATGAGGATTTTGGCTGAGCAAGGCGGCCGCCTGCATGATTTGTCCTGACTGGCAGTAGCCGCATTGCGGCACTTGCTCCGCGATCCAGGCTTTCTGAACCGGATGGCTCCGATCGGGTGACAGACCCTCAATCGTGGTGATCTTCTTGTTGCCCACGGACCCCACAGGAATTTGGCAGGAGCGCACCGCATCCCCTTCGAGATGCACCGTGCACGCGCCGCAAAGGCCCATTCCGCAACCATACTTGGTGCCGGTAAGCCCCAAGGCATCCCGCAGAACCCAAAGTAGAGGTGTGTCCGCCGCAACCTCCACACGGTGCAACTGCCCATTCACGACCAGGCGCGTTTCAGCCATGTTGATTCACCCCCCCTAAGAGATTCTTCTTCACTACTCTACATCGCCGGCTCGCGAACCAGGATCGCTCTGGGGCGAATCGTTCCTGCCGCGGGTTGAATCGTAGTCTGCCGCGAAGCACCAGCCGGACGGCGCAGCCACACCTTTGCCCGGAGAGAGTTTCAGGCTAAGATTTGTGTGTGGGGCTGGGTCTGTCATTTGAGAATACGGCGAGAAATCCGGCTGCTGCCAGGCGGTCATGGCTGGTTTGCGGCTGGGTGTTGGCAGTGCTGCTTTTTGCAAGCCTCTGGTATGCCTACGACGCCGGTCACCACGTTTCAGATCCCTTTGTCGACTATTTGGGTTGGTCTTGTTACATGTGGGGGGTACTCACCCCTCTAGCGCTTTGGCTGGCGAGGCGGTTCCCGATCGACTCGAGAAGCTGGCCGCGGGCGATACCGCTGCACGCCGCGGCCAGCATTCTGCTGGCGTTCCTTCAGCTAACGCTCGAGGCCTCGGTGGAATGGCTGCGCAGCCGTGGCGGATGGCCGTTCGCTGAGGTGCTGCGGCATTATTTGACCCAGCATGCGCAGGTCAGCATCTCGAGTTACTGGCTGCTCATGGGAGGGACGCAGTTTTACCGCTTCTTTGATCAGGCCCGGAAACGCGAACTGCGCGCCGCGCAACTGGAGGCACGCCTGGCGGAGGCGCAACTGGAAGTTCTGCGAGGACAATTGCAACCCCATTTTCTGTTCAATACGCTGCAAGCCGCTGTGACGCTCATTTACGACAATCCTGAGGGAGCTGAAGATATCCTGCTGCAACTGAGCGAACTGCTTCGCGCTTCCTTGGACAAGCAGCACGTGCAGGAAATCCCACTGCGCCGCGAAATAGAACTATTGGATCACTACGTCAACATTCAACAGCGGCGCTTTGGCGAACGGCTCCGCTTCGATCGTTACATCGAACCGGGGGTGCTCGATTACGCGGTTCCGACCCTTATCCTCCAGCCACTCGTCGAGAATGCGGTTCGGCACGGCGTCGGGAAGCACAAGCAAAGCGACCTCATAACCATTCGAGCCTCTCAAAACCGCGATAGCCTTTGCCTGGAAGTCTCCAACTTGACGAGCAAATTGGACGAGCCGCCCGAACAGCTGTTTTCACGTGGCGTGGGACTCTTGAACACACGGCGGAGGCTCGAACAGCTTTACGCACAGGGCAAGTCATTCGACATCTTCAATATCGAACCGCAGGGGGTATGCGCTCGGCTTAAGATTCCGGCACGCGTGCTTGCCCAGGACGAAAGTGCACTTGCCGCGGCGGTGGAACAATGACCCTTCGCGCGCTGATTGTCGACGACGAACCTTTGGCCCGCCGCTGCGTCGGCCGCTTCCTGAAAAACGATCCGGAAGTTATGGTCGTCGCGGAATGCGGAGATGGAGAAACGGCGGTTAACAGCATCCGCGCCGGGAAGCCTGATCTTGTGTTCCTCGACATTGAAATGCCGGAAATGGACGGTTTTGAAGTCGTTCGGCAGGTCAGCCCTGAGAGGATGCCGGCCACGATCTTTGTAACCGCCTACGACCGCTACGCACTGCGCGCCTTCGATATCAATGCCACCGACTACCTGCTGAAACCTGTAGAGCGAGGGCGATTCGAAAGAGCCCTTGTCCGGGCCAAGGAACGCATTGCGGCAAGGCTGCCCCATGAAGTGAATCAACGCGTCATGGCTGCGCTCGAACAGGTGAAGCGGCAAGACGAATACCTCGAGCGGCTTCCGGTCGCTGAAAATGGACGCATTCTTCTGGTGAAGACGATCGAGATCGATTGGGTCGAGGCCGAGGGCAACTACGCGCGTTTGCATGTGGGTCCCCGCACCTACGAGATTCGTGAGACGCTGACCACACTGGACCAGCGACTTAATCCCCGCGATTTTTTGCGAATCCACCGTTCGACCATCGTCAATGTTCACCGCATCCGGGAAATTCAGCCCTGGTTTCACGGTTATCATGTGGTGCTTCTCGAGAACGGCCAGCAATTGCGGATGAGCCGTTACAAAGACGCAGTGGCTAAACAGCTTGGCATCGGGTAGGTGTCAGGGGGCAGGTGTCAGGGACCGGGCTGTGAGGGGCCGTGTAAAGGGTAAAGGGTATGGTCTGCGGAGTGGCGCGGTACCACGCATGCGGCAACAGTCGAGGCCCCTTCTCCCCGAGGTAGTGTCCTGATTTAACTGGCAGCGCGGACCGCCGTATTTGCGGTCCGCGGCCTTTCGTGTGAATCAGCGATTCATCACGTGTTCGACGAAGAACCGCGGACCGCAAATGCGGCGGTCCGCGCTACAGCGTCGGCTGGGTAGATTTTGAGGAAGGAAGGGGCAGCTCGCGAACCGCCCCCTAGAAATGGGTCTAGAACGTAATTCGAGCCGACAGGGCAATCATACAGACCGAGTTGTCATGGGCTTGCAGCCCACCCGAGCATATGAATATCGCCTTTCACGTCGTCCCCGCGAAAGCGGTGACCCATTGTCGGTACACACTGGATTCCCGCATTCGCGGGAATGACACAGAGAGCGCGATTTTCGGAGGGACGCATGACCTCTACCCAAACGGTGCGGGCGAGAGGCCATGCGTCGAAACCCTAAGATAGAAACTTGGGCATTAGAGTCAAGGTACGGTCACCGAAGTCTCGCTGGAGCTTGCACTCTGCGCATCATTCGAGTTTACGGTAGTGATGACGTAGTAGTATGCCTGTCCGGCTGTAACATTCGAATCGGTAAAGGTGATTCCGTTAATCGGTGAGGAGTTGAGTGGCGTCGAGCTCTCTCCTCCCGAGGTGGTTCCTCGATAAACGTCGTACCCCAGGACCCCGGGGGTCGTGCTGGCGGTCCAGGAGAGAATCACGTCGTGGGCACCTGTGCCCGAGAGGCTGACAGACTGAGGGCTGCCGGTGGCGTTATCCGTGATGCTAAGCGCGGCCGTGGACGAGCCGGCGGCCGAAGGGGTAAACGTTACGGCGACGGTGCACGTACCGCCCGCCGCTACGGAACTGCCGCAAGTGTTCCCTATCTCGGCAAAGTTGCCGGCATTAGTACCCGTGATCGTCAGGCTGGTGATACTCAATGCTGCACTGCCCGTGTTGCTCAGGGTGACGGTCTGAGCTGAGCTGGTGGCGTCGACGGGCTGGCTTCCAAAGGCAAGGCTTGCGGATGAAAGGGTGAGCGACGGGGACGAGCCCCCGCCTGTCCCACCGCCAGTGCTCGTCCCCGTTCCCGTGAGGCCAACAGATGGGTCCCCGACAGAACTGGCCGTGACCGAGAGCGTAGCGGAGAGAGACCCGCTGGCGGCAGGAGTGAAGGTTATGCTGATTGTGCAACTGGCTCCCGCCGCAATGCTTGAACCACAGTTGTTCGTTTCCGTAAAATCACTGGGATCGGCGCCCGTGATCGAGATGCCGGTGATGCTTAAAGCGGCGTTGCCGGTATTACTCAATGTCACGGACTGAGCCGAACCGCTGGCGCCGACAGTCTGGCTGGCAAAGCTTATGCTGGATGGTGAAATGCTGATGCCAGGGGCCGGAGGCTGACCTGACCCTGAGGCCGATGCGGGGCTGAGCGCCACCATCTGCATCGTCCAACCGCCGTCCGCCGTGCCCGTCGCCGCGTAGCTGCCCGCACCGCCCGCTGTCTCGTCTTCCATGAGATTGCCATCGAGGGTGGAGCGAGCGTTGAAACCGGAACCCACTATGCAGCTCCAATCGGCGACGCAGTAGCCGTAAATGATGTCACCCGCCGCTGTGGTCGTGACACTACCACTCGAGACCGCGCCGGCATTACCCGAGGCGCCCGCTTCAGCGTCGATGGGATTGCTGGTATTGATGCCCGAGTACTCGCTAAGATAAAGTTCCAGGTAGCTGGAACTGGCCGAGAGGGTGACCGTCACCGTATCCGCGCCACCCTTGATGTTCTTTGCGTAGTAGACGCGGCTGAGGGCCCCACCGGGGGTGCTCAATTGGTTTCCCACCGCAGTGAAGACATCCCCTTGGGAGTCGGTGACGGAGGCGGGCGTGACAGACGAGTCGTAGTCGAAAGCGACCAGAAGCAAGTCACCCGCCCGGGTGCTCGAGGGGAACGCGAGGGACAAGGTTGTGGGGGTCCCATGAGCCGCACTGGCAGCAGCTTGCACGAAGGCCGGGGGGGGAACGGCAGCCGCAATCGTCACCGTCAGGGTGGCCTTGCCTGTCCCGCCGGCGTTGGTAGCGCTCAAGGTGACCGTCGAGGTTCCCGCGCTCGTCGGCGTTCCGGAGATCAATCCCGTCCCGCAGTTCACCGACACCCCCGCGGGCAGTCCCGTGGCTCCGTAACTGGAGGGCGAGCCGGTGGCGGTAATCTGATACGAGAGGGCCTTGGCAGCTGTCCCGGTTGTGGTTGTTGCACTGGTGATCACGGGAGGCGTGACGACAGATGCCGGTTTAAGCGCCACCATCTGCATCGTCCAGCCGTTGGTTGCGGAGCCGGTTGCTGCATAGCTGCCTGCGCCGCCGGCTGTCTTGTCTTCCATGAGATTGGCGTCGAGGGTGGAACGAGCGGTGAAACCGGAACCGAGCGAGCAGACCCCGTCGCCGACGCAGTAGCCGTAGATGATGTCACCCGCCGCTGTGGTCGTGACACTGCCGCTCGAGACCGTGCCGGCATTACCCGAGGCGCCCACTTCAGCGTCGATGGGATTGGTGGTGTTGATGCCCGAGTATTCGGTAAGATAAAGTTCCAGGTAGCTGGACTCGGCCGAGAGGGTGACCGTCACCGTATCCGCACCACCCTTGATGTTCTTTGCGTAGTAGACGCGGCTGAGGGCCCCACCGGGAGAGTTCAATTGGTTTCCCACCGCAGTGAAGACATCCCTTTGGGAGTCGGTGACGGAGGCGGGCGTGACAGACGAGTCGTAGTCGAAAGCGACCAGAAGCAAGTCGCCCGCCCGGGTGCTCGAGGGGAACGCGAGCGACAAGGTTGTGGGGGTCCCATGAGCCGCACTGGCGGCAGCTTGCACAAAGGACGGTGTGGCCGTGGCCGCAGATAATGCGACAGTGCAGGGAGGAAGTAAAATGGCCAACGTAGTCATGAGCGCCAGAAAAATTGCGGGAATAACGCCTCGTTGCCGCAGCGGCCAAGTTTGCATGGAAGATGCTTCGCCTCGCGTCGCGCGCGGATTCCGAGGGGTACGGCAAGAGTAACCGTGGTACTGATCTATGTAATTAATAGTAAACATGATGATTACACCTATGATAAATTTAAGATCGAGTAACATTGAGGATTTCCACAGCTTGGACTCTCGCGGCCATCTCTAATCGGCCGGAATTCCAACCTGGCTAAGAGAATCTCGTCGAGAGAACTAACTTCGAGGCGACTTTTGCTTGCTGGTGCTCCTTGTTCAACAGAGTGATTTCTTCAGGGCGTGCCGCCTTCCATCAGATAAGGAGCGCGAGCAGAGAAGTCGTAGGCGGGCGTGAATTGAAGTAACTTGCATTTTGCTAAATAACGAGCCGGTTGCTGCAATGAACCGTATATCAACCGACGCTCGAAGGTACCAGTACTGCGGCGACATGGTCCATAGTACGCGGGTACTGTAAGAGCGTCTGTGCCGGGCGTAAGCAGCCCACGCCGCAGATGCTTCCGCCGCACGGAGCACCAATATGAGAACAAGCCCAAACCTGAGCCGGCGAAAATTCATCAAGGGTGGCACAGCAGGCCTCGTGGCACTAGCGGGAATAGGCGTGCCGGACGGTTCGCTGTCCGCAAATGCCCAGACTACAAGCGGGCTGAAAACGCCCGATGCAGTTTTGGAGAGGCGGAAGCGCTACCTCGAAACCTTGCAAGAGATTCTTCCCCGAACCACGACCAGCTCGCTCACGGGCCGCATGAATGGCGGCGACAAGAGCTGGGAGGCCTGGATTGAGCGCACCGGCGAACTCCCGCCGGATTTTGAGTCCATGCCGTCCAACAATTTCCTGCCTGACCCGCTGGTGCGAATGGAAGGCGCATCCGGGACGCCCATCACCACACTCGAGCAGTGGGGCCGCGAGCGGCAGAGGCTTCGTTCGGAGTTCGAGCATTGGGTCTATGGAAAAATGCCCCCTGCGCCGGACAACCTCCGCGCGGTCGAGACGGGAACGCGGAGGGACGGCGGCGTGACGGTGAGAGAAGTGCGGTTGGAATTCGGGCCCGGCCACCGCGGGATCCTGCACGTGCACCTGTTCATCCCGGACGGGAAGGCCCCGTTTCCGGTTTTCCTGACCAATCAGCCCCTGACCTCCGGTTGGATTTTCGCCCCGATTCGCCGGGGCTACATAGCTTGTATCTATGACGCCACGGATCCCATTTTCGGCGCCACAGATGACTCCGACAAATTTATCGACGTCTACCCGGATTATGACTTTGCCTGCATTGCCCGATGGTCTTGGGCGGCGATGAGGGCGGTCGATTACCTCTGTACGCTGCCGGAAGTGGACAAACAAAAGATCGGAATCACCGGCCACTCCCGCAACGGAAAGCAGGCAGTGCTGGCGGCGGCCTTCGACGAGCGGATCGGGGCCGTGGTGGGTTCGAGCGGCACCACGGGCGAGTGCCTCCCCTGGCGATATTGCAGCATGGATTATTGGGGTACGGGAAGCATCGAATCCATTACCGGTGGCCCCCACAACACCCACTGGTTTCATCCCCGCTTGCGCTACTTCGCGGGGAGAGAGGATAAGCTTCCGGTTGACCAGAATCAGCTCATGGCGCTGATCGGCCCGCGCGGTCTGATGATGTACGCCGCCTACAGCGAGCATGAGGGCAACTGCTTCGGGTACGAGCAGGCTTACCGCTCCGTGCGCAGCGTCTACAGATTTTTGGGTCGGGAGGAAAACGTCCAGCTTCGTTTGCGGCTCGGCGAGCACAACATTGTTCCCGATCGAACCGAGGAATTTGTCGACTTTTTTGATTCGGTCTTCGGGCGGCGCCAGTTCGCGAAGTCCGAAACCTGGATCAATGGATACACCTTCGAGGGCTGGCTCGACGCTTCGGGAGAGCGCATCGACCCCTTCGAGCATCCGCGCCGGACACTCGCGGATTACCTTCCGGCGGATGCCTCCGAGTGGCCCCTTCGAAAGGAAGAAATCCGGAAAGAAATCCTCTGGGCAATGGGGGAAGAACCGCCGGGTCTGCCCTTTCCCGCCGCGCACAAGTTGCCTGTCCCCGTGACGCCCTACTGGATTAATCCCCGGGATAACCCTCTGATCCTGCTCTTCCGCCGGCCGTTAAAGCTCCCCAACGCGGAATCCACCGTCGTTCCTTACGGCGATGGCCTGCGGGCCGATCTCTACTACCCGCTCGGCCCGGACGGCAAAGCGAAGCCCGGCCCTCTGCCCGTGGTCGTGTGGCTCCACGCTTATGCTTATGCGACGGGTTATTCCAACTGGGTGAATGCGGCATTCGATTCCCTCACACGGAAGGGCTTCGCCGTCCTGGCGTTTGACCAATTGGCGTTTGGCACGCGTTGTCCGGATTTCCACAATTTCTATCAGGAATATCCCCACTGGTCGCTCGCGGGTAAGATGGTGTGCGACACGCGCGGCGTGCTCGACGCCCTGTGCGCCCTCGACTATATCGACCACTCCCGGATCTTTATGATCGGCTACGCGCTGGGCGGCAAGGTGGGCTTGCTGACCGCTGCGCTCGACGAACGGGTGAAAGCGGTGGCCTCGATATGCGGCTTCGATCCTTTGCAGCATACTGCGCCGGGCGATGGAACGGAGGGAGTCCGCCATTACTCGCACCTGCATGGATTGCTTCCCCGGCTGGGCTTTTTTGCGGGGGAGGAGTCGAGGCTGCCGTTCGATTATGATCGGGTTCTGGCGCTCGTGGCGCCACGCCCGGCGCTCGTCGTGGCGCCGACGCTCGACCGATACGTTCACGTCGAAGCGGTCCGGAGTGAGGTCGAGCAAGCCCGAAAAGTTTACGGACTTCTGGGGCGGAACGAGGCGCTGCGCCTCGAGATGCCGCTCGATTTCAATCGCTTCATGCAGGGCCGGCAGGAACAGGTCATCAATTGGATCGCAGGGCAGCCATATGCCAGGGACAGGGTGACCCCGCACCACTGATTGGCTGGCAAGAAACTCTAACCGTGGCGGGGGCGTCGCAAGCGGCGTATAAGATGTTATCCAGAAGGATAACATGTACTTCTCAGTGATTATTGTTGGCGATATCGAATTGCCGCTAGTCTCCTGATCCCAGTGATTCGTGATGTAAGTCGCGGCGATTCGACGGTGTGTCGCGAGCCCCGCTAGCGTGCTGACGATATTCCTAAGCCCCAACGGGGCGGTCTAACAAAGCCCAGGCCAACGGCCTGGGTAGGGTATCCTTGCCGCGCAATTCGCTAGCCCTGAGGGGGCGTGATGAGCCGTTCGAGTTGGCGGAGGCAACGTTCCGCGCAGGCCAACGCCTGGTTATTTCGCCCTTGCAGGGCTGGTGGCGTCGCCCTGAATCACCGTCACGTTACTGCCCCGCATTCTGGCCGCAAGGGAGAGGGCGAGCGCCGAATCGATCTCGATCGCGGTAAGGTGGGCGATGCGTGGACGCAGAATATCCGTGGTGAGCCCGGGACCGGGGCCTACCTCCAGGACTCCAGTCCCGAGATCCACGCCTTCGAGAACCCACGGCATAACGTTCTCCTCCAGTTCCCTTCGCCAACTTGCCGAGCGACATAGCCAACGATGAATGCGGTTCATGGCGAGGCCTCCTGCAAATCAGCCAACATCCAGGCTGCCCCTGTGATCAGGCAAGTCAGGCCGAATTCGGACCAGTTGAGGTGCGCCTCCGGCCGAGCGATCAGGCGCGGAATCCAAACCAGCACGCCAAAGAGCGCCAGCATTAGGGTCATCAAACGCAGCGCAAGCCGTGCCTGGCGATTGATGAGAATGGCAATCGCCGCGAGCGCAAATGCGATCGTCGTGAGTATCGCCCAAAACTTCGGGTTGGGCGGAATCCACTTTGGAACCAGGTCAGCCGTCACGCGAAGGTAGAATATCTGGCTCAGCGTAAATGAAATCGCACAGACGCCGAGTCCAAGGCGTGCCAGCCGGCCGATCACTACCGCCCTTGCTGCACTCGCCTCAGTCGCCGCGTACAGCGCAAGCGCGCCGCAGAGTAAGGAAAACTGTTCGAAGAAGCTCCCATACTCCGCATAGACTGCCGGTGCGGCAATGACGCCGGGGACGCAGGCCAGCGAGAAAAGCAAATAGACTACGCCGAGAACGACCGAAGCCAAGCGCGCGGTCCGCAGGTGTTGCATCCCAATCCCGCCGGCAATCTGAGCGGTCATGAGACACCCGCCAATGATCGTGCCAAAAGGCAGGACCCAGATCTCTCGCAGGGTTTGCCAGGTGTCAGCGTCGTGCCACATCAGTGCGATGACGCCGAAGAGCACCGCCGACGCGCCAAAGACGATTCGCCCGTACAACGCCGTATTCATAAAGAAAATGTAACAGATATCCCGGCTGCAAACAGCAGATTCGCGGCGCCGTGCGGCGCGTTGCCGGGATTGGGCGGAACCTCCCTGCGGTTACAAATCAGCGCGCTCGTACCAGCGGAGCACGCGCAGGGCGCGCAGGGTGTTCCAGCGGCTCGGCCGGCCCTCGCCCTCGTCCGTCTCGACCGGCATCACGCCGGGATACCGGGTCTCGAGCGGCCACCGCCCGTCGCCGTCGCGCTTCGAGGCGACCAGCTCGATTGCCTCGGCCACTCGCTCGTCGGGCGTGACGCCGGCGCCGCGCAGGTACTCGAGCCCACGCAGCACGTCGTAATGCCACCACGCCGGAAAGGCGAATCGTGTCCAGGATGCGCCGCCCTTGCGATCTCGCTCGATCACCTCGCCGGTTGACCGCCTCCGGAAGAGTCGGCGCTCGAGGAGGTACTCCTGCCCGCGGAGACGTGCCTCAGTCACCTTCGGTGTCCTTCCGCGCGCACGCTCGTGCTCGACGAGAGCCTCCAGCACGCAGATCGTAGTGTTGAACGAGGACCGCGTCGAGCCGTTCGGCGCCTCACAGTTCCAGCCGCCGTCGGACAACTGCTCGGCGAGCAGCCGTTCGACGATGCCCCTGACGTCCTGGCCGAAGTAGGCGCCGACGGCCGCGACCTGCCCGTTGATGCACGGCTCGACCTCGCCCTCAAAGAAGCGGTTGGCGTCGCATTCCTGCGGGCCGCACCCCCGCCACGTCACCCCGCCGCGAACGAGGCCCACCGCCCGGCGTGCCTGGTCGCTCGCAGGATCCAGACCCAGGTCCCGCAGCAGCATGAGGACGTGCATCGTGGAGTTCCACCCGCGGTTCCATGCTGCACCACCCCACCGACCGTCGTCCGCCTGCTGGGCGAGCAGCCTCGCGCCCACGCCTTCGGTCGCGACCCTGGCGCGCTCCGCCGCGACCTCCCCCGCGGGCGCCCCGGTCAGGTCCCGCATCGCTTGCCAGCGGATCGACGGGTCCGAATCAAGGAGCCAGTCGATGACAGCCACAGATCTTCCTCCGAACAACAGCATTCGGATGCATCCTCCTGCCGGCATTGTACTCCCGCCGCGTTCGCGACAGGTTGCGGCCGGCCGGGCATCATGACCGCGATTCCCGCAACTTGTAGCTGGGCGGCTATTGTGTCGAGATCCCGGACTCGAAAGTTCACCATCCAGGACTTGTGGGCATCTCCGAAATAGTCGCTGGCCTCCTTGAGATGAAGCTCGACCCGAAAGCGCATGACAGAGTTCGAAGCAGTTGGCGTCTTAGAAAAAGCATCCCATCCTGCTTCCGAGAAGAGCGCGAAACGGTGCATGATACCCAATACCCACGGCTTGGAAGCTGTGAAAAAATCGTAGCGGCGGGTTTATCCCGCCATCACTGTTCTGAAAACACAGAAGATATGGCGGGGTAAACCCGCCGCTACCTCTAGCGCCGGCGATTCTTTCACAGCTTCTTTCGCCGTGGGCCAAAACATGCCGCCAGCTCCCCTGGCTGTTTTGCCGCCCTGGAACACAAACTCCATACGGGATCGACTCTACCTTTGTTGCGCCGTATCCCTACTTACGCCTTGAAGATGCCGTCGATTCGACTCGTCCAATCCTCGCGAACCTGTTCGGCCTCGGCCGGCGTCGCGCCGTAGAGCAGCCACATCATGGTCAGCATCGACGAACCCCCTGCCTTCTCGCAGAACATACTCAGCAAGGCGTGATTGCTGTCCGGGAACTCCACGGCGCAGGTGCCGGTAGCGGCGTTGAAGTGTTTAGACACCCCTTGCTGCATTTCCGGCACTCCCGCCACCAGTTTCTCCCAAGCTTGGGCGCGAGGCACGGGCAGCATCCTGAAGATACAGACATTGGTGCACGAGGCCACGCCGTGCTCCACGCTATGCTTCAAGATCTTCAGGAACACCGGCCAGGCTCCACCCGTCGAGTCGAACTCTCCGTCAAACTTGGCGGTGGACTCAAAGCCGGAGTGGACCAACCGCAGGACCGTTGAACCTCCGCGGGCCTCAACGTAGTAGTCCACGACGCTGGGCGGCGCGCCTTCCGAACGGTCTCCCACAATTCGTATGTGCTGGTTCGGCTTCCACACTTCGATTCGCTGCGTGCCCTCCATGTCCGGTACCCACGCCACGGTGACGCTTCCGCCCTCGCCTGGCTCCACTTTCACAATGGGAGCAAACCAACTGGCGAAGCCCTGGCTTGTGCTCAAGGCTTCCCAGACTTGCTCCACGGTTGCGTCAATCTCGATTTCCATTTCGTGTTGACGCATCTGCCTTTTCGTTTCAGTGTCGCTCGCCATGTTTTCTCCTTTTATTGAATTCAAATGGATTATTGAATCCGAATGGAATTGGTCTCTACCGGTTCCTCGCGCGTGATGGTTGGATACACGCCGCCGAAGAACCGGAACTTCCGCCCACCTTCGGCCGACTCGTCGTGATACTTGGCGGCAAGCCGGGCCACGTGCTCTGCAAGTTCTTCCGCAAACGCATTGCGAGATTCCGCCGACGCGAAACGAATCTCGACCTCGAGCGCCATCGTTGAGACTCGCTTCTTCGACTTGTCCGACGATTTCTGCGCGCGTGTGAAAATCACCGCCAGATCGCGGATCGCCCGCGCCGCGAGCGATACCAGGTAGGCTGCGGAGAAGCGGTCGCGCTGCTGTGCGGGGTCTCGCTGCGCCGGGTCGATCGATCCCAATTTCCCCAGCGCGATGGGACTAATCACAAAACTTTGGGCCGCGGTTCGCACCACCCGTTCGATGCAATTGCCCTTCCGGCGCTCCTCGACCAGCTCGACGAGTCCGGCCTGCTCCAGTTCGCGCAGATGATAGCCAATCTGCTGTCGCGGTAGCTCCAAGCGCCGGGCGACTCCGGCGGCCGAATCCGGCTTCGACAAATGCTCCAGAATGCGCATGCGCGCGGGACTAAAGAGCGTCGCTGCGGTATCCGCGCTTTGTATGACCTGAATCGGCGTTGACGCGTTCTCTGCCGTGGTGACCATAGAGGCATTAGACACGGAACTATAAATACTGTCAAGACACATTTTACTGTCGCCAATGGCGCGGTCGGTTAACGGCGTTAGTGTTAGCGAGTCCATAGAAGCGAGCGTAGCGCGGACCCCCGATTTTGGGGTCCGCGGTACTTACCGGGGTTCACGGTTCCGAGTGCGAATCAGGCACCCTTGGTTGGGTGTTGTGGCTTTCCCCGGGCAGGGCTGGAAACAGTCCAAGGTCCGAAGTCCGGAGTTCGAGGCCGGAAGAACAGTGACGATTGACAAGTGACGAGTAACGAGGGCTGAGAGCACTATAAATGCAGCGCCGCGACCTGAAGATTCACACCTCGTCCCAGGGGTTGAGAAGAACGACGCCGAGGCCGGCGAAGTCCTTGACGTTCCGCGTCAGGAGGGTAAGGCCGTGTTCAAGGGCCGTGGCGGCGATCACGGCGTCCACCACCTTCACCGCGACGCCCTGTTGTTTGGCACGCGCGGCCAAATGCCCCCAACGCTCGGCGATGGACTCGGTGACCGGGAGAATCCGGCCGGCGTACCAGGAACGCACATCAACCTCGAGCCAGCCTTGCAGCGCGTCCCGTCTCTGGCTGGCCGGAAGCAGGTCGATGCCCTTGCAGATTTCGCCGAGGGTCATCACGCTCAGGAAGAGGCTCTCTTTCCCGGCCTTGCGGAGAAAAGCCACCACTCGCGCGTCCGGGGTTTCGCGCGTCAACTCAGACGGGACGTTAGTGTCAACCAAATAGCCCTTCACAGGTTGATATCCCGGCCGGTATCCCTGTCGCGCTCAAAGTCCAGATTAAGGCCGCGCAGCGGCGCGAAGAGTTCAACCATGTCCTTAGCGGGCGGCGTCATAGGTGCGGTAGCGGGTTGCACCGCCTGTTCGAGCAGACTGGCGGCATAGGACTCGACCTCACGGCCCTGAGCGGCAGCCTGGCGGGCGAGCGCCGCCTTAACCTCGGGGGTGATGTCAATGGTGATCGTCATGGGTCCTCCTTTCCGGCCATCCCCACCGTACCGCGCCGCACAGCCCTCCGTCAAGCGTCATGGTCAGGCTGGCGCTTCGAGGTCAGGGTCTTCGGCAACCCATTTCCATTGTTCCGGGGAAAGACCTAACTTGCAGATGCGCAACCCCTAACCCCCCGGAGGTCGGCTTGTCGGACACTGGACGCTGCCAGGTACACCTCCAAAATCCGTTCTTGCTGGTCGCGTTATTTATGAACCCGTGGTTTGCGATTCAATCCGGAGCGACCGAGATCTGTAGAGTCTGCTATAGAGTTCTTACCGCCTCCTCGCCGATGAAGCCCCCAAGACTATGGTTCCCCTCAGACCGATAATCTAGGCTCACTTTTATCCCGGTGCTGACACAGAGCAGCCAAAATGCCCGCCACGGAGAAGGTGTGAAAGAATCGGCGAGAGGCCAAAACACGCATGCCCTGTCATTCTGAGCGAAGCGAAGAATCTCGCTTTGAGTTCTTTCGCATCAGCCACTTCCATCGGCAGGGCGAGATCCTTCGCTCCGCTCAGGATGACAGCGAAGAGCGCAGGACGACAGCGCCGGTCATTTCTTTCACACCTTCAGAACACAGGGGCGCAAAAAACTACTTGACAAACTATGCTTAATATGATAGGCTACCATCCGGTGGTTGGTTGCATGCTCAGGACCCTCGAGACCCCGCCCGTGACTCCGCTGATTCTCCCTCCGGCGGCAATATGTCGTTCCAGCCCTGGCTGCGGCCACAGTAAAAACCTGAAAACTTACGAGCGAACCGGGAATGTCAATGAAAACAAACAGTCGAGGAGTTGAAGGGCCAATTCAAGAGGTTGGGTCGGATCGCAACGGCTTGTCACTCTTCGACTCTCGACTTGCGACTTCTCGACTTGAATTCGACGGAACAAAGCGAGAATGTCTATGAAAACAAAGGACCGGCTCGGAGACTCAACCACCTCCGACCCCTCCTTATCCAAGGAGGGGAATTCCGGGCTCCCCTCCTCGGATGAGGAGGGGGTGGGGGTGGTGGGACTTTGCGTCCTTGGCGTTCTTTGCGCCTTGGCGTGAAACAGGCGTCTTGCCGCAGAAGCGGGGAACGCCGGAGAATTTGGAAAGAGATGTTTTTTAGAGGGAACGAACTCAGTCATCTGTTGCATATAAAGGACTTAACATTTTCAGGATACACAAAACGAACTGTTTTTTGATGCAAACGAACTCAAAACGAACTCCAAAACGAGGCTGAACGTGCGTAATCTCTATGGCTTCATCCTAGTATTCGCCTTGCTGGGAAGCGCTGCGGCGCAAACGCCGGCCCCCGAATACCGCAACCCCGCTCTCTCCATCGAGCAGCGTGTCACTGATTTGCTGAAGCGCATGACGCTCGAAGAGAAGGTCGGCCAGTTGACCACCGCGCGCCGGGGCAACTTCGGCATCCTGGACACGACAGGGAGATTCAACGACGCGAACGCGCGCCAGGCCTTTCGCGACATGTTCAGCGTTGACTCAAAGATCAGTCCGCGCGACGCCGCAGTGCTGCGCAACGCCGTGCAGCGTTACCTGCGGGAGAAAACCCCCCTGGGAATCCCCACGATCTTCATGGGAGAGGCGCTGCACGGCTTCATGGAGAACGGCAGCACCAGTTTTCCCCAGGCGCTGGGCCTGGCGAGCACCTGGGACCCGGACCTGGTCCGCCGTGCGTTCACGGCCACTGCCGATGAGATGGCTTCGGCCGGCGATAACCAGGCGTTTAGTCCGGTGATCAACCTGGCGCGCGATCCTCGCTGGGGGCGGACGGAAGAGACTTACGGCGAGGATCCCTATCTCTCGGCGCGCATGGGCGTGGCGGCCATCCAAGGATTGCAGGGGCCGAACTTCATCATCGACCGCCATCACGTTTTGGCCACCGCCAAGCATTTCGCGGCCTACGGGCAATCGGAGGGCGGGCGAAACCTTGCGCCGGCCAACTACTCGGAGCGCGTCTTGCGCGAGGTATTCTTTGAGGCCTTTCGCGCCGCGGTCGTCGAGGCACAGGCGGGAAGCATCATGGCTGCTTACAACGAGATCGATGGCGTTCCCTGCCACGTGAACGGGTGGTTGCTGAACCGTGTGCTTCGCGAGGAGTGGGGATTTCAGGGGTATGTCACCTCGGATGGTGGCGGGCTGCAAATGCTCGTAACCCAGCACCACGTCGCAGCCAATAACGCCGACGCGGCGCGCATGGCGCTCGCGGCGGGAGTGGATTACGACCTCTCGGACGGCTCGGTGTTCAACACTTTGGTCGATCAGGTGCGCGAGGGAAGGATTCCGGAGAGCGAAGTGGACAGGGCTGTGGCGAGAGTTCTGGGCGCGAAATTCCGCTTGGGCCTTTTTGAGAATCCCTACGTCGATTCCGACTACGCGGGGCGCATCGCCAGCAGTCCGGAACATCAAAAGCTGGCGCTCGAGGCCGCGCAGGAAACCATTGTGCTTCTCAAGAACGACGGCAACCTGCTTCCTCTGGATTTAAAGAGACTGAAGAGCATCGCCGTGATCGGCCCGAATGCCGCGGACGTTCACCTGGGCGGCTACAGCCGCGAACCTGCACATAAAGTGAGCATTCTCGATGGCATTCGCAAGCGGGTCGGTCCGGACGTGAAAGTGCTCTACGCCGAAGGCTGTAAGATCACTACCGGCATCCAGGGCTGGCGCGCGTGGTACGAGGACAAGGTTGAGGTTCCGGACGCCAAAAGCCAGCTTGAAAGCATTCGGGCCGCGACCGAAGCGGCGCGGAAGGCCGGCGCGGCCATCGTGGTGGTGGGAGAAAACGAGAGCACGAACCGCGAGGCGTGGTCGGAGAAGCATCTCGGTGACCGCGATTCGCTCGACTTGATCGGCTACCAGAACCAGCTCATCCGAGCCGTGGTTGAGACTGGAACCCCGACGGTCGTGTTCCTGATTAATGGGCGCCCGCTTTCGATCAATTACGCCGCGGAGCATGTGCCGGCGATTCTCGAGGGATGGTACCTGGGCGAGGAGGGCGGCACGGCGGCGGCTAGCGTGCTCTTCGGCGACGACAACCCGGGCGGGAAGTTGCCCGTCACGTTTCCGCGTTCCGTGGGCCAACTCCCCGCCTATTACAATCACAAGCCTTCGCTCGAGCGGAGTTATGTACTTGCCAACAGCAAACCTCTGTTCCCCTTTGGCTATGGACTCAGCTACACGACTTTTCGATTTTCGAATCTGCGCGTCGAACCGGCCCGCATCGGAACCGGCGGAACCGCGACGGTAAGCGTCGACGTGACCAACACCGGCACCCGGGAAGGCGATGAGGTTCCGCAGCTCTACATCCACGAGCGTGTCAGTCCGCTAACCCAGCCGGTTTTGCAGTTGAGGGGATGTCAACGCATCAGTCTGAAGCCCGGAGTGACGCCGACCGTCGAGTTCAAGCTCACAT
>JBEKLY010000023.1:0-44809 GCA_050010015.1 Terriglobia bacterium
ACCTCTCCTTTCACAGCGCGCAACAAGGCGCGCTTCACCGCCACTCGGGCCAGTTGGACTTTGTAGGTGTTCTTTGACAGCGGCGTAGCTTTGCTCACCGCGGCCTTTCCGGCCTCGTCGGCTAGATCATCAACAAATGTCTTTCCCGCCAAAACCTGTTCCGCCTCCGGAGACGGCCAGGGCACCGGAGCTACGTGGCCGAGAACCACGCGCGCCCTGCGGATCGAATCGCCGGGCATCTCAAGAGCCACGGCGGCGGCGGCCAGAGGCCAATCCAGCGCCTCTTTCTGGCGAACTTCGTACACCGCCATCTTGATTCCTTCGGCAGGCGGCACAACAATCTCCGTAACGATTTCGTGGGGCTTGAGCGCGTGCTCACTTTCGCCCTCGCTTGCCGGAGTCACGAAGAACTTCTCGATTTCAATCTCCCGAGGTCCCTCGGGGCCGTGCAGCCGGACCTTCGCTCCCAAGGCAATGAGCGCCGGCGCCAAGCTTGACGGGCTCACGAAATAAGATGGACCGGAATTGCCCAGGATGGCGTGGTAGCGGTTGTCACCCTCGGGCACCATGGCTTTTCCATTGTAAGTTGCCAGGAGTCCGTATCCCAAGCGGTAATACCAGCAGCGCGGCCGCTGGCAAAGATCACCACCCACAGTTCCCACGCTGCGAATCTGGGGACTCGAGACGCCGCGGGCAGCCTGAACCAGCGCGGGATAGTTCTTCTGCACGTCGGTGTTCTCAAGCAGTTCGTCGAATGTCACCAAGGCGCCCAATCGCAAACCGGATCTGTACTCGAGGTGTTTCAGTTCCTTGAGTTTTTGCAGATCGACAACCCTCACCGGCTTGGCGACGCCTTCTTTCATCAAGCTCAGCAGGTCGGTTCCCCCCGCCATGATCGCCGCATCGCCCTTGGCCTCAGCCAATAAATGGACCGCCGCTTGCAAAGTCGTGGGACTTGCATATTCGAAGTTTTGCATCAGGATATCTCTCCTTTCTCCAGTGCAGCGAGGACCTTTTCCGGGGTGATGGGTATTGTGGACACTCGCACCCCGATGGCGTTGGCGACGGCGTTGGAGATTGCGGCGCCCGGCGAAATAACCGGCGGCTCACCCAGGCCGATGGCGCCGCGTTCGTCGTATCCCGGCCCGGTCATCATGTGTACGACCAGTTCGCCGATATCGCCGATACCCGCCAGTTTGTAAAACTCCATGTCGGGGTTCAGCATCCGGCCCGTGACGTCGTCCATGATCTTCTGCTCGAAGAGCGCGTAGGTGATGCCCATAATTAGCGCGCCGTAGCACTGGCTTTCCGCCGTCTTCAAGTCGATGATGAGGCCGCAGTCTTGCGCGCACACCATCTTGTTGATTTTTACGATTCCCGTCTCCGTATCAACGTTAACATCCGCCATTTGCACGCCGCCCACGCCGCTCGATCCGAGCGAGCAGGGGCCGGGATTCTTTCCCGTCACCTGAATCGCCTTTACGCCTAGCTTGGAGCAGGCCTGTTTCCAGGTGAGGCTCTTCGATGAATCACCCTTCGCCTGGATCTTGCCATTGACGGCTTCAAGCTGGTCTGCCGGAACTCCCAAGTTTGCAGCCACGGCCGCAAAAAGCTGATCGCGGGCATCCACGCTGGCCCGGCGAGTCGAGGCGCTCACACCGCCGACTGTGGTGCTGCCGCCGGAGGCGCCGCTCGCGGGATACTTGGTGTCTCCGATGTTGAGTTCGATCGCCTCGAGGGGGAGACCCAGCGTTTCCGCCGCCACGATCTTGATCACTGTGCGCGTCCCGGTGCCCAGATCCTGGCTTGCCAGGTCGACCTCGACGGAGCCGTCGGGATGAATGTTCACGTTGCAATTACTGTTGTGGCCCCGGCCGCCCCAGGTATGCATGCTGATTCCCAAGCCGCGCTTGACGGGACCGGGAGTCTGATGGCCGCGCTGGTGCCAGTTCTTCTGCCAGTCAATCAACTCCGCCGCCTTCTGAAGCTCTTCCTTGTACACTTTTCCGCGATCGCCTGCCAGGTCGGCGTTCTTCAGGAAGAACTCGAGCGGATCCATCTTCAGCTTGGCGGCAAGGTCCTCGAGAGCGCACATGGTGAGCACCGCCGCCTGAGGATGGTTTGGAGCACGCCAGGCGCGGGCCGGGCCCGTGTTCGTGCCGACCGAGGTGTGGCGAGTGACCTTGTTGGGGATTCCCGTGAGGACGTACGGAAGGGGAGGCATGGTGGTGCCCGCCGGTCCGCCGGTTCCCCAGGATTCCGATTGCCACGCCACGATGCTCCCGTCTTTCTTCGCGGCCACCTTGACCTTGGCGTAGCTCGAGGGCCGCGCCCCAGCCACGATCAAGTCGATGTCGCGATCGAGGAGAAACTTGACTGGTTTGTTCGCCAACTTCGCGAGGCGGGCGTTCTCAACCCCCCATCGGTCGGCGCCGAACTTACTGCCAAACCCTCCGCCGATGTACTGGCAGATGGTTTCAATATTGTTGTTTTTTACGTCGATGTTCGCCTGACGCAAAGCTTCGCCGAGTTCACCCGGTATTCCGGATACGTTCTGAGTGGAGAAATAAGTCTTGAGAGTGTCCGGGGCAGTCCACTCCGCCACGCTGCCGTGCGCCTCAAGGCAGCAGTGCGTGATAGTTTGAATGCCGTAGTAACCTTCGGCAATGACCACGTCGGAGTCGCTAAACGCTTTGTCAGGGTCGCCGCTCTTCTCGGTTCCCGCCGCCTTGGCGTGGTCACCAGCCCGGCTTAAGTCCTCTTCGTTAACTAAGAAAGGGAGCGGTTCGAATTCGATTTTGATTTTGTCCAGGGCTTCGCGAGCAATGTCCTCGCTTTCCGCCGCCACCGCTACGATCTCATCGCCGGCCCATTGAATTTCCGTGCCCACGTCCTGAATCTTGCGGACTGCCTTCACGCCCGGCATGCTCTCCGCGGCGGAGGTGTCCAAAACAGTGATCTTGGCATGAGCGTAAGGCGAGCCAAGGACCTTGGCGTAGAGCATGCCTGGAAGGTTCATGTCGTAGGTGTACTTCGCCTTGCCGCTGGTTTTGACAGCGCCGTCCACACGGCTGATCCGTTGGCCAATCAGTTTTCGGTCCCCTGCCTCCGGCCAATCGTATTTGCACTTAGGCATTGGCTTTCCCTCCCTTCATCGCTTTGGCGGCCTCGAGCACGGCCGGCCGAATTCCCACGTACGTTCCGCAGCGGCAGAGGTTGCCCCCCAGTCCCTCTTCGATCTCGTCCATCGTGGGGTTTGGATGCTTATCCAGGAAGGCTGTACACGCCACCACAAAGCCGGGCGTGCAAAATCCGCATTGCTGCGCGTCGTGTTCAATAAAGGCCGCCATCACAGGATGCAGTTGGTCACCGTGCGAGAGGCCTTCGACGGTTACGATGTCATGTCCCTCCGCCTGAATGGCGAGCAGGTTACAGGCGTAGACCGGTTTGCCGTCCATCATCACTGTGCAAGCGCCGCACACCCCGCGATCGCACACCTTCTTGGCCCCGGTGATGTCCAGGTGATCCCGCAGGGCATCGAGTAGCGTGACTCGGGGTTCCAGATTAACCTTGTGCGGCTTGCCGTTAATCTTCAGGGTAATGGCCACGCGCCCCGGCCCTGCGACCGCCTCCGCCCCCGGTGCTTTGGGCGCCGCCTGTGCTTCCGTAATCAGCAAGCCTCCGGATACGGCGACGCTGGCCCCTTTCAGGAAGTCGCGCCGGCTGAAATTATCTTTCCTCGCCGCGACCTCTTCCGGTTTCTGCTTTTTCCGTCTCATGATTTGCTCCTTCGATTCCTGAACTCAACCAGATGGGTAGGAACGAGTCGTACCGCTTGCGAGAATAAGTTTTGATGAAGCCCGAGCGCTTAACTAACAAACAAATTCGAATTATAGCACTTTTTCGTAGGTGTGAAATGTCGCTTCTTGGCAGTGGGTCGTGTCCTGGTTTGGGCGTAGCGCCGACCTTTAGAGCTTGCCCTGAGCAAAGCGAAGGGTCGGCAAGTGCTGACCTAAAGGTCAGCGCTACAGCTAACGCCAATTTGCGCACCCAACACGGGCTACCGCCGTTCGCTCGAACTCCCGTGCGGCAGCTTTGCTTCCGCACTCCCTGACGCAACCTGTTATGATGTTTCCGCTTTTGCCCAAGGGGGATCGAGTGACTGGCCAGGCTAAATTGGCTCGCGGCCAAAAGGGACTGTGGAGGGAAATCGGCAAGCGGATGTTGCCGAGTTTGCGCTACATTTCTTCGACTGAAGTGCACGCTTACGCCTTCTCGATCGCAGCTAACGCGTATCTTTGCTTCTTTCCCTTCACACTCCTCCTGCTTACCGTTTGCCGACGCTGGCTGGGCTGGGAGAGCGCTTCGCGTGTGATCCTGGAACTTTTGCAGATTCATCTGCCGAAGGGGGCAGATTCCATTCTGCGGAATATTTCCCAGCTTGCGGCGGGGCGTCCCAGGCTGCAACTCATATCGGTGTTCGTGCTCTTTTTCACCAGTTCAGGCGTTTTTCTGCCGCTGGAAGTGGCGTTGAACAAAGTGTGGAGTGTGCCGCAGAATCGGAGTTTCCTTAAGAACCAGGTAATATCCTTATTTCTGGCGGTGACCACCGGTCTGATGGCCTTGCTATCGATTCTTCTCTCCGCTGCCGCGCAATGGGTGCTCATCCATTCTCTTGGCTGGATTCTAGCTCCTGGGCTGGTAGGGGCAATCTCACGCGTCCTCATGGAGACGCTCTCCGTGCCGCTCGCCGTCGCCACCTGCTTCGTGATTTACTTTTTCTTACCCAACACCCAGGTGCCGGTAGCCCAGGTACTTCCGGCGGCCATGGTCGGTGGTGTTTTGACAGAGGTGGGAAAGCTCGTTTACATGCTGACGTTGCCGCTCTTTCGCTTCCGGGAGGTCTACGGGCCCTATGAGACCTCCGCCACTCTGTTATTCTGGGCCTACGGTGCGGCAATGATGCTGCTCTTCGGCGCGCACCTTTCTGCGCATGGGGTTTTCATTCCCTTGGGCGGCGAATCGGCGGCATCGGCAAGTGCAACAATCGACGATTTAGAGACGTAAAATCATTGCTACATCGCCGTCGCCCCTCGGGTCATTCCCGCGAAGGCGGGAATCCAGCCCGTCGGTGGCGTATCCTGCGAGTTTGGAACATGGATTCCCGCTTTCGCGGGAATGACCCTTTACCTCCGAAGGCGGCTTCACATGGAAACTCGAGCCAAGATTCTGGAAATCCCCCGGCTGCTCCGGGACACCTTGGAAAAGGGCGCTCAGGAATATGAAACGCTCATCCGCCGCGTGCGATGGGGAGAATCGCCCGTCTACATTTGCGGGTGCGGCGCCTCTTTGCCGCTGGGCGCAGCGGGAAGTTATCTGTTCGAATGGATCGCGGGCTGCCTGGCGCTGGCCCGCTCCGCACAAGTTTTTGAAGCCTATTCGGTTTTGGCCCTGCGCCCCCGATCGATCGTGCTCGTGATATCAGCATCCGGCGAAGACGCTGAGTCGCTTGAAACGGCGCAGTTGGCTCGCTCGCGGGGCGCCGTGCCCCTGGCGTTGACACGAAGCGCGGACAGCCCGCTGGCCAAAGCCTGTGAGGGCGTTTTCCTGACGCGGGATGAAGGCGCGGAGGATTCTGCGGCGGCTGCGGTTTGCCAACTCGCGGCGCTTTGCCGTATCGCTCTCACCGCAGCGCGCCTGCTCAGGCGTCCGAGCGCCGGCCTTGAGTTGTTGGAAGACGAGCTGAAGCGATCACCGGAACAGATGGAGTGGTGTTTCACCCAGCTTCGGGATGCGCTGCGTTCGCTCCAGCTCGAACTCCGCGCGCTCGATCGCTTTTGGCTGGTGGGTGGCGGCCTCTATCATTCTGTGGTGGCGCGGATGGCCTGGCGTTTTTGCGCTTCGGGCCAAATGCGAGCGGAGGGAGTTGAGGCATCCGACTTCCTCTCGGGCCCGCTGCCGCGTCTCCAGCGCGGCGAGGCCGCCGTGTTCGTCTCAGGCTCGCACCTGAGAGCTAAGCGGTTTGTGCACGAGGCCGCCGCCCAATTCAAAGTCAATGGGGGCAAGTTGTTTTCGATTACCGACACGAACGATCGCGACCTCGCGGATCGTTCCGATATGGCCGTCTTACTGCCCCCTGCCAGCGAGGTGGGAGGCTCCGTGCTTGCGCTAGCGCTCCTGGAGTTGATGGCGGCATCCGGCGCGAAGCCCCCTCGACCGGCGGCATAACCCTTCCGGTGACGGTGCGGGAAATATATTAACTGAATGTGATTGACTGTTGTGCTCAATTCTGATTTAATTACCGTATGGAACTTGGAAAAAGACTAAGAGCGCTGCGCGAAGCAAAGGGCTTATCGCAAGGTGACATAGAAAGACGGTCCGGTCTCTTGCGTTCCTACATATCCCGTGTAGAGGGTGGCTATACCGCCCCTTCCCTTACCACTCTGGAGAAGTTTGCGAAAGCACTGGAGATCGAGCCGTATCAGCTCTTGTTTCACGATGAGGGCAAACCCAGTGCACCCAAGGTTCCTGAGCAGGTTGGCTCGGGGAAACCCGTCAAACGGCTGGTAAAGATGTTCGAAAGCATGTCCAGCGCCAATCGCAAGCTACTCCTGAGCATGGCTGCTAAGCTCAGCAAGCATTAGTCCAGGGTAAGTCCGGCACAGTAACCAATAGACCTCGGTCCGCAGGCAAAGGTGGATGTGTGCGCTGGCACATTCGCGGGGAAACGTGGAAGCCGGCGCCCCTCTCCTATCGTGTTATAATCCCGCTATGCTAATCAGCACGAAGTTCACCCACGCTGATCTCCTGGAGGCGCCAGACGATGGTAAACGGCGTGAAATCGTCGAAGGGGAACTCTTCGTGACACCCTCGCCTAACCTCGACCACCAGAGAATTTCCAGAAGAATTGGGTTGGCTATGGCAAATTATCTGGAAGCCAATCCCGTTGGTGAAATGTTCTATGCTCCAATGGACGTAATCCTGAGCGACTTTGATGTTCTGGAACCCGACTTACTGGTTGTTCTCAACGAACATCGCGACATCCTGAAAACCTGGGTGGAAGGCACTCCCGACCTGGTGATTGAGATCCTTTCCCCAACCACTTCCAAGCGCGACCGGGGCGTCAAACTCAAGGCATATGCACGGCACGGCGTTACTGAGTATTGGATCGTCGATCCCGACCAGAGGATCATTGAAGTCTACCGGCTGGACCGGGAACGATATCTCGCGCCCCGCGTCTTCCGCGAGCCGGAACACATTACTTCTTCTATGCTTCCGAGTTTTTCGCTACCTGTCTCCCGCGTTTTTAACCCTTGAAGCTTCTGGCGGCCAGTGACTCCTCGTCACTAGAAGCTGTTTCAAAACCCTCTGTACGCGATTACAACGGGATAATCGACTGAGCCTGAAGCCGTGCTCCCCGGAGGGGAGCAAATTGAGTAGCCGGGGGTGAAACCCCCGGATCAAGCCCCACACCCCGCCTTCGGCGTCCCCTCTCCCCGCCTGCGGGGAGAGGGGAAAGGGGGTGAGGGGGCCACGTTTCCGGGGGCGCTGCCCCCGGCTACTCATGTACGGCCCCTGCGGGGCCGAGGCTCGGATAGCTGGTTCGGTGTGCTTCGCGGCGTTCGGCGACCCTTCCCCTGCATAGTAACTTCACGGAAATCGGTACGATCCAGTTGGTTTTGAAACAGCTTCTAGTCAGCGAATGTGCTTCACTTTCTTTTGCAGGTAATCCATCAAAAGGTATTGCCCGAGGGTATATGGTGTGGTGAAGTAGGCTTTGCCGCGGCAGATTTCCGTGACTTTCTGGACGAAGTTGATCAGGCTGTAGTCTGAAGCCAGCATGAAAGTATTGATCAGAATTCCGTTGCGACGGCAGCGCGCGACTTCGAGCAGAGTTTCCGAAACCACCAGCGGATCCAGGCCCATCGAGTTCTTGTAAATCCGCCCATCCTCCAGGGTCAGCGCTGACGGCTTGCCGTCGGTAATCATCACGATCTGGCGCATGTCTTTCCGCTGGCGGGAGAGGATCTTCTGCGCCATCCGCAAGCCTTCGCGGGTATTCGTGTAATACGGTCCTACGCGGATCCGGGCCAGGTCGTTGAGCGGCACTTCTTCCGCCGAGTCGTGAAATAAGACCAGGTGCAACGTGTCGCCCGGGTACTGGGTTCGAATCAGGTGAGTCAGCGCCAGGGCGACTTTCTTGGCGGGTGTAAAGCGGTCCTCGCCGTAGAGGATCATGCTGTGGCTGCAATCCAGCATCAGTACGGTGGCGCAGGAACTCTGGTACTCGCACTGCCTGACTTGAAGGTCCTGATAAGTGAGGTCGAGTGGAATCTTGAGGCCGTTGCGCTGGATTGCGGAAAGCAGCGTGGCATTGACATCCAGATTCAGCGTATCCCCAAACTCGTAGCGCCGGCTGGAACCGTCTGCCTCAACTCCAGTGGCGAGTTCGCGAGTGTCGTGCCGCCCAAAGCTCGATTTGCCCAAGGAGCCCAAGAGATCTTTCAAGGTTTTGAAGCCGAGAAAATCCAGGGCTTTGTCCGTGACTTCGAACTTGGCCTTGCCCTCGCCTTCCATCACCTGGCCCTGTCCCGGCTCCTTTGATTCGTTTTGCCCGGTGTTGGGCTGCTCGATCCTGATGTAGCCTTCCTCCGAGAGTTGTTCGAGCAACTGGTTGATGCGCTCAGCCAACTCGGATTTCTGATAATCCTCCCAATTCTCGAACATTTGCTTCAGCAGCTCATCGGAGATCTTTCCCTGCTGCTGAAGAGCTTCGAGCAGCGCCTGGTGCAACTGCTCCATGGTGCGCTCGGGATCCATTTCATAGAAGTTGGAATACTGGTTGTAGAAGCCGCTGTCGAGCAGGAAGTCCTGAAGGAGTTGCAGCAAATCTTCGGCGCTCAAATCGTCGAAGGGATTGGGAACGTATTTGCCGTACTTGACGAATTTCATAACCACCGCCCTGACAGTGCTGTCATCCTGAGGAGCCGAAGGCGACGAAGGATCTCTGCAGTTTGTTGGAACTGAAACTGCCGGGATTCTTCGCTTCGCTCAGAATGACAGTAGCCACTGAGCACTAAGGACTAGGCCCGAAGCACTGCTTTAGTTCAACGACCTCCGTCGATGCCCCGTGGGCGCGGGCTCCTCGGGCGGCGCCTCGGCATGTTGCTTCTCCGCGAAGAAGCCCAGTTCTTCGTTACGACTGATTCGCTTGAGCGCCGCAAGCCCCTCGAGGACGAATTCCGCGCCCGAGGCCAGCAGGCCGGGATCGTCTTTTGCCTTGATCCCCAGGCGCTGGGTCTGCTCGAGCAAACCCTGGATCTTCTTGAAATGGCCGTAGAGTTCTTCGGCGGAAGCGTTCGGAGAATACTTCAGTGTTCCGCCCAACTCGAACCACTGCACGATCGAATGCATCGGAACGCCGTCGTAGTATTTCTTGAAGACGCGAGCCGTAGCCTGCCGGATGATGTCGCGCACCACGCTGTCCGCACCGCGCATTTCGCCCTCGTATTCCAGTTCCACCTTGCCGGTCAGAGACGGCATGGCGGTGTAAATATCCGAGGGGCGAGGAACGGTCTTGTCTTCGTGGTTCCTCACAGCGCGATATTCCGCGCTGCTGATTACGTTTTCGAGACAAGTGATGGGCACGCGCTGGCTCACGCCACTGCGTTTGTCGACACGCTTTTCCTGCCGCGCCACGAACGCCACGCTTTCCACAATCTCCCTTAAGAATTCGGGGATCGCCAGCTTGGTGCGCCCGTCGCGATCGGTCCAGGCCTCCTGGGCGGTGATCTCCATGGCATGCTCGAGGGAAGCGGGATAATGCGTGCGAATTTCGGAACCAATGCGGTCCTTCAGGGGAGTAATGATTTTGCCGCGCGCGGTGTAATCTTCCGGGTTAGCGGTGAATACCAGCGCCACGTCAAGCGGAAGGCGCACTGGGTAGCCCTTAATCTGCACATCGCCTTCTTGCATAATATTGAACAGCCCGACCTGAATTTTCCCGGCCAGGTCGGGGAGTTCATTGATGGCAAAAATGCCTCGGTTGGCGCGTGGCAGCAGGCCGTAATGTATGGTCAGCTCGCTGGACAAAGCGTGCCCGCCGCGGGCGGCCTTGATGGGATCAAGATCACCGATAATGTCGGCCATCGTCACATCCGGCGTGGCCAACTTCTCAACGTATCGGTCCTCAGCGCTCAGGTAATCGATCGGAGTGTCGTCGCCCATATCCGCCAGGCGCTCGTGGCAGGCCCGGCAAAGGGGTTGCAGCGGGTCGTCGTTGATTTCGCAGCCGGCGATGTAGGGAATGGCTTCATCGAGAAGCGTGACGAGCGAGCGCAGGATGCGGCTTTTGGCCTGGCCTCTGAGACCCAGCAGAATGAAGCTGTGCCGCGAGAGAATAGCATTGGCAATCTGGGGGATCACCGAATCGTCGAAGCCGATGATGCCTGGGAAGAGCGGCGTGCCTTCCGAAAGCTTGCACAGCAGGTTGGCCCGCATCTCGTCCCGGACGCTGACACTTCTGTAGAGAGAACTCTTCAGCTCGCCTAAAGTTTTAGCTTTTTGCATTTTGTCTTTTGCCCCACACTCATTATATGTCAGTCCGGGGGTTTACTCAACTGCCAATGGCGAGCGGTAGTGTCCTAATGTGTGTTGCCCGGTGTCTTAAACTTGAAGCTGGACTTCGCCTGCAACTCACAGCCCCGAAGGGGCGGCCTAGCAAAGCCCAGGCCAACGGCCTGGGAGAGGAGGCGGTTTTCCGGCCCGAGCCCTGAAGGGGCGACCTACAAAATGTGCAGCTATCGCGCCCCTGCAGGGCTTGAGGCCGGAAATGAAACATTCTCTTACCGCTTCCACCCAGGCCGTTCGCCTGGGCTTTGCTAGGCCGCCCTTTCAGGGCTGAGAGATCACAGGCAATCACCAACCCACATTTAGGACACTACCTGACGCGCAGTTTCTCAGAGTCCAACGAATCAGGAACCACCGCAGGGATCCTTCGCCTCGCTCAGGATGACGCATTCCGAGTTTTCCTCGCGCCTTCTAAACACCCGGGCGTCCCTTATTGAATCGACTCGAACTTCGAGCCGTCCCAGGCACAGGCCTTCGTGACTTCTACGGATTCTGAGGGTTTGTCATGACCGACTGCGAAGAAGCCTATCGTCGCTTTCCAAATTGGAATGGTGATCTTTCCGCTCGGCTGGAACTCCACTTCAGCAAGGGTTACCGTACCAGGCGCGCCGACATTCTTCTCCGGCGGTTGGAGCTTTTGAATGTCGCGTGGGAAGGAGCCGAGGTTGCGCGACTTGAGCGGAGCCGTCCAGAGCGTCGAGAACTCTCCGTGCTCGAGGCGGCGGATCGCCATGTTTACTCCCAGAATCTCGGGCCCCTTGCGGAATGGCTCGCGGGTGATCAGGCACTCGACTCCGTCCCCAACCAGATCGCGCACCTCTCCGGACAGGATGCCGGGATTCATGTCGGCAAACGGGAATGGAAGCTCCGGACCGCGCACGTACTTTCCACCCGAGGGCAGGAAGACCACGAGCCTCGATTCCGGGAGGCCGGCAGACGCGACGAAGCACACCAGCGCCGTGCCCGAGTCCCCTTGCTTCACCAGCCAGCGCGCCACAGCGGCGCTCTGGGCCGCGAAACCGCTCGGAGGTTCGAAGCTGAGTTGGCGCAGGATCTCTTCGTCACTTGGGAAACGGTCGACAGGAAGAATTTCCGCCTGGCTCGCATCCGCCCAGCCGACTACCGAGGCTAGCGTCTCAAGCTCCGTGATTCGAAGCATGACTCGCGTTCTGCCGTTCTTCGATTCGGATCTCATTACCGGCACCAACGCTCCCCGGCTCAGGCTCAGCGAACTTGTCTTTCGACCTGCCACACTCCGCACTACCTCGAGCGGGCCGTCTTGGACGTGGCACCACGCTACAGGCTGGCGAGGGCCGGCCTGCTTGGCGGGCAATGTCTGGACCGCGCCCGCAACGGTGACAGCGAGTAAGCCAAAAGCCGCAGCCAGGGAACGCATGCTGTCCTCTATTGTTCACCTCGGGCGGGCGTTTGACAAACAAAATCGCGCCGTTCGAGCGTCTTCGGGCGCGCTTCAAGAAAAAGCGCTTGACAAACTATGCTTAATACGATAGCCTAGACTCGGGTGCTGCGTTCCTCCGCTATGACCGACCGGACCTCGCCAACGGCTCTTTTGACTTGTTCACCAATTCGACCACCCCTGACCCCGGCCTCATCCAGAGGGGGGAATCCCAGAACTCCCCTCCTCGGATGAGGAGGGGTGGGGGTGGTGGGACTTGGCGCCCTGGCGGTGAACTCGCGCCTATGCCCGCGAAAACGACGGAACAAAGCGAGAATGTCTATGAAAACAAAGGATCGGGTCAGAAGCCAACCACCCCTGACCCCTCCTTGTCCAAGGAGGGGGGAATTCCGGACTCCCCTCCTCGGATGAGGAGGGGCTGGGGGTGGTGGGACTTTGCTCCCTGGCGGTTAACCCGCGCCAATGCCCGCGAAAACGACGGAACAAAGCGAGAATGTCTATGAAAACAAAGGGTCGGGTCAGAAGCCAACCACCCCTGGCCCGTCCTTATCCAAGGAGGGGAATATGTTGGCTGATCGCTGAAGGCTGAAAGCTGATTTTGAACGAACAAAGCGAGAATGTCCATGAAAACAAAGGGTCGCGGCGGAACAATCGCAGACGGCAGCGAGTTGCTGACCTGCGTCCTGGTGGCCACTTTGTCGGCCCTGCTGCCCGCGACCGTTTCCGCGCGCACGGTCAAAGACCAGACCAGCCGCATGGTCAACTTGCCCGAGAATCCTCACCGCCTCGTTTCCCTTGCTCCCAACATTACGGAAATCGTTTATGCTTTGGGTCTTGGCGATGAACTGGTGGGCGACACGGACAATTGTGACTTTCCGCCTCAAGCCACGAGCAAGCCGCACGTCGGAACAATGGTGAACCCCAGTTTGGAGCGAATTGTCGCGTTGAAGCCCGATCTGGCCCTGGGCACCCCGGAAGCCAACCGGCGTGAGACTGCAGACCAGCTCGAACGGTTGGGGATACCAGTCTACGGGGTGACGGCGAATACTCTTGAGGGCACTCTGGCCTCGATCGAGGATTTGGGGAAAGTGCTCGGACGCGCGGCGGAGGCGACGCGCCTCGTGGCCGAGATGCAGGCCCGGATTGACCGCATCGAGAATCGGATCAAGGGCCAACCCGAGCCCAAAGCGCTCTTCGTGGTTTGGTACCGCCCGCTGATTACGATCGGGCCTCACACGTTTATTGCCGACGTCATCCGCGCCGCCGGCGGAGTCCCGATCGGGGAGAACCTGAAAGGCGAATGGCCGCGCTTGACCCTGGAGGAACTCCTGCCCCTCGATCCCGACGTGATTCTCTTTCCCAAGACCGAGTCCTTTTCTCCCAGCCTCAAGGAATTTCGCGGCCTGCCCGGTTGGAAGGACTTGCGAGCGGTGAAAGACGGCCGCATGTATTTCGTTTCCGAGACCATCGAGCGCTCCGGCCCACGCCTGGTGGATGCAATGGAAGAGTTGGCAAATATCCTGCACCCGAGGCAGCCTTGAATTTTGAATCTTGAATCTGGAATCCTGAGATGACCGTTCCCGCCACACCGCGTAATGTGATCATGGTTTCCGTAACCATGTTCTTGCTTCTCACCCTGGTGGTGCTCGTGTCGTTGACGATGGGAGCAGTGCACTTGCCTTTGCAGGCTGTTTGGCGGGCGCTCGTTTCGCGCGGTGGAAATTCCGAAGCGGCGGTGATCGTGCTTCAGATCCGACTGCCGCGGATTTTGCTGGCCATTTTTGTGGGTGCGGCGCTTTCGGTTGCAGGCACGGCACTGCAGGCGCTGCTGCGCAATCCGCTGGCCGATCCTTACGTGCTGGGAATCTCCAGCGGCGCTGCCGTAGGCGCTATTTTCGCGCTCTGGATCGGCGGGCGCATCGCTGCAGCCTCACCCCTGGCGGCTTTCGCCGGAGCGATGATCACCATGGTTTGGGTGTACTTGTTGGGACGGAGCGGCGGGCGCCTGGCGAGTTACACGCTGATCCTGGCCGGAGTGATTACCGCCTCTTTCCTATCCGCCATCATTCTGTTTATGCTCACGCTGCTCTCGACCCGCGATGTGCGCGGCATCGCCTTCTGGTTGATGGGTGACCTCAGTGTGACGCCCGTGGCGGAGTTGCGCATCCTCGCTCCGGCCATCCTGCTGGCCATTGCGGGTATTTATGTGCTTGCGAAAGATCTGAATGTTCTGCTTCTGGGCTCGGAGGAGGCAGCCCACCTGGGAGTCAACGTGGCGCGGGTCGAGCTGGGCGTTTATATTCTCGCGTCGCTGCTGACCGGGATAGCAGTTTCCACCAGCGGCGCCATCGGCTATCTGGGCCTCCTGGTGCCTCACCTGGGCAGAATGCTGGTGGGCAACGACCACCGCCTGCTTCTCCCCACGGCTGCCTTGGGCGGCGCTATTCTGCTGGTGCTGTCCGATACGCTGGCGCGAACTGCGCTCGCCCCGTCGGAACTGCCGGTCGGCGCCGTCACCGCCGTGGCCGGCGCGCCGGTGTTCATCTACCTGCTGCGCAAGACGGCGGGATGAATGATGAACGGTGAATAGTGAATGATGAATTGTGAATTATAAGTTATGCATTATAAGTTATCGATAGAATCTGTTTGTGCATATTAATAGCAAGACATATCTTAATGATAATAGTTCAATGGCGCGGCGTGCCAGCGCGTTTGCGAGCATGGCGTGACGTGCTAAGCATTTCAAATCTCAAATTTGAAATCTCCGATCTCCCTGCCGGGGACAAGGGACCACGGAGAACAAACACCGGACGGCCGACGTCTGGCAACTGACCACTGACGACTGACGACTGGCAACTGCAATGCCTGAGCTCCAACACCATCTGCGCGTCAACGGAGTTTCGTTCCGCTACCCGCACTTCGAGCTTAGTTCGATCAGCTTCGAAGCGCGTGCGGGGGAAGTCATCGCCATCGTCGGGCCGAATGGTTCGGGCAAGTCGACGCTCCTCGAAATTGTCAGCGGGCACCTCGAGCCGCAGCAGGGAACAGTAACCCTGGACGGCGCGGATCTTCACCGCCTTCCGCCCCGGCCTTTGGCCCGCCTGGTGGGCCTGGCCCGGCAGGAGACTATCCTCTTGTTCTCATTCGAGGTGCGAGAGTTCGTCCGCCAGGGACGCCACCCCCACCTAGGCCGCAGTCTTTTCGAGTCGCCTGAAGATGAACGCTGGGTGGACTGGGCTATAGAAAAGACCCACCTGGGGGAGTTTGTTGGGCGGCGCGTTCTCGAGATGAGCAGCGGGGAATTCCAGCGCGCGGTGCTGGCGCGGACTTTAGCCCAGAGGCCGCAGCTTGTGCTGCTGGATGAACCCACCGCCAATCTCGACATCGGCTACCAGATTGAGATGTTCCGTCTGCTGCGCCATCTCGCCATCTCGGAGCGTTTCATCGCCGTCGTGGTCACGCACGAATTGAACCTTGCTTCGGAGTTGGCGGATGAGTTGATTTTGATGGAGCGCGGCCGCTGCCTGGCAAAAGGCGCGGCGGTCGAGGTTCTCCAACCGGACATGCTCAGCCGCGTGTTTCGCACTCCCATCCTCGTTGACCGCAACCCGTCGAGCGGCCGCCCGCGGGTTACGTGGGTCGCCGCGCCATCCTGACGTCCCCGCCCGTGTGAACGTAGGGGGACGGCTTGCCGTCCCCTCACGAGCCGGGTAGGGAAAGCCCTACCCCTTTTTACGCGGCAGAAAAGCAATCCAAATGGCAAATGGCAAAGGTCAAATGGCAAATGGTTTAGGTTTCTTGAAATGCCAAATTGCAAACCATTTGAAATTTGCCATTTGCCTTTTGCCATTTGAACTGCTTTTGAAGTCCTTGCTGTTCTACCGCGCCATCCATCCGCCATCGACCGTCAGAATCGCGCCGTGCACATAATCCGAAGCGGCTGAGGCGAGGAACAGCGCGGCGCCCGCGAGATCCTCAGGTTCGCCCCAGCGCCCGGCGGGAATGCGATCCTGGATGGCCGCGGCGCGCTTCGGGTCGTCCCGCCGCGCGCGGGTATTATCCGTGCGGACATAACCGGGCGCGATAGCGTTGACGTTGACACCATGGCCCGCCCACTCGTTCGCCAGGGCCTTGGTTAGTTGAACGACTCCTCCCTTGCTGGCGGCATAGCCGGGAACCAGGATTCCACCCTGAAACGCCAGCAGGGAAGCAATGAAGATGAGCTTGCCGCGGCCTCGCTCCACCATCCGCTTTCCGATCTCACGGCTCAGGACAAACTGCGCGTTGAGGTTGACTTCAATCACCTTGTCCCAATACGCATCCTGGTGCTCGACGGCGGGCTTGCGCAGGATGATTCCCGCGTTGTTCACCAGAATATCAATGGCCGGAAAATCGGCGGACAGGTTTTCGAGGAATCGGTAAAGAGCCTTACGATCGCTGAAGTCGCAGCTATAACCCCGGAAGCTGCGGCCCGCGGCCTGGACCTCTCTCTCCACCTGGCTGCCCGCTATTTCCTGCGAGGCGCTGACGCCGATGATATCCGCTCCCGCCTCCGCCATCGCCAAGGCGATGGCCTTCCCGATTCCGCGCCGGCAACCAGTCACCAGCGCGATATTGCCTTCCAGCCTGAACTGATCGAGTATTGGCATTCGTAGTGTCCTATTGAGGATCGCAGAATGAGCGACATCGCCCCCTCACCCCCGACCCCTCTCCCCCAAAGGGGGCGAGGGGAGAAATCCGCTCAGTTTATGCCCTCGCCCCCTTGGGGGAGAGGGTGTCCGTCAGCCGACGGACAGGTGAGGGGGTTGGTCCGCCACGGTGTTAGGTAAAGCCTCTGTAGGCGGCCGAGGAGCACGGCCATGAAACCAGGACCCGGCACTTACGCATTGATCCTCTCTTGTCCCAGAGGCAAGCTGGTCCAAATCGGGAAGCTCGGCTCCCTCGAGCTTCGACGCGGCTTCTACGTATATGTGGGCAGCGCCCTCGGGCCGGGAGGGGTGCGTGCCCGCGTCGCGCACCACAGGAGGGTATCGCGGCGACCGCACTGGCACGTCGATTACCTGCGACCTCACACGCGGCTCGAGCGCGTCTGGTATTCCCTTGGCGAGGTCCGTCGCGAGCATCACTGGGCTCGCGTCATTCGTGCGCTCGAGGGAGCTTCCCTCCCCATCGCGGGATTCGGCTCTTCGGATTGCCGGTGCGCTGCGCACCTTTTCTTCTTCGCGAAGCGGCCGTCGCTCGGAGGCCTTGCGGACTCTGTCACCTTTCGAGTCTGAATCCGATTTTCAGCGTGACTTGAAATTCCGCTACAGCTCCGTCCACGATCCTTCCCCGCTCCTCGACAACCTCGAACCATTCCATATTCCGGAGGTTTGCTGCTTCGGCGACTGCTGCCTTTGTTGCTTCGGCAAAACTATTGGGTGAGGTTCCAACCAACTCCGTGATTTTGTAGATGCCCGACATTCTTTTCCTCCACTGTGAATTTGCCTTACGGTGCTAATGATTTTAACCTCAAATCGTTTAGGTGGGAGACCGGAATTATCGTGCGACGCATGATGCGGCGGCTTCGTTTGCAGGCGCTGCTTGCCGTGTGCCGTGCTGGTGCGCTAATTTCAGGGAGTCGCTCATGCCCATTCGCTGGAGGGCGCCCAGAAACCATGAAAATCGCCCGACGGTGGACGGATGTAGCGCGGGCGTCTCGCCCGCGGTGGCACGGGCATCCTGCCCGTGCGCGGGAGCGGGACGCTCCCGCCCCTGCGGGCGAGACGCCCGCGCTACGATTTTCAGAGCAGCAGAGAATCTCCGCAATTATCGCTTCAGCGAACTGCGGAGATTCTTCCTGCCGGTCACGGCAGCTTGACAGTTTTCCCGACCCCTCATAGAATTTTCTATGTGAGGCCCGCGCGAGTCCGAAAAGGTTGCACATGGACAAGAAGAAAGCCGAATACTACAAGAAGTGCTTGGTGACCAGGCAAGAGGAGTTATTGCGGCTGGTGACGAATTCCGATCGCGACGGCCGCGAAGCCGACGGAGACCCGACTCAAGATGTCGCCGACAAAGCTGCCAACTCCTACACGAAGGAGTTCCTCTTCCACCAGAGCGACGGGAATCGGCGCGTTCTGCAATTAGTCGGCGAAGCCTTGGAACGCCTTAAGAACGGCACTTACGGCTTGTGCTTGTCCTGTCAAGAAGAGGTTCAGGTAAAACGCCTGGAAGCGGTTCCCTGGGCGCGGCATTGCATCGAATGCCAGGAAAAGCAGGACCAGGGTCTGCTGTAGCACACCACCCCTGGCTCCCCTCTTCGGTAAGGAGGGGAGTTAGGCGCCTTAAATCCCCTCCTCAGTGAGGAGGGGACCGAGGGGTGGTGATCGAAAGCGAGGTCAGCCTTCTCTCTCGCTGGTAATCACAACGCGCCAACTCACTCCGTCCTATCGGAACTGTTCGGCACTGTGTGTGCCGTAGTGTTTCCTGCCGATTGCTTGCTCTGCGGCCGGCAACTTGAGCAAGCCGGTGGCGGCTCCATTTGCCCGCTCTGCTGGGAAAGCCTTCAACCGTGGCTCGGCCCTCACTGTGAATGTTGCGGTCTTCCTCTTGCCTCCGAGCGCGCGGCCGAACTCGGTGACGCGATCTGCGCGCCGTGCCGCTTGGGCGAGCAGGACTTCGACAGGGCGAGAAGCTATGGGCTTTACACTGGAAACTTGCGCAAGGCCATACTCCATTTGAAATTCTATGGGCGCGGACACCTGGCCAACCGCCTGGGCGAGCTGTTGCTGCGACCACTCGAAGCGCTGACGGAGCGTGATTCGGCCTTGGTTGTTCCAGTTCCATTGCATGCGTCGCGAAGCCGCGAAAGAGGGTTTAACCAGGCTGCACTGCTGGCGCGAGGTCTGGTCCGAAAGATCCGGCGAAAGGAACGGGGACTGCAACTGGCGGCGGACCTGCTGTTCCGCCTTCGCCCCACGCTTCCTCAGGTTGGCCTAAGTGCGAGCGCGCGCCGTGAGAATGTTCGAGGTGTGTTTGCCGTGTCCAAGCCCGAACGGGTGCGCGACCGCACGGTACTGCTGGTTGATGATGTCATGACCACAGGGGCGACGCTTTCGGCTTGCGCCGCTGCCCTCAAACGGGCCGGCGCCACGCGTGTCCTGGCGTTGTCTTTGGCACGGGCCACGCCCCAGTTTCCCGATACAGTGGCCAGTGGCTAGCGTACGGGCGGCTCGCGAGCCGCCCTACGACGGCGCTTCGAAGCACTACCACTTGGAACCGCTTTTTTAGTAGGATGGTGCTTATGTCGGAGGATAACCACCAACGGGCGCTGCAAGAACCGGTGCTCGTCTTGAACGCTACCTACGAGCCCATTAACGTCACTGCCGTGCGCCGCGCGCTGGTCCTTATTCTGAAAGGTGTGGCGACCGCGGAAGAAGACGACGGCGCCTTCATTCATGCCGCTCGCGTGGCGATTCGCATCCCTTCCGTCATCCGGCTGCTGGAATTCCGGCGCATTCCCTACCAGACGCGCGCCCTTTCGAGAAAGAACCTGCTGTTGCGCGACCGTTACACTTGCCAGTTCTGCGGCAGTACCTTGCCTGCACATGAACTTACCCTGGATCACGTAATTCCGCGCTCGCGCGGGGGCCGCACGGATTGGGATAACCTTGTCGCCTGCTGCCACAAATGCAACAATCTGAAAGGTGACCGGCTTCCCGAAGAGGCTGGGCTGAAGCTTCTGAGACCGCCGCGCCCGTTTACGCTGCACACCAGCCGTCAGATCATGCGCATGATGGGCCGTTCCGACGAGCGCTGGCGAAAATACCTGTTCTGCTGATGTGAACCTACCTGGATCTCGAGATTCAATACGCCGAATCGACGCGCTGCTGCTAGCCTTATTGGTGGCTCTGGCGGTTGTTCCTTATCTCAACACTTTACATAACTTCTTCGTCTACGACGACAACGCGCAGATCCTGCAGAATCCCTACCTGCAAAGCTTCCATCACTTGAAGGATATCTTTACTACTCCCGTGTGGTCGTTCCTTGGCGGAAATTATCCTCGCAATTATTATCGCCCCTTGATGTCACTCGGCTATTTGTTCTGCTACCAGTTTTTCGGTCCTGTCCCCTGGCCATTTCACCTGGTGAACATCGTTCTGAACGCGTTAGTGGTCCTGGTCATGTTTTTTGTGACTTGGCGCATGTTCGACGATCGGCTGCCTGCGTACATCGCCGCCGGCTTGTTCGCGATTCATCCGATGCACTCCGAATCAGTGGCCTGGGTCGCCGCCGTGACGGATCTCGAGTTGGCCTTCTTCTATCTGTTGACGTTCTGGTTTTTCCTGGGGCTTTCGAAGTGGCGCGGCCGAAAACTGATTCTCGGCCATTTGTCTATGGCCGCGAGTTTTGCTCTGGCATTGCTCGCCAAGGAACCCGCAGTCACTCTGCCGGCGCTGGCCATGCTTTACGAACATACTTGCCGTGAAGATCGCCAGGCCACCAGCACCCCAATCAAGTTCGCGCGCTACGGCCCCCTTTGGGTCCTGACGCTCGCGTATTTGGCTTTCCGAATTCACTTTGTGGGCGGCATGGCCGCCAGGTCTCAGTTTCCCGCCATGGGGCCGGACGTGGTTTTCTTCTCCGGGCTGCAACTGGCCGGCCAATACCTGTGGAAGCTCGTCTGGCCCGCCACGCTTAGCGCTTTCTATCCCTTCCACATGAGCACCAGTCCTTCCGACCCGCGCGTCATCGCAGGTGCTCTGGCGCTCGCGGCGTTGACGTTGTTGGTGGTTCTCTCCTGGAAGCGCGCGCGCCTGGTGAGTTTCGGGTTGATCTTTTTCTTCCTCAACCTGGCCCCGGTTTTGTACTCGCCCTGGATGGCCGCCGACATCTTCACGGAGCGCTACCTCTATTTGCCTTCTGTGGGAGTCTCGTGGGCTGTGGGATGGGCGGGAGCCAGGTTGTGGAGAGCGACGGCAAGCGCCCCCGACGCGGACCAGCGCTCCTGGCGTTCTCGGCTCTGGCGGTCCCTCGCGATCGCCGTTGCAGTCCTCATTGCAAGCCTGTGCGTCTTCCGAATCGTGCGGCGCAATCGCGATTGGCACGACGACGTTAGGTTCTACAAGGCCACCATCGCTGCGCAACCTGACGCTTACATCATGCGCCTGAATCTCGCTGGGATCTATCTCGACCGGGATGATTTGGACAATGCAGAGCGGGAGTTAGTCGCGGCGGACAAGCTTGCGCCCGATTATCCCATGATCCTGAATAATCTCGCCATGCTCAATATGAAACGCAAGCGCTACAGCGAAGCGCAGGGTTACCTGATTCGCTCGCTTTTAAAGGACTCCAAAGAGCCTCAGCCCCACTTGTACCTGGGCGAACTTTACGAGCAGATTGGACAAACCGATTATGCTGAAAAGGAATTCCGAACGGCCGTATCGCTTTCACCTTTGAGCGTGCGCGCCCACGTCGGGCTGGCTGACTTCTTCTTCGACCAGGGGAGACTCCCGGAGGCTCGAAAGGAATACCAGGAATCCCTTCGCGTGGCCAGGACGCCTCGCGGTTATTGGGGGATCGGGCTGGTGTCCTGGCGTGAGGGCAAGTACGCGGAAGCCGAGCGTGCCTTCGAGCAAGCCAAGGCGTTCGACCCCTCTTCCGGCCGCGCTCACATAATGCTGGGACTGCTTTATTCGGATACCAAGAGGAATCGCGAGGCGCTCGAAGAATTGCAAACCGGGTTGAAAAGCGAACCCGACAATCAGCAAGCGCTCGAAGCAGTGAAAAAACTCCAGGGCCAGACGCCCCGGTAGCGCCGACCTTTAGGTCGGCACCTGCTTGTCCCAGAGACCGATCTCGGCGCTAGGATCAATCTCCGCATTGGCACGCGTGCTGACCTGAAGGTCAGCGCTACAGCGCTGTGTCGCGCGGGCTGGGTCAGCTCCAATTCCGGTCCCAGGAACGTTCCTTATCCCACTCCGTGGTAGGTTCGAAATAGCCCGTGCCCGGCGCCAGATGCCGTCTCACCAAATCTTCGTTGAGCGTCACGCCTAGGCCCGGCGTCTCAGGAACGGTAATATAGCCTTTATTGATGATAGGCTTATCAATTCCTTCCACCAGGTCCTGCCACCAGGGCACATCCAAGGAGTGATTTTCGAGCGCCAGGAAGTTCTCAGTAGCCGCGGCGCAGTGGACGCTCGCCATGCAGCCGATGGGCAGGCCGGCGTAATGCATCGCCATGGGAACGCCGTACTCCATGGCCGCGTCGCCGATCTTGTGCGTCTCGAGGATTCCGCCCGAGGTGGCAAGATCGGGATGAATCTTGCTCACCGCGTGACGCTCGCACAGCTTGATGAAATCCTCCTTCAGGTAGATGTCTTCGCCGGTGAGGGTCGGCGTGGGGCTCTCCTCCGTGATGCGTTGCCACATGTCGGTGTACTGCCAGGGAATCAGGTCCTCCATCCAGGAGAGGTTGTATTTCTCGTAAGCCTTTCCCAGCCGGATGCAGGATTTCACCCCGATATGGCCGAGGTGATCCATGGAGAGCGGGATTTCCATGCCCACCGCTTCGCGAATCGCCGCCACGTACTCGCAGAGCATGTCGATTCCCTTGTCGGTCACCTCGGTCGCCACGAACGGGTGCGGGAGAAAACTCTCATCCCACCTGCTCAGCCCCGAGGGTCGGGTCACAGTGCCTGGAGTGTCTTCGACCATGTCGATTCCCAAATCCATCTTCAGCCACGTCAGGCCCATTTCTTCTTTGCGGATTTTCATGTTCCGGGCGTAAACTTTGGGATCCTTCGACTCCGTGGTGTCGGCATAGATGCGAATCCGGTCGCGGAATCTGCCGCCCAGCATCTGGTAAACAGGCACTCCATACACTTTTCCGGCAATATCCCAGAGCGCCATTTCGATGGAGACCACGCCCCCGGCTTGCCGGGCAGGCCCGCCAAATTGCTTGATCTTGCGGAAGAGGAAGTCGATGCGAAGCGGATTCTCACCCAAAATGCGGCTCTTGAGCATGAGGGCATAAGTTGCGCTCGCGCCGTCGCGAACCTCGCCGAGTCCGTAGACGCCTTGGTTCGTGTCGATCCGTACGATGGTGCAGGGACTCGGCCCGGGTTTCACCACCGTCGCCACGCGGAGATCGGTGATCTTCAGTGTCGAGGGGCTCGAGTTGGTGTTTACGTTCTTCACCTCCGCCTCGGTTACGGCATCGCTTCCTACCAACGCTCCCCCCAGCACCGCGACCGAGGTCTTCAAGACATCTCGCCGGCCGAGCGTCGTATCGTTGTGGTTGGACATTGTCTGACCTCCCGAGTCGAACAGTGGCCCTCTCCCTCGGGGAGAGGGTGACCCGCGACGGCGCTGTCATCAGCCGTCGAGGGCCGGGTGAGGGGTCGCTTAGGGTGTGTTGTTGTACGTAACAAGCTCCCATTCTGCGAGAGACAGAGAGCTTTCCTCAGCCTTTTTCCGAGCTGCAGCAACCCAGCACTTGTAGTGCTCCATATTGTCGCACTGAACCCAACTGCATTGAGCATCTTTCGGTAATTCTTTCAGCTTGTTGATGATTCTACTGTCAAAAGGGCAGTGCGGGGGCTCTGGGATGTCGCCCAAGCACCATAGGTACTTGAGAAACAGATTTAGCGCCTTTTGTGCGCTCCCGATGCGGAATCCTCTTTCGTCGTGGAGCCCCTTACAAGAAGCAGAAAGCTCTTCCTTAAGCGAAACGATGTTGCGAAGATGATCTTCCTCGGCAACTCGCACCTTGTAGACCTCCGCCATTCGATCGAGGTACTTGTGCAGCTCCCTTCGGAATTCGTCCCTGTCTTCCGGCTTGGTCGACTGTGGCGCGTAAATTTGACCGCGTTGGGTGACGGCCATGAGAGTCAACATGAACACTTCATCGCGAAGGAATTGGTGAATCTCATCCTGCAACCGGCGAGCCGCGTTGTCCATCTCCGTTTGCCTCCCGCAAGGTCGGACCCCCTCACCCGGCCCGCCCCGGCTGATGAAAACGCCGGTGCGGTCCACCCTCTCCCCTAAGGGGGCGAGGGCTACAACCTGATTACCGACCTGCCCACCTGCCGAGCTGCCGACCTGCCCACCTGCCGAGCTGCCGACCTGCCCACCTGCCTACTCTTCTTTCCTCCGCACCTTCGAGCCCTTCGCAGCGCAGTACTGATTGAACTCTTCGATCATCTGGTGCGTCCACTTGCCGTCGATTTCGCCGGGCGTATACTTCTGTTGCCGCAGCATCAAGTGGCCCCACTCGTCGACCATGTGAATCTGTTCGGCGTGGTCGGCCATTTCCTCGCACAGTTGCGGTGGGACGAAGGTGACTCCCTCGACATCGGTCACCGCCACGTCGCCGGGCATCACCGTGGCATGTCCGATACGGATGGGAACATTGATGCCCATCAGCGTCACGTTGCGCAGAGCGGAGGGGTCCACGTCCCGCGTGTACACGCGAAAGCCCTCGATCTCGCTGATCCCCGACTCGTCGCGAACCGCCCCATCGACAATCAGCCCCGTGTGGCTTTTAGTGTAGATCGAGGTCCCGAGATTGTCACCGATGAGGGTGCCGTCCTTGACCTTTCCGAACAAGTCCGCCACCAGTATGTCCCCGGGTTGGAGGATGTCGATGATCCAGGAATTCTGCGCGCCCACTCGATGCTCCGCTTTGCCGTGCTCGGCGATCACAGCGTTCACGTCCGGCCTCGACGGCATGAAGACCGCGGTGACCACTCTCGCCGCCAGGCGCGGGCCCGGGTTGATGATGTGCCAGTGGCCCTCGAACTGGTTAATGAACCCATGCGACTGAAGCACACCCCATGCTTCTTCCGCATCCACGGTCGCCATGCGCTTCAACAGCTCATCAGAGACCTTCGGGCGTCCGTCTTCGAACCGATCGCCTTTCCATTCCCGGGTCAGTTCGATTCGCTGCTCCTTGGTGAACATTCCAATCTGTGCCCACCCGCATACGCTGACTCCCAGGCTTATTGCGATGAGTGCCAACAGAGCAACTTGCTTCCGCATTTACCTACCTCCTTAGTTGAGTCAGGAAAGTATAGCAAGGAATCGCCTGTAGGGGCGACCCTTGTGGCCGCCCGTTGGTCCGCTTTGGTGGTTTTGAACTTGCATGGGGCTGCCAGCACCGCACGGGCAGCGGTGGCAGTCGTGAAATGCGCCAACGAGGCACAATTACCCTCACACGCTATGGAGCATGCGTTCTCATTGCCTCTGCGTCTCTGTGGTGAAACAGCGGTTATTTCGTGCGCTTCGCGGTCCACTCACGGTCGAAGCGTTCGCTATGAGCGGTCCCCTTCATGGCATCCCCGTCAACCGTGGCGGAGTATTCAATGACGAACGTACCGTTGTCAGTTTCACGTTTGACCGTGAAGGCGACTTTGTTGCCGGTGACCGTGCCCTCGAAGTTAGCGTCGCCACGCGGACTGGTGAGGGTGCCGGTGATCTTGCCGCCGTCTTGGGTGATGGTCAGGGTTTGGGTCATGGGCCCGTTGCGGCCTTGGGAGGACACCTCCCACGTTCCTGCAACTTTCGCGGGTTCGTCAGCGGCCGCCGCGATGGTGCTGACCAGCAACAATCCACATGCCAATGAGAAGGCTAAGGCAATTTTCTTCATAGAAGCATCTCCTGTAATTGAGTTTGGTGCAATCAAGTCCGTAGACGCCTCAGGTGAGAGAGCGGTTACAGCGTGAGCCGTTACATTTAGGCCTGATGTGAGTTGATCCCCGCGCAAACGGGTCCGCTCGTGGACAGTAGGGGCGGTTCGCGAACCGCCCCTACCAACGGCGGCAGTGGACCCCACGCTACGGACGACCGGCCACGGACCACTACATAGTGGCCTGTTACGTGCTTGGGCCTAAGTTTCAGGCGTTAAAAAGACCTGACGCCGGGCAGAGATGATGAAAAAGGAAACAATAAGCTCGCAGCAACCGGCATTATTGTCCCAGTCCGAGCCTTACGTTTTTCAACAGGCTGGGGACAATGCGCGAGGCAGGGTCAAAAGCGACAGCGACAAACAGTGCCAGGGACATTATGTCGCAGCCGGCTCTCTCGCGCCCGCTAACGTCTCATCCAGCCCTGTTGTTAGGTCTCTTTACGAAGGGAGCAGCCAGCGTTGAGTGTTGCGACCGCCGTTTCTGCAATATCGGATATTATTCCCCAGGTCGAGTCATTGGCCCACACCCGCATCCGCGACTGCTATCAATGTGGGAAGTGCACAGCGGGTTGCCCCGTGGCCGCCGGAATGGATAGTGGGCCCACCCGGCTTATCCGTCTGCTGCAACTTGGCCAAACAGAAAAAGCGCTTGGCGCACAGGGCATGTGGCAGTGCGTTTCCTGCCAGACCTGCTCGACGCGCTGCCCGAAGTCCGTGGATTGCGCGGGAATAATGGACGCGCTGCGGCAACTCTCGTTCGAGCGCGGCGTGACCACCCCCGGGCAGCAGCGCACAGTCCTCTTCCAGAAGGCATTCCTCGCCAACATCCGGCGTAACGGCCGACTGAACGAGTTGGAACTGATCGGGGAGTTCAAACTTACCACCTTCGTGAGCGGGCGAAGCATCTCGTTCCTTCTCAAGGACGCGACCCTGGCCCCTGAGTTGATGAAGCGCAAGAAGTTCCATCTGGTGGGCGAGAAGGCCCGTGACCGGGCTGTCGTGGCCCGTATATTTGCGCGTTGTATGGACGGCTCACACTTATGAATCTGGCCTACTATCCCGGCTGCGCCTTGCATGGTTCCTCGAACGACTACGAGCAATCGCTTCGGGCTTGCCTGGGGTCCCTGGACGTCCAACTGAAGGAAATCGACGACTGGATTTGCTGCGGGGCCACCGCGGCGCACTCGCTGAACCAGAAACTCGCCGTGGCGCTGCCCGCGCGCAATCTGGCCCTGGCGGAGAACAAAGGGTTCCACGAGATGCTGGCGCCCTGCCCGATGTGCTCGATGCAACTGCTGAAAGCGCGCAAGGAGCTGATGGAAAGCGAGGCTCTGCGCCGCAGCGTGTCGGAGATCGTTGAACTCGAGGTGCGCGGCGAAACGAAAGTGCTGAACCTGATTCAGCTCTTCGAATCGATTGGCCTGGACAAGCTCAAGGCGGCGGTGAAGGTTCCGCTCAGCACGATGAAAGCCGCCTGCTATTACGGTTGCCTGCTGACGCGCCCTCCCGAGGTTGTCGAGTTCGACGACTTCGAGCAGCCCCGCTCGATGGAGAAAATTCTCGAAGCGGTGGGTGGCAAGACGGTGGATTGGAACTACCGCACCGAGTGCTGCGGAGCCGGGATGACCATGGCCAACGAGCAGACCGTGCTCGACCTCTCGCACAAGATCTTGACCAATGCGGAGCAGCACGGAGCCAACTGCCTGGTGGTGGCTTGCCCCATGTGCCACGTGAACCTGGACATGAAGCAGCCCAACATCGAGCAGCATTACGGCGTGAAGCACGCGATGCCGATCTATTACCTGTCTGATGTAGTAGGTTTGGCATTGGGATTCGAGCCCGAGGCATTGGGCGTGAACCGGCACTTTGTTCCCGGCGTTGCTCGTAGTGCTGACCTTCAGGTCAGCAAGCCGGCTGCCGGACTGAAGGCTGACGCCGCTGGGAAAGCGTAGCGGCGGCTTTACGCCGCCACCGGTTTTTTATATGGCGGGGTAAACCCGCCGCTACATCGACTGGGAAAGCGTAGGAGAGCATGTCCCGAATCGGGGTCTTCATTTGCTGGTGTGGCGAGAACATCGCCCGCACGGTGGACATGGACGCAGTCACGAGACAGGTGGCGGAATTCCCCGGCGTGCGCTGCGCGGTGAACTACAAGTACATGTGCTCGGACCCGGGCCAGACGATCGTGCGCGACAAGATTGTCTCCGAGCGCCTGGACGCCGTCGTCATAGCTTCCTGCTCTCCGCACATGCACTTGCGCACTTTCCGCAGCGCCGCTTCGCTTGCCGGGTTGAACCCTTACCGCGTGGAAATGGCCAACATCCGCGAACAATGTTCGTGGGTTCATCCCAACCGCGCCCAGGCCACGGCCAAAGCAGTGCAATTGATCCGACTGTCGGTCGAGAAGGTGCGCCGCGACCACGAACTCGAGCCGATTCGCGTGCCGGTAACCCGTCGCGCGCTCGTGATTGGCGGCGGCGTGGCGGGGATTCAGGCGGCCCTGGACATTGCCAACTCCGGCTATGAAGTCGTGATGGTCGAACGGGAACCTTCGATCGGCGGCAAGATGGCGGGCCTTTCCGAGACTTTCCCCACTCTCGACTGCTCGCAGTGCATCCTGACGCCGCGCATGGTGGAAGTGGGGCAGCACCCCAAGATCAAGCTCTACAGCTACTCCGAAGTTGAAGCCGTGAGCGGTTACGTGGGCAACTTCAACGTCACCATTCGCCAGAAGGCGCGCTACGTTGACATCAAGAAGTGCACCGGCTGCGGCGAGTGCTGGAACGTTTGCCCACTCAAGCGAAACCCCAGCGAATTCGATTACGCGATGGGGATGCGCCCTGCCATTTACGTTCCTTTCCCGCAGGCCGTGCCCGCGCGCCCCGTGATTGACGCGAAAGTCTGCGCCAAGATCCTCCGCAACGGCTGCGGATTGTGCCTGAAGAAGTGCAAGGCCGAGGCGATCAACTTCAAGGACGAGGACAAGCTGGTGGAGGAGAAGGTTGGGGCCGTAGTGATCGCCACAGGTTACAAACTGTATAACATCGGGAAAGTCCAGGACCGGCCGAAGCTCCAGGGCTACGGTGAGTACGGGTACGGCAAGTATAAGAACGTGATCGATTCCTTGCAGTTCGAGCGCCTGCTCTCGGCTTCCGGCCCGACGGTGGGCGAACTGAAGCGGCCCTCCGACGGCGCGCAGCCCAAGTCCGTCGTTTTTCTCTGCTGTGTGGGTTCCCGCGACAACGCCAAGGGCCTGCCTTACTGCTCGAAGATCTGCTGCATGTACACCGCCAAGCACGCCATGCTTTACAAGCACAAGGTGCACGACGGGCAGGCCCACGTTTTTTACATGGATATCCGGGCGGGCGGCAAAGGTTACGAGGAATTCGTGCGCCGCGCGATCGAGCAGGACGGCGCGCAGTATTACCGTGGACGAGTCTCGAAGATCACGGAAGAAAACGGCAAGCTGATCGTGCGCGGCACGGATACGCTGGCGGGCGAGCCAGTAACCATCGAGGCGGACATGGTGGTGCTGGCGAGCGCCATGTGCCCCGCCGACGGAGTCGAGCAACTGGCCCAGAAGTTCAATGTCGGTTACGACGAATACGGCTTTCTGCTCGAATCGCACCCCAAGCTTCGTCCCGTCGAAACTGCCTCGGCGGGGGTTTACATTTGCGGCGCTTGCCAGGCTCCCAAGGACATTCCCGAATCGGTTGCGCAGGCCTCCGCGGCGGCCAGCAAGGTGCTGATCACGTTTTCCGCGAGCGAACTGACGCGCGAGCCGGAGATTGCGAAAGTGAATGAGGACACTTGCGCGGCCTGCTTCACCTGCCAGCACGCTTGCCCGTACCACGCCATCGAGCAGGCGGAAGTCCGCACCCCGCGCGGCGTTTTCATCAAGCGCACCGCGCGCGTGAATCCGGGATTGTGCATGGGTTGCGGGACGTGCGTGGCTGTCTGCCCCTCGAAGAGCGCTGACCTCGAGGGCTTTACCGAGCAGCAAATCTATTCCATGGTCGAAAGCCTGGTATGAGCGAAAGAGCTGAGAACTCAAGTGGCACGGGCGTCCCGCCCGTGCAGTTCGAGCCGAAAATCGTCGCCTTTGTTTGCAACTGGTGCACTTACCTGGGAGCTGATCTCGCGGGAACCACGCGCCTCGAGTACCCGCCCAACGTGCGCATCGTGCGGCTGCCGTGCACTGGTCGGATCGACTTTAACCTCATCGTCAAAGCGTTCGAGATCGGTGCGGATTCGGTACTCGTCTCAGGCTGCCACCCCGGTGATTGCCACTACACCTCTGGCAACTACCACGCCCGGCGCCGCTGGATTCTCTTCCGCGAACTTCTCCAGGCGCTCGGTTTTGATATGGAGAGGATTCACTTCACCTGGATCTCCGCCGCGGAAGGTCACAAGTGGCAGCAAGTCGTGAAGGAGATCACCGAAAAGACTCGCCAAATGGGGCCTTATAAGAGCCTCTACCAAGTCTCTGACGCACCACCCCAGTCCCTCCCTATCCGTGGAGGGGAGTTAAACTCACCGGACAGGTTATCCGGCCCCAGCGCAGGGCAATCAGGCGCGACTCCCCTCTCCGCATGGGGAGGGGACGGGGAGGCTGCGTTGCGCGAGACCTGCCGCCGCCTGCTGGCCGAGGACAAGGTGAAGGTGGTGATTGGCTACGGAAAACGCGGCCCGGTGTTCATCACCAAGCCCGAGGATGTCGAGAAGCTGGTTTGGAATAACCAGTGTCTGGCTAACCTCACGGTTTATCTCAAGCGCAAGGAGATTAAGGCGCTGGGCCGGCCGGCGATTGTGGTGAAAGGTTGCGACGAACGCGCCTTGCTGGTGCTCGAGAAGGAATCGCAGCTTGACCGCAAGGATATGCACGTCATCGGCATGGCTTGCCAAGGCATGGCCGAGCCAAAGTGTGAGGACTGTGACGTTCACATGCCACGTTTCGCGGACGAAGTGGTTGGCGAAACGGATAAGCACGCCCCGGACGCAGTCGAAAGGTGGAAAGCGCTTGAGTCCCTGATGGAGATGCCTGCGCCGCAGCGAATGTCCTATTGGTCAACGGAATTCGAGCGCTGCGTGAAGTGCTACGCCTGCCGGCAAGTCTGCCCCATGTGCTATTGCGAGCGCTGCCTGGTGGACAAAAACCGGCCAACGGTAATCGACCCCGCGGCCACCGGCAAGGGCAATTTCGCCTGGCACATTTTGCGCGCCTTTCACCTTGCCGGGCGCTGCATCGGATGTGACGAATGCACGCGGGCCTGTCCGGCCGGAATTGACCTGCGTCTGCTCAACCTTACGCTGGCGAAAGCTGCCGAGGAGCACTTTGCTTACCGCGCCGGCATCGATCCCAAGGCCGAACCCTTGATCGGCGCTTACTCGCTCGAGGACAAGGAGAACTTCATCCGGTGAGCGCAACTATTTCCCAATCGGCGCTGCGAGAGCTGGTTCGAGGCTGGATCGCGCAGGGCAAGCGTGTTGTAGGCCCGCGCCTGGTTGTGCCTGGCGTAGGGTCGGTTCGCGAACCGCCCGTACACGGACGTAACGGGGGCCGGATCTTCTACGCGCCTCTCGAATCTTCGGACCAGTTGGCGCTGGAAGGCTTTATTCACCCGGCCAACTCGATGAAGGAATTCCTCTTCCCCAAGCACGAAGAGCTTTACGGATACCGGATTACGGGGAAGGGGATTGAGCTCAAGGAAGTCGAGCCGCTTCGCGCGGAGCAGGTGCTGATTGCGGGGCGGCCCTGCGACGCGGCAGCGCTGCCGATCTTGGACAAGGTGTTCAATTGGGACTATAAAGATGATTTGTATAACACTCGCCGTCAATTAACCACCGTCATAACACTGGCCTGCACGGAGCACGATGACGCCTGTTTCTGCACCTCGGTGGGTCTCGCGCCCGACGCCGAGCGCGGCTCAGACGCCATGCTCCTCAGGCTCGGTGACGGCGAATACGAAGTCCGCTGCCTGACAGAGAAGGGCAAGGCACTGTTCGACGGCAAGCTCGAAACCTCAGAGCGCGGGGCGAGCTTGCCGTCAGCGCCTGAGAAGCGCTTCGACGCGGAGAAGGTGCGGGCCTTCGTAAAGGACAATTTCAACAGCCCCTTCTGGCCGGCGCAGACCCTGGCCTGCCTGGGATGTGGCGCTTGCGCGTACACCTGTCCGACCTGCCACTGTTTCGATATCGTGGACGAGGGCAATATCGAGCGCGGGGTGCGCGCCCGTAACTGGGATTCGTGCCAGTTCAGCATGTTTACACTTCATGCTTCCGGCCATAACCCACGCTCCAACCAGCCCGCGCGGCAGCGCCAGCGAATTGACCATAAGTTCCGCATCTATCCGCAGAAGTTCGGGGAGATTCTCTGCACCGGCTGCGGAAACTGCACGCGGAATTGCCCGGAAGGAGTAGGCGTCCTGAGCGTTTTGACTGCTTTGTAACGCGGGCGTCTCGCCCGCAGTCCCGCGGGCATTCCTTCGCTCCGCTCAGGACAGGCTCTGCCCGCGACAGCGGGGCGGGAGTGGGACGCTCCCGCGACCGCGGGCGAGACGCCCGCGCCACGGCGGATTACCGAGATCGACCATGCATAACATTTACCAGCCCGACCTCATGAAGGTCATCGAGACGCGCCGGCAAACGCCGGACGTGAAATCCGTCAAGGCCCGCTTCCTCGACGAAGTCAAGGCCAAGGAGTTTTCGTTTCACGTCGGCCAGTTCGGCATCTTCTCCATGTTCGGTTACGGCGAATCCACCTTCAACATCTGCTCGAGCTCGAACTGGAAGGACTACATCGAGTTCTGCTTCCGCAAGGTGGGCTGCGTCACAGAAGCGCTGTGGAGTATCGAGGAAGGGGATGTGATCGGCTTCCGAGGCCCTTATGGGAATTTCTATCCGATGGATGACGGGTGGAAGGGCAAGAATCTGATTTTCCTGGGCGGCGGCATCGCCATGCCCCCTGTGCGTTGCGCGGTTTGGTATGCACTGGAGAACCGGGCGGATTACGGTAACATCACCGTCGTCTACGGCGCGCGCACCGTCGCTGACCTCGTTTACGTGGATGAACTCGACGAATGGGCCAAGCATCCCAACGTGCGCGTGGTGCGCTCGGTCGATCCCGGCGGCCAGACGCCCGACTGGACCGGCGAAATCGGCTTCGTGCCCACCGTCTTCGAGCGCGCCGGCGTTCCGGCGGAAAACTCCGTCGCCCTGGTCATCGGCCCGCCCATCATGATCAAGAACACGCTCCCCGTTCTCTACCGCATGGGTATCAAACCTAGCGTCGTCTACACCAGCCTCGAAAACCGCATGAAATGCGGGGTAGGTAAGTGCGGCCGCTGCAACGTGGGCTCATTCTACGTCTGCAAAGAAGGCCCCATCCTCACCATGGACCAACTCGAGCACCTGCCCGCGGATTACTGAAACTCCCTCAATTCAAGACACCCACAGCCCTCTCCCTCTTGGGGGAGAGGGTGGCGCGCACCGGCGCTTTCATCAGCTGGGGCGGGCCGGGTGAGGGGGTTCTGAGCCACGCTCGTCTGCCCCCACCGCAGCTTCCGAGCGCCGCGCGAGCTCCTTCCACCACTCGCCAAGAGGCCCGGTCGCAACACTTCGCCGGAAGTACTCGATCTCCTGCTCCGGCGAGAGACCTTTGATCTCCTCGTAGATTTCGGCTTGAACCTTGCGTTTGAATTCCACGCAGTCGAAGTTCTTTTCAGTCTTGGGTCGCTTCATCGAGCCGTACCTCCTGGGGCGAGACAATCGCCAATAGGCCGAAACCTGCCTGAAGATTCACTTGATTATAAGCCCTCATTTTATCAATTCGCACGATGTGTTTGAAATTCCAGGAGACTATGGCGTCCGCGCGGGCGACCGTGGCGGTGGCTACGTGGGTAGCATCGTCTGTTGATTGGCGACCTAGTATGCCTGCCGTCAGATATGCATCGCGTAATTCAATTACGTCGGGCGTCAGACTGACCTGCACGACGGACTTGGCCGGCAGTGAACTCAACAATTCGCGCACCTGACCCGGTGCGTCCGCCAGTTCGCGCACTACCACCTCGCTCACCAGTAGCTTAACCCGTCCGGCACGAACCAGATCGAAGAACCGCTTCGATTCAGCTGCGAACTCGGCGTCGAAGCAGCCGCCAAAAACGGAAGTGTCTGCGTACACGCGGAGCTGTCTCATTCTGGCCTCGAATTGTTGGTCTGGGGGCGAATGAACATACCCACGATTTTAGCACCGGAAGGACCAAGCGTTGGATAGTTGCCCGAGATTACTCAATCGCGCAGGACTCTCACCGCGGATTAAAGCAGGCCCCTTAACCGGATCCCAATGTGTTGAATGAACCAAGCCATGTTTGCATTTCCGAACCCGCCCGTACTATAGTCACGTTTTGTTCCCTTAACTTTTGACATTCGACTTCTGGACTCCTCGACTTTGATGGCCGAGCCATTCCTGAGCATTGTAGTTCCCGCGTACAACGAAGCGCGGCGGATCCGTGATACCCTGGCGAGGTTGTGTCACATCAAAGAGGCGAAGCCTTATGCGGTCGAGCTGATCGTAGTGGACGACGGGTCAACTGACGACACGGTTGCGACGGTCTTGGAGTTTCCCGGCATTCGGCTGGTTCGAAACGACCGTAACCATGGCAAAGGCTACACGGTACGCCACGGAGTACAAGAAGCGACGGGCGAGTTTGTGCTTTTTACTGACGCTGACCTTTCCACGCCCATCGAGGAAGCGGATAAGCTGCTCTCTGCTCTTGAAGACCACGGCGCCGATGCCGCCATCGGTTCGCGTGCTCTCGAACGCGAATTGATCGGGGTGCATCAACCCTGGCTCCGTGAAATGGGGGGGCGCTTCTTCAACTTGCTGGTGAGGATCTCCACGGGCCTCAATTTGCACGACACCCAATGCGGTTTTAAACTATTCAAGCGAAGCTCCACCCTCAGGGCGTTTGAAGAGATGCGCATCGAGGGTTTCGGTTTCGATCCCGAGCTTTTGTTCCTCATTGAACGAGCAGGAGGGCGGGTGGTGGAGGTGCCGGTACGGTGGAACGACAATCCGGCCACCAAGGTGCGATTCCTGCGCGACTCCGCGGAGATGGTCGTTGACCTGATCGCCATTCGCTGGCGCAGTCTGACGGGGACGTACGGTGAACATCATTGAATTCAGCCTGCTGGTTTGTCTGTCGTCGCTTCTGGCAGGATTTGTTGGCTCGCTGACGGGCTTGGGCGGAGGGATCATCATCACCCCGGTGCTCACGCTGGCGCTCGGTGTTGACATCCGATACGCTATCGGCGCCTCACTTGTTTCCGTGATTGCTACCTCCTCCGGCGCGGCCGCCGCTTACGTTCGCGAGGGCTACTCCAATATCCGAATTGGGATGTTCCTCGAGATTGCCACCACATTGGGGGCGCTCGGGGGAGCTCTGCTGGCGACCAGAATATCGACCAACGCCATCTCCATCATTTTTGGTCTCGCGCTGATGTACTCCGCCTATGCTTCCAGCCGCCCGCGAGGCGCGCGCCAGGGCGGTTGCCAGCCAAACCCTCTCGCCACCCGCCTCGAAATGAACGGCGCCTACCCCACACCCGATGGCCCCGTCAGCTATTGCCCAAAAGCCGTCCCCGCCGGATTCGGCTTGATGACTGGGGCGGGGGTACTTTCAGGCCTGTTGGGGATTGGGTCGGGAGCAGTCAAGGTGATTGCCATGGACCAGGCCATGGGCCTTCCTTTCAAGGTTTCGACCACGACCAGCAATTTCATGATTGGGGTGACGGCTGCGGCCAGTGCCGGAGTTTACCTTTCCCGTGGGTACATTGAACCGGGTCTTGCGGCGCCCGTGATGCTGGGGGTGGTGGCTGGCTCGCTGCTGGGGGCGCGTGTTCTGGCTCAGGCCAAGACGAAGTGGCTGCGGCTGGTTTTCGGCGTGGTCATTGCCGTTATGGCAATCGAGATGATCTACCACGGCGTGACGGGGAGGTTGTAGGGTGGCAGGCGAAACAAAGGGCTGGACTGACCAGGTGGTTGAAGAGTGGATTGGCAACCTCCTCCGGGCTGGGGTGACCCTGTCGGCGGCCGTGGTTCTTTTCGGGGCCTGTGTGTACCTTGTGCGCCATGGCCACGAAATGCCTCATTACCGTGCATTTGTGGGAACACCCGAAGACTTACGGAGTGTGCCAGGAGTCTGGAAAAATGTCCTGGCCTTCAAGGGAAGGGGTTTAATCCAACTCGGGCTTCTTCTCTTGATTGCCACTCCCGTGGCTCGTGTTGCCTTCTCAGTTGTGGCTTTCGCGATCCAGCGGGACCGGCTTTACGTTGTGGTGACCCTTATCGTGCTGGCGATCCTCAGTTACAGCCTCGCGGGAGGGCGCCTTTAGGATGGCCGATTGGAGATAGTCGATTGCAGATTGAAAGGCGAGAAAAGCGCCGGCCCGTTCCAGCCATCGACAATCGTCAATCGGCAGTTGAAAACCCGGGCAACCGCTTCAATCCTTTGAGAATCGAATTAGACGGCATCCGCATCCAAGTGAGTGGTATACTATGCCGTGGCGTGCCGAAAGATCTTTAAGTGCCTTGTGGCTTTGCCATCGGAACCAAAGGTCAAGGAAAAGGAGCAGGTTATGCGAGGCCGGACAGTTAGGGTATGGGGTGTCCTTGCCGCTATGGTATTTGTCTTCACTTGCGCTTTTGGCGAAGATACGAAAACTCCTCCCCCGAAGAAACCGGGGGATACAATCCCGGCCGGCAGCGTGCTCCACATGAAGCTCACCACCACGCTTACCTCCAAAACCAACAAGTCGGGCGACCCTTTCACGGGAGAGGTTTCTCAACCGATTGTGGTGGACGGGAAAGAGATCGTGCCCAAGTTCAGCCAGGTCATCGGACACGTTTCCTTTGTGAAGCCCTCAGAACGTGTTAAGGGCAAGGCTCAGATGCGACTGGTCATTGACAAGGTGGTGACGCCCGACGAGGACAAGGCGTTCCTGCTCCCCAGCACCTTGGACGATTCGAACAATGCGCCATGCGCGCATACCAAGGACGACGAAGGTACGCTTGAGGGATGCGGCAAGAGCAAGAAAGATGCCCTGGTGGGTGCAGGCATCGCCGGGGCCATGGGCGCCGGGGCGGGCGCCGAAATCGGCCTGGGCCACGAAATCGAGTGCGAGTACTACGGCATGTGCGGCGGCCACGGCATGGGCGCCGACATTGGCTACGGCGCGGCCGTCGGCGCCGGAACGGCATTGCTCTACAGCCTGCTCAAGCACGAAAAGCAACTCATCCTTGTGCAGGGAACGGAACTGACCTTCATCGTCAACCGGACGACAGCCGGTAAGGACGTACCGCCTCCGCCACCCCTCGATCAGCCTGACCAGAGCCAGATTACGCAGTAATGACGTAGGGGCGGCCCTTGTGGCCGCCCTCGGCCAACCACAAAGGGCTCCCCTACTTCTTAACCTCCAGCCGGCAAATCATGTTCCGCGCCGGGAAAATCCATGCCAGGTGCTTTTCGTAGAAATCCACTGAGATAGCTGCGAACATTCTTCCCAGGTTATCGAGCAGCAAGTTCCCGCCGAAGGTCAAGCGGCGCTCCAGGATTCGAAAGCCGCCCGCCGAATAAGTGAAATCTTGAAAGCTGTCCCGTTCGAAGTAGTCGAAACTGTGCATCCCCAGGTGGAACAGATGAGTGGGATCAGTGTAAGAGTCCGGAGAGCTGTAGTGCGGGGTTACGATGATGACTTCGGCGCCCGGCTGCGCAATCCGATGCGTCTCCGCCATGGCCCCCAGAATGTCGGGATGATGTTCGAGAAAGTGAGAGAGATAAATCTTGCCCGCGCAATTGTCCTTGATGGGCCAAGGGAAATGCCGCAAGTCGCAGAGCACGTCAGCTGAGGAGCCGCGCTGTCGATCGAGTCCGATCGCGGCAGAATCTTGTTTCTTCTTTCCGCATCCCAAGTCGAGAATCAGCATCTTCGAATCCCGCGTTTCAATAGACGACATCAAGGGAGACGTCAAAGAACCGGTGCACAAAACCGGCGAACTGGCGGAAATAGAGGGAATCCACGTTATTGTGGACATCGCGGTAGTTGCCGTAGTCGGTGATGTTGAATACTCGCATTGACCCCCTGAACTTGTGATTCTTGGCCCAGGGAATCAGGCGCATGCGAAAGTCCTTGGCCAGTTGCAGGTCGAGCGAGAAATAAGTCGGGAAGCGAAGGCTGTTGGGATCGCCGACGTAGTTTTGGAGTTCATCGACGGCGGAATAGGGGAAACCGGAGTGCAGGTCAAGCACCGGCCCGGCGGTAATTTCCCAGGGGACTTTGATCCGCCCCCAGGTGACTAGCCGGTTGGGAACGTTGCTGGGCAACGTGGAAAAGTAATTAGGCCGGATGACCGGCTGCTCGAAAGGCACGAAGATGTAGGAGAGCGTGTTCAGGTCTCCGCGAGCGAGACTGTTAACGTACGAGATGTTGATGTCGGCATTTTCACGGACCTTGAAACGCAAGGTGGCTTCCAATTCGTGATAGCGCGACGAACCGGTGTTGCTGAGCAGCATGAGGGGGCCGGGGGAGGCCTGGTAAAGCGGATTGATGATGAACTCCTCGTAGGACCGGCTGCTGAGATAATTCACCCGCGCGATCACGCTAGGCCGAATCTCCTGGTCCAGTTCGACGTTCCAGGTGAGGTTGAACGGCGTGCTGCCGAGGCGGTTGTGCGACGGCACATCGATTCCGTGCTCCACCTTCTCCTGGTAATAGTTCTGGAGAACAAAGGGCGGACCTGTCGGCGTGCCCTGAGTATTGTAATAGGTCACCACCCGCGTCAGGTTCTGGGTGAAATCGCCGGCCAGAAGCGGCAGGCGGTCGTAGAAAAGGCCGATGCCCGAGCGGATAATCGTTTTGGCGCTGTGCCCGGGAGAATAGACCAAGCCGAGGCGGGGAGCGAAGGCTGTACGTGAGCCAAGCGTCTGAGCCGCATAGCGCAAACCGTAGTCCATGGCAACGTGGTCGTTGAAGGCCCAGTGATCCTGCGCGAAAACCGTCAACTCTGTATCTTCGGCATTCAGGACACCGGCCCCCTGAAAGGTGATGAGTTCGGCCAGCGAGCCATCGGGTCGCACGAGTTCGACGGGGTGAGACTTGCTGTTGTCGTTGTAGGAGCGATGAACGAAATCCCCCCCGGCCTTGAACGTGTGGCGGCCAGCCCAGTTCAGCCGCGGGGATTCATAATTCTGGAGCAGTTCCTGCTGCCGCCCTGCCCGCGTCCAGGAATTGAACCAGTTGCCCTCCCAGTTGTCGACGGTCAGGACCATATCCTGCGAACCCTGTCCGTGCGCGTAGCTGTCAAAGTCGGTGTACTGGAATAGGGTGGTCAGCACACCGCCGCTGGTGAACATGTACCTGTCCGTGGCGCCGACGGAGAAGCCGCTCTGGGCGTAGTCAGAGGAAGCGGTCTGCTGTATGAAGGAGTCGATATTCTGGTATTGCTCGCGCAACGGAAATATCTTCAAATTGCCGGTCAGAAGGTTTTGAGGTGAAGTTGCGTAGTAGACGTCGGTGAACGAGTCAAATCCTTGCTTCTTCTCCTCGTTATGCGGCCAGGCCAGGCCGCGCACGGGTTGTTTGTTGATATCGTATCGAGTGTATTCCGAAAAAGTCAGCTTGTCTTTATAGATGGGGCCGGTGAAGCTGAGGCGCGGGGAGTCGTCTTCGACGCCCACCATGTGGCCGCTTCGGAAGCGCATGCTGGGGAGAAAGTCGTTCAGTTCCCAGTTCCATTTACTCTGCGGGGCCTTGGTCTGGACGCTGGTCAGCCCGCCGGTAAAGCGGCCATACTCGGCTTGATAAGCGGTCTTCTGAACCTCCACGGATTCCACCGCATCGATAGGGACTTGAATTGAGAAACTGCCGGTGACCGGATCGACGGTTTCCGCGGAGTCAATGAGCAGCATGCCTTGTTGTTCAGTGGCGCCCTTAATGTTGATTCGTCCGTCGGGCGTGCGAATCACGCCGGGCACCAGGGGCAAGGCCGCCAGGAATTTCTGTTCCACCAGCGGCAAGGCCCGGATCTCGTTGGAGCTGAGAGTGGCGGGCGGCACTGTAGTAGGCTCCGTTGCGATGGACGGCGCCTGCTCTTTCACTTCCACATGTTGTCGAACCACTTCCTCGCGCGGCAGGACGAACTCGAGGACCGGCAATTCACCTCCCGTAATCTCGATGTCCTTTTTGAGTATCGGCTCGTACCCTAGCGCGGCGCAGGCAAGGTCATAGCGGCCGGGTGTTAGCCCTGTGAATTCGAAGCCGCCTCGGTCTCCCGTGGTTCGCGGCCGCCCATCCGGCGGCAGTCCGGGCCCGGTAAGTGTGCAGGATGCGCCGGGTATGGGAGCATCGTTGTCTCCCACCACCTCACCCTTCAAGGTTTGAGTCTGAGGCTTGGCAGCGCAAGGACTGAGCGCGACCGCCAAAAGGAATGCCAGCATGAGGAGCTGAGTGGCCCGCCGGTAATCATTGAGCTTCTGCATTAGTCAGCTTTTTGCGCAGGTTTCACTCGCGGCTATCTTCCTTGCAGTCTCCTGAAAATCGCGCCGCGTTTGTCATTCCCTCTTCAGCCCCAAAGGGGCGATCTATCAAAGCCCAGGCCAACGGCCTGGGTCAACGTCGCGCCTTCAATCTCGAAGCCCTGTAGGGGCGAAATGCACCGCCGGCGGATGGGTTCACGATGGTTGGCGCCGAAGCTAAGATGCACGTACAGTTGGGACAAAGATTGCGGCATGGGAACTACCCTATTCCGCCCTTTCAGGGCTGATCCAATCTAAGCGGGCCGACATCGCTGACCCAGGCCGTTGGCCTGGGCCTCGTTAGAGCGCCCCTTTGGGGCTCAGCAGCCGACCTGAGCACAACTGTCTCGACGGCGAGGCGACACGATAACGGAGTCAGGTCGAAAAAGCCTCGCCGGAAATGTGGGGACTCCAGGCCCCCCGCTTCCGAGGGGGCGACGACGGTGGCTTTCAGTCCCGAAGTTCATTTCACCGCGGTCTTCTTCGTCAACTGCCAGAACACCGTGCAGTCGCCATCTTCGGCTTTCTGCACGTAGACGTTCCACCCTGCCACTTCGCTCGTCCGGTCGTCGTCGCAGAATACCGCCGTGGGGAAATCGCCGGCCTTAATCTCCCGGTCCACCTCGGTCTTGGGCACGATGTGTAGCCTCGCGCTTTCGGCGGGTCCGAGCTGGAGCTTGTGCGCGTCGTCGTGTTCCATGCCGAAAGGCACCGGCCACTGCGCCAGAACGTACAGTTGCTCGGGCGCCAACAACGCGGCGCCTTCTGGAGTTATTTGCCTCACCTTCGCGGCTACGCGTTCGAGTTGGCGCCACGTGTCCGTGTCCCGATCATTGTAAACGCTGTTGCCCACGCACAGGGCGGCGATGCCGACCACCAGGATCACTGGGATCACCGGGCGGTCGTGATCCATCAAACGCAATGACACGGCGTAGAATCCGAGGGTCCCCAGCACGGTAAGAAACGGTATGAGAAAAACGTAGTACTGCGGGAAGGTCGGGTGTGCAAAGAGGTTCTGCGCGCCGATGGCCAGCACCAGCCACAGGCAGAGACGAAACTCCGGCCGCCGGGGACGGTTGAATTCGATCTTCCGGCTGAAGATCAGGCCTGCCGCAGCGAGCAGCACCAGCAGCAGACTCTGCGATCCGTTGATCCAGTCGGTGACGATCCCGAGGTCGTGCGCGGTTGCGCCTTCCCACTCAACGCGGCGGTAGATGGAGTGGTATTTGAGGATGTCGAAAACTACGTTGTGCGGTCCCTGGGCGAACAGAATTAACACCGGAAGGCAGGGAAGCACCGCGCCGGCTGCGAAGGCGGCCGCCTTGAGCCAACGGTTTCCGGCCCGATTGTAGAGCCACATCCAGACCAGGAGCACGGGAGAAGCCGCGGCGGTCAACAGCGTCGAACACGCTGCTGCGCCGGCGAGCGCCCCCGCCAGCGCACTCATCCCTGGCTTCGGCCGACCCGCTGCCTCGACCGCCGCGCGAAACGCCGCCACCACCAGGAACATGCAAAGCGGATAAGCCTGCGAGATCGTTCCGTATTCCCACACGAGAGAGTGCAGTCCGAAGAGCGCCAGGGCTGCGAAGGCGGCAGCCGCCTGCCAGCGGCGGTCGGGAAAGAGCTCATACAAATATTGTGCGATTAGCGCGACGGAGGCGACGGTTGCAAGGGCCGCCACGCCATGCACGGCGCGCCAACTGGAGCCGGAAATCCCCAGCCACACCGCATTCCAATAAGCGTTCAAAGGCGTCTGAGGAAAGAAGAAGTCGAGATAAGGCCGCTTGCCGAGATGGATGAGGTAGGCGGTGAGAATGTGAAAGCCTTCGTCCCAATGAAAGGCCAGGGTCTGGGAGTAAACCACAAATCCAGCCGCCATAATCGCAAACGCGACGACCAGAGCGCGCAGCATCGGGCTACTGCTCTGCCGCTCGGATGCGGTTTCCAGTGCTGTTTGCATAGCTTGCAAAACTCAGCCCCCTACGATTATCGGAAGCGATTGCCTCTTCAAAGGCTTGCTGGGAGGCGGTCTCTCGGCGCGCAGCGAACCGAGCGATGACAGAAGCCGGCGCCAGTCCTGACATTATCTAGTGACGTTGAACTTATCTCGGCATAGCTTTATTGTAATGGGCTCATCCCATTTTTAACAAGCCCACTCGCCACCTGTTAATTTCTCTGCGGCTCTGTTAAGCTAGAGGCATTTGGGCAAAGCCAGGGCGACAATCATGATAGGCCAGATCGTTTCTCATTACCGGATTCTCGAGAAACTCGGTGGCGGCGGCATGGGCGTGGTGTACAAAGCTGAGGACACTCGCTTGCATCGCTTTGTCGCCCTCAAGTTCCTCCCGGAGGCCGTCTCCCAGGACGCACAGGCCCTGGCTCGTTTCCAGCGCGAAGCGCAAGCGGCCTCAGCCTTGAATCATCCCAACATTTGCACGATCCACGACATTGGCGAGCACGAAGGGCAAGCGTTCATTGCCATGGAGTTTCTGGACGGCATGACGCTGAAGCACCGCATCCAGGGCCGTCTGATCGAGGTGGAGCAACTGCTGGAGATCGCCCTCGAGGTCACGGATGCTCTCGATGCCGCGCACAGCCAGGGGATTGTCCATCGCGACATCAAGCCGGCGAATATCTTTGTCACCAAGCGTGGACACGCCAAGGTACTGGACTTCGGTCTTGCCAAGGTCACGCGTTTCCCCCACCCCTCGCTCCCCTCCCCATCCGGGGAGGGGATTCAGGGGTGGGGTGCCGGCGGTGCCGACACACCCACGCGTTCGATTGAATCCGAGCATTTGACTAGCCCGGGGGCCACCCTGGGCACCGTGGCGTACATGTCCCCCGAGCAGGTGCGGGGCAAGGAACTGGATGCCAGAACTGACCTCTTTTCCTTTGGCGTGGTGCTCTACGAAATGGCGACCGGGGTGTTGCCTTTTCGCGGAGACACCTCGGGCGTGATTTTCGAGGCTATCCTGAACCGCGTGCCGACGCCTCCGGTTCGGCTGAATCCCGAGTTGCCGCCGGAGCTGGAACGGATCATCGGCAAAGCGCTGGAAAAGACCGTGAGGTTCGCTACCAGCACGCTTCGGACCTGCGCGCGGACCTGAAGCGCCTGAAGCGCGACACCGACTCAGGTCGTTCTTCGGCTGGTGCGGGTCCCACGCCTCCCCTCGCGCAGACGGGTCCATCCTCTGTGGCTTCAGGGCTCCCACAGGAGCCTGCCTTGAGCAGAGTGAAGCGGGCGCCCCTACGACGCTGGCTATTCGCTGCCGGGAGTGTGCTGGTCGTTGCCGCAGCAGTTCTGGCTTACCTCTGGACGCGCCCCGCAGCCTTGCCGAAGGTCTCCAATTACGTGCAGCTTACGCAAGACGGTCAGAGGAAGCAACTGGTGGGGACGGACGGTTCGCGGGTTTACCTCCGGGGAGAAACAGGAGGGGGCTACACTCTGTCCCAGGTGTCCATCTCCGGCGGCGAGCCGGTGCGGATTCCGATGCCTTCCGGAGCCATGTACCCTCTCAGCGTTTCGCCGGATGGTTCTGAACTTCTCGCCATGGACGTACAAAGCCCCACCGCTGAGACGGGCCCATTGTGGAGTATTCCTATTCTCGGCGGCTCGCCGCGACGCCTGGGTTACATTGTGGGAGGCTACGGAGCTTGGTCTCCCGACGGCCAGAGGCTTGTTTATATCAATGGAAGCGACCTGTTCCTGGCCAGGAGCGACGGGACTGAATCCCATAAGCTGATTTCCGCGGCGGGCAGGGCGTCCGCACCCGCGTGGTCGCCGGATGGAAGTGATCTGCGTTTCACCTCGCAGGTCGATAAAACCGGCGCGGAGTCGCTCTGGGAAGTTTCTGCCCAAGGGACCAATCTGCACGCCCTGCTTACCGGCTGGCATGATCCGCCCGCCGAATGCTGCGGCAAGTGGACGGCGGACGGCAGGTACTTTGTGTTCTTTTCTCAGGGTCAAATCTGGGCTCTTCCCGAGACGGGTGGCTTTCTTAGGAAGTCCAGCGGCACGCCTGTCCAGTTGACCTCCAGCCCCTTCGGCTTGTCCGGACCCCTTCCCAGCAAAGATGGCAAAAAGCTGTTCGTGGGGGGCCGGACTTATCGCGGCGAACTGGTGCACTATGACACGAAGGTCGGCCGGTTCTCGCCCTTCTTTTCCGGGATTTCAGCGGAGTTCGTTGGCTTTTCTAAGGACGGCCAGTGGATCGCCTATGTCGCCTATCCCGAAGGCGCTCTCTGGCGAAGCAAGGCAGACGGAAGCGAACGTCTACAACTCACCTACTCGCCGTTGCGGCCGGTCTTGCCCCGCTGGTCCCCGGATGGCAAGGAGATTGTTTTCTACAGCTTTGTTTCGGGGAAAGGCGGAAGGATCTTTGTGGTCTCGGCCGAGGGCGGAACCCCATAAGCGTTCACTTAACGCCTCAACTGGTCAAGTGGTGGCAATTTGGGTCTCGTTCGCCACTAAATTCAGGCCCGGAGGGCCGACAGGGAGTAGCCCACGGCGTGAGCCGTGGGACC
>JBEKLY010000024.1:0-42435 GCA_050010015.1 Terriglobia bacterium
CAGCAACGGCGATTCGGTAGGGGAACGTCTGGGCTGTTTGTGCATGCCGGGATAATACCGGAATTCCGCACCCGGCAGGTGAGAAATGCACGCCCAAACCCGTGCCATCCCAGCCCGCGCACTCCCTTTGTCCACAAAAACCTGCGGCGCTGCTGGAAAGTCTGACCGAAGAACTTATCAACGGATCGGGGACACATTTGACCTTCCCGCACAATCCTGACTTCGAAGGTTTTGGAAACCATAAGCGGGGCCGTACCTCCTGCGCTCGAAAGCGCATCACATGCACCAATTTCGTGGTTGAAAGTTAATTGTACCACGCGCTTCCACACTGCAAAAGCGGACGGAATTGGTTAGAATAGATTGGTGGAGTTTGAGTGGGATTCTCGCAAAGCGGCTGTGAATCTGAGCAAGCATCGCGTCTCATTCAATGAGGCTGCTACGGTATTCGGAGATTTCTTGAGCATTACGGCCGCTGACCCTGGCCACTCCACCGGCGAGCATCGTTACATCACGGTCGGAATGTCGAATTTGGGCCGGCCCCTGATGGTCGCGCACGCAGAACGGGGCAACCGGATTCGGATCATCAGCGCCCGGGCCCTGACCGCAAGAGAAAAAAGAGCTTATGAGAATAAAGAAGGATAAGATCAACGACGACTTACGCCCTGAATATAATCTCGGCACCTTACTCAAGGGTGGCGTGCGCGGCAAGTACGCCAAGCGTTACCACGCAGGTACCAACCTTGTTCTCCTCGACCCGGATGTGAGCAAAGCCTTTCAAAGTGAAAGAGCCGTAAACGAAGCCCTACGCTTAGTGATAGAACTGCGCAAGGTGGGAAGTCATACCTAGCGCCAGGTCGGACCTGGTTGACGCGTCTCCGGCCCTTGCGCAGAACCGGTGTGGCGACACCGCAGTGCACCCCTTACCGCTATAGAGCGCGCGGTTTTACCCATGTCTCTGCCGGGAGGTTGAACGACGGGGCGATGTTTCAGTCGCTCGATCGGTAACATTCCGCTTCCAGTCTTCGAGGCCAGGCCCTTTGATGGCTTCGGCTCGCTTGCGAAGCGCGGCCATTTCTTCGGATGTGAACGGCTTGAACTGCTGGGCGATGCGAACATCGTCTTCCAACTGGCCGATCGTGGTGCAGCCGAGGGTAACGCAGTTGACGGGCAGACTTAGGGCGTAGCTCAAGCATTCTCGCGCGCTGAATTCCTGCAAGAGCTTGGCGTTGGCCAGGGACTTCATTCCTTGAATGGCCATACCGCGTTCGGCGGCGAGCGGCAGGGTGAGTTTTTCGAAGCTCAAATAGCCGGGGTCGGCGATGTTCAAGGGCATCAATATGGAATCGAATTTCTCATAACCCTTGAGCATTTCCACGTGAACGTTAGGATCGTGGTGGCCCGTGAAACCGATGAAGCGGCACTTCCCCGCCCTTTTAGCAGCTTCGAAAGCCTCGATGGCTCCGCCGGGGCCGAAGATCTGCTCGACCTCCGCTTTCTCATCGACGCCGTGAATCTGCCACAGATCGACATAGTCAGTTTTCAGTCGTTTCAGAGACAGGTCGAGTTCCTCCGCCGCGCCGGCGCGAGTGCGCTTGTTGGCTTTGGTCGTAATGAAAACACGCTTGCGAAAGGGCGGAAGAACAGCTCCGTAAACTTCCTCTGACCGGCCATCCCAGTAATCGATGGAATTGTCAAAATAGTTGATCCCGAGGTCGTAGGCGCGCAAAGTGATTGCCTTTGCCTCTTCGAAGGATATAAGCGGGAAACGGCCGCCGGCCTGGCCGATGATAGTGAGTCTTTCACCCGTCTTACCAAACGTCCGCATGGGAATATCGCCGGCCTTGGCTTTGGGCGGCTTCGCCCCGAACGCCGAGGCCGTGAGCCCGGCGAATACTCCGCCGAAAAACGTTCTGCGCCGCATGTGACCTCCTTCGCTTTGATGGATTCGCCCTCAGGAAGAGTATTACAAGGCCCGGCGAAAAACAACGCGGCAGCCAATACGGCTGGTAGGGGCGGTTCGCGAACCGCCCCTACTCTCAGCGGGTGATCAATCAACTCAATCGCCCGGGAAGATATTGGCGGAGAAAGCGCGCTGCCAGGATAAAGCCGTCTTTGCGTTCCTGAGCCATTTCGGGACCCTGGTCGCCGCGGGGGGCGTCCCAGAAATTGTCCTCGTGTTCCACGGCCATGCCGCCGCGAAATCCCGCCTGCAAAAGCACGGTAATGAACTTGGGCCAATCAATCAGGCCCTGTCCCGGAATGCGGTAACGCCACCAGCCTCGGCCGTGAATGCCGACTTGGGCGAGCACCGGCTGGATGATTTCCGTGTCCTTGGCATGCACGGCGAGTATTCGGTCGCGAAAGTCCCAGGCCGTCTGGATGGGATCGATGTATTGCCGCACTAGATGAGAAGGGTCGAACTCGAGCCCGAAGCGATGGTTCGGAACCAGGGCAAACACCTTCTCCCAGGTGGCGGGCACGGTGGCGAAGTTCTCATCGCAGGGATAGTTCTCAGGCCCAATCCCCACATCCAACTTGTCGCACACGGGCAGGTACTGCTCGTTGAGCACTTCCGCCAGTTCCTTCGCCTGTTCGTCCACCGATGCGCCCGGCTTGCCCCCGCTGAACGTGCCCACAAACCTGCACCCCAGCCGATGGGCCAACTCGATGCACCGGACGAAGCCGGCGCGCGTTTGGCGACGTACGGCGGGATCGGGCGCCAGATGGTTCACCATGCTTTCGATGCTGATGATGCGCACTCCGGCATCTCGAGCGGTGGCCAAGACCTGATCAATCTGACTGTCGGTGAGCTTATCGGGATCGAAGTATTGGTTGACGTCCACAATCACGCCCTCATAACCTGCCGAGGCCGCGAAGGCGAGTCGCTCGGGAGAGTACCGCGTCTTAATCGCCAGCTTCGGGTATTTGGTGTCTGCCGGGACGGACGCGGTAGCGCTGCTTTGCTCCGCATTCGAGGCGACGGGCCTGCCCAGGCTCGCCGCAGATACACCTGCCGCTTTCAGGAATTCGCGTCGTTGAATCATCGGATGTTGCCTCCCTATGGTCGCTGTTGCCGCACAGCGTGGGAGCGGATGGCCATCCGCCCCTCGATTACAGCGGAAAGCAGCTTATCAATTCCCGATGTTTCGCGCTAGAAGATGTTTCAAGAGTTTCTCTACCCGATCGTAACGGGGTCGGTCGACTGCGCGTGAAGCTGGGCCCCCCGGAGGGGAGCAAGATGAGTAGCCGGGGGTGAACCCCCCGGACCCAAGCCCCCACACCCCGCCGTCGGCACCCTCTCCCCGCAGGCGGGGAGAGGGGAAGGGGTGAAGGGCCGACGTTTCCGGGGGCGCTGCCCCCGGCTACTCATGTTAAGCCCCTGCGGGGCTGAGCCCACGAGCAGCCGCCTGAGATCATGAGCGGCATTCAGTGACCTCTTCTGTGCAGGGCGGTTCTGAAATATCTTCCAGTGCCTTGGCTCGCTCGATACTCCTGGGGTATTATGCTGGTCTGCCGTTAGATCAAGATACAAATTCAGGATGTAGGGACGAGCCCTGCGGCGCCTGAAGGCAGCCACAAGCACTCCCCTACAGGAATACAGGTGAAGCTTATGGAGACCATTACTGAACAGGACCGCGCCATGGCCCAGAAGTGTGTTGAATGCCCCGTGTGTAACCGCGCGCGCAAGAATCAAAGCGGACTGACGTTCTGGTTCGTTAAGTGCATTGAAGGCGGCCTTTGCCCATACTGCCAAGCTTACGAACGCGTGTACGGCCGCAAAGCGCACGAACCGGTAGAGAGGTCAGGAGGGACGAATTGAGAAAACACCCGTACCAACGGGCTTTGCCTGTGCTTGCCGTGCTGGCAGCCATAATCTGTATTTGCCCGCGCGCCGGGGGTGTGGAGTCGCAGCGCGGCCGTAAATCTCCGAGCCGGGCCGATTCCCGCGGCCCTTCAAATGTCGTGTGGCGAATCGGCAGTTTCAACCAGTCTCCGAGCGAATTCAATACCGGGAAACAAGGTCCGCCGCTTTTCGGCTCCCGCTATCCCTCCGGTGAGTTGCTTTACGTGGTGGGAAAGAGCCGGCCGGAGACCGATTGGCCTGCCTATCAGGAAGGCGCAGAAGTCGAAAGGCCGGGGAGCCATGCTCACCCCTACACCATTCAGTTCAATCTACCCAAACAGCCCAGCGGCGTGTACACCCTCAAGGCGGGGCTCTTGTCGGAGACGGCGCGCGTTGCCCGGCTGCAAGTGGAGATTAATGGGCACAGGGGTATTTTTTATCAGCGCCCCATGTTGAGCTACACGGGAGGCGATCGGGAAATGGTGGTCAGCCCGATCGCCGCTGCCGATACGATCACTTGCGATTTCCCTGCGCAGTTTTTGCGGAAGGGAACCAACAGGCTCGTTTTAACGGCCATCGACGCGTCCTCCGCGAGCGACGTCGAAATCCACTCCGTAATCGCCTACGATGCCTTGGAGCTTGACCAGAATTCCCCCCAGCGACGTCACCCCGCAGTCACGGCGGAAGTTGTGCCCACGGTTTTTTATATGCGCCAAGGCAAAGACCTGGTGGAGTTGGTGGATATCTACCTGCGCCATGACGTGGCAATACGACAAGGAGAGGTGAGCCTGCTCGTAGGCACGAACAAATACAGCGTGGACCTGGCCAAACGGGAGTTCGGCGAGCAGATGCTCGAGTTCGCGATTACCGAATGCAGCAGGCCGTCGAAAGGTGTGGTCACGGTTAAAATCAACGGCCGCTCGCAGCGCTTCAAGGTGATGGTGAACCCGGCGAAGCGCTGGAATCTGCTGGTCGTCCCGCACGTGCACGTGGACGTGGGATACTCCGACTACCAGGAAAAGGCGGCCGAAATTCAAAGCCGTGAACTTGATGAAGCGATGGATTTGATTCACGCGCATCCGGACTTTCGCTTCAGCCCGGATGGTTATTGGAGCGTGCGACAGTATCTGGCGGGACGCAGCGAAGAACAACAGAAGCAGCTTTTCGAGATGGTAAGAGAAAAGAAGATTTTTGTGCCCACGGTCGAAGCAAGCCTGCTGACCGGCTTTCCCACCCTCGAGACCCTTATCCGCTCTCTTTATCCCGCATTCGACTTTAACCAAAAAAGCGGCGGAGACGCCAACTACGCAAACATAACGGATGTGCCGTCCTACTCCTGGTCCTACGCCTCGATCCTATCCGCGGCCGGACTGAAGTATTTTGTTTCAGGCTGCGACAATGACAATGGGCCGATCCTGCTTTACGGCCGCCTGAATGAGAGATCGCCCTTTTGGTGGGAGGGCCCCGACGGCGGCAGGATCTTGATGTGGTACTCCTGGGTCTATTCTCAACTTGCCGTGTTGTTCGGCGGAATGCAAGGTGAGGTCGTGGCAGGGCGCGACTCCATTCCGGTTTTCCTTCAAGCCTATACCCGCCCGGATTACAAGGCCGACGCGGTTTTGGTTTATGGCACGCAATGGGAAAACACCGACCTTCTTCCCGGCCAGGCGAGCCTTGCCGCTGATTGGAACAAGATTTACGCCTATCCCCACATCCAGTACTCGGGGTTTGCGGAAGCGATGGAGCAGATCGCACGGCAATTCGGAAATACCGTTCCGGTGATCCGTGGAGACGGCGGCCCGTACTGGGAGTACGGCATTGCCTCGACGGCGCGTTCCGCGGCTATCGAGCGCGAGACGGAGCAGCGGGCCCTCGCGGCGGAGAAGTTTTCCACTCTCAGCAGCCTGGTTAATCCCGTTCGACAGCCCGAGGCCGAGGCCTTGAAGCGGATGTGGAACAGCATGGTCCTATACGACGAGCATACCTGGGGAGCCGACCGAAGCGTATCGAATCCCAAGAGCCAGGAAGCTCGAGACCAGTTGGCGATTAAGGAGAGTTTTGCCGGCGACGCGAAGCGCGGAATGGACTATGTGCTCGAGCGGGGGCTGGCCGCCTTGGCGGACTCTGTCTACGACCCCGCGGGGACACTGTTGGTATTCAATCCCCTGAGTTGGTCGCGCTCCGGCATGGTTGAAATGGACCTGGACAAGGGGCGGGAACTCGTCGACCTCGCGACGCACCGCACCATTCCCTACCAGATTCTTGCGACCGGACAATCGTACAACCACATCCGTTTTCTCGCCCCGGACGTTCCATCGGTCGGTTACAAGGCCATTGCTCTGAAGGAAACCACGCTAGATGCGCCGCAGGACCCCGTAGACCGCCGAGGGACGATCGAAAATGCCTACTACCGGGTTGTGCTGGATGCCAAGAGCGGAGCCGTCAAGAGCATATTGGACAAAGAACTGAAGAAGGAACTGGTGAACGCCGCGAGCCCTTACCGCTTCGATCAGTACCTTTACGTCAGGGGGGGAGACCAGACTCCCAACCGGCTTGTCGAATACAGTTCGGGATGGCCTGTGCCTGAGCTCACGGTCCGTGGGGCCGGTGGCGGCCGCCTGGTTTCGGTGTCCGAACAGCCTTTTGGAGTAGTCGCACATCTCGAAAGCTCCGGCGTGAACACACCGCACATCGAGACGGAGATAATCCTCTTCAACGGTCAGAAAAAGATCGAATTCGTCAACCACGTGCACAAGACGGAGGTTTATACCAAAGAAGGTGTCTACTTTGCATTTCCGCTGGCCATGGGGCATCCAGAGTTTAGTTACGAGACTCAGAACGGATCCGTGGATCCCAGCCGCGACCAACTGCCCGGCGCCGGTAAGGAATGGTTTTCGGTGCAGCACTGGGTGGCAGCGGACGAGGACGGCGTGATCGCGGCGCTGGTGCCTGTGGATGCCTCGCTGGTCTGCCTGGGCGATATCGTGCGAGGAACGTGGCCGGCCAAGTTCAGTCCGCGCTCCGGCACAATCTTCTCCTATGTCATGAACAACTACTATTTCACTAACTACGCAGCGGGCCAGGGAGGAGATTTTAACTTCCGGTATGTGTTCACCAGCGGCAAGAACCTGTCGCCTGCGTATCTCAGCCGGCTGGGCCGGGAAGAGATGTCGCCTCTCGAAGTAGATCAGATCACTTCACAAGATAAGGCCATCAACTTCGCCAGGCCTCTCAGTTCGGGGCAAGAGAGTTTCCTCGAAGTGCGCGACCCCGGCGTGGTGCTTGAAACCTGGAAGACGGCCGAGGACGGAAAGGGAACGATTCTGCGGTTTCTGGAAGTGGCCGGTAAAGAAAGCACGGTGGAGGCCGAAACTCCACTACTCGACGTCAAGGCGGCATGGATGAGCGATGCGCTGGAGAGAAATCAAGGATCTCTGCCGGTCTCTCCCCATGGATTCCAATTCTCCGTTAGGCCATTCCAGATCGTGACGGTGCGCCTGGAGGCGACGGCGAATCTGAAGGCGAGAGAGCCTGAGACTGCGCCGTAGCCTCAGTCCCAGGGCTTCCTCTCCAGGTCATCAAACTCTTTGTCATTCCGAGCGCAGCGAGGAATCTTGCTCTGACCGGCCTTGCGCGATCCGTGCGAAGCAGAGCGAGATTCCTCGCTGCGCTCGGAATGACACGCTGGCCTGGTTGACCGAACGCGAGGTTTGACTCGGGACGCTTCCGGTGAGAAAATCTCGGAAGGTAAAGCTGGACTGAAACGACGGAGGGATCATATGGGTTCGAAAAGATTGCCTCTATTTCTTGTCGCAGCCTTCGCGATCGCCTTCAGTTTCTTCATGCCCAATTTCGCCTCGGGGCAACTCCATCGCCCGCCTTCCCTCGAAGAAATGACTCAACCGAAGGCAACCGCGCCGGAAGAAGCGCCCGACGCGCCCGAGGCTCAATTCATCGCCACAACCACGCAGCGCATCGACCGTGACCACGTGGGGATTCACGTCTATAGAAATGGCAAGCCGGTGGTTTTATTCGCCCACTTTCACGAATTAGTCACCGCCACGCCCGCCGACCGTCGGAAGGCGTTCGATAAGCTGGTCGGAACGAGCGTCACCCTCGTCCCTTCGGAAAAGCAGGCGGACCAGTCTGATGTCTTTACCGGCGTTGGGGGAGTCTCCGTGAAACCATCGGCCGGATCGAAGCTGAGAGCGCACCAGTGGCACATCTATACGGGAGTGGGCGGAGTTGGCGAACTCGTTTTGGCCGATAATATCTTCAAGGTCCACCAAGTGCTGCTTTCTTCACGCAAGAACCCAATCGAAATACGCATCGATGGCCAAATTCAACATTTGAAGCCGGGCCAGGCGGTGCTGGTTCTGTAACTTTTCAGTGTGCCCGTAATTCCTCACGGATCACCCGCCGGAGAGTTTCTTCCAGTGTGGGCTTCTGACCACCCTCAATAAAGGCGCGCAGCGCATTGTTGATCAAGGTCTGATAGTTACCGCCGCCGGCGCGATCCACCGCGTCCCGAAAATGATCCAGGATATCGGCGTCTAGACGGATGGTGATGCGCTCCTTGCCGGGAGGGGCAGGTAGTACCGGACCGCGCTTTCCTTTCCTGAATTTATGGACCCTCATTGCACTTTCCGACCCCTCGCTCCACGACCGCGTCATGCCGCTAATGTACGTTTGTATGCACAGCTCGTCAAGACCCTGGCCGCTGGCTTAGATGCCTAAGTGGAGATGGGAAGAGTGGAAGCTCTTCATTTCCGCAGCGGATAGCCGAGCCACAGCATCAGCCCGCCAAGTACTCTGTCGAAGGCGTCGGATTCAAGCCGGCCCATTCGGTGTAGGGCGCGAACGCTGGGAAAGGTTGTGACGCCCTGAACCAGAAAAGCTCCAGGTTTCAGGAAGGGCACGTGGACGGAGATCTCGAAGGGCGAGCCTCGCAGGCTCGTCGTGTGCGGAACAACCGTGACGAGGGAGCGATCAAGATCGCCGAATGGTACGCTGACTACCAGCGCGGGTCGAGTCTTGCCGGCGAAGCCGAAGTCGATCAGCCAAACCTCACCGCGGCGCGGCGTCGCCATCTTCTTCTCCGAGGGATTTAAACAGAGCCGCCGAAGCAGAGTTGATCTCCTCATCTTCGAGTGCACCGGAATCGAAAGGGAGCGAGCGGCGCAACACTTCCTCGGTAAAGGCGCGTTTCTCCTCCGCGGGCAAGTGCTCAAAAGCTTCCAACAGAAGCTGGGTTTCGTGGCTCATGATCCTATGATAACAGGAGGTAGCCGTAGTAACCAAGGGCCCATTCACCAGACGCCATTACTGACCAGCCGCTTGATAGGCTTTCGTCTTCCTGTTCCGGCCGTTGGTTACCGTGAAATGGCCGTCCGGTTCAGCGGAAAGCTTGATCCAACTCCCCTGGCAATGTTCTTCCAGATTGGCGATGAAGTCGTCCGGGGCATTGTTCGCCTTTCCTGCTTCGAGCGCGAAATGCAGTTGCCAGAGGTCCTCGAGTCCAGGCGAACTGTGCATGGTTTGCCAAGCCTCGACTGATCCGCCCTTCCTCGCACCGTTGTTCATGATGGCCACGAGAGGATGCAAAGCGTGTACCAGCGGCGGCGCACTGGATTCATCAAGTCCATGGTGGGTGCTCAGATACACGTCGATGGTGCCGATTTTGTTGTCCGGGCAAGCGAGTCCGAGTTCCTTATTCCACGTCAAGTCCCCCAGGTCGATCATCCGAAACTTGCCGTATGTAATGAGCATCCCGACGGACTGGGCGTTTTCCGAAGGGTCGGGCTCCTTGCGCTTCGCTCCGGCGCAGAGCGGGTTGGACTGCCCCGCTCCCGGCAGGGGAGTTGAGATCTCTTCCCCGGCGGCGGTCAGGATTTGCACACTGATTCCCCGGATTGGAATCATCTCGCCGGGTTTCGCCAGAAGGTGTTTGCCTTTGTCGCTGACGCTCTTGTAGGCCGCCACAAGCTGGTCGGCTTCCGCGCCGTGCTCCACGCTCGGCCCGTGATCTACAAAGGTGCGGATGGGAATGAGCGCCGCGAGTTGCGGAACGCCTCCCACGTGGTCCATGTGGTAATGCGTCACGACCAGGTAGTCAATCTGTTTCACGCCCACGAGCCGCGCAGCGGAAACAATGCGCTCCGCATCGCGGCCCTTCGCATCCGGCCAGCCCGTATCCACGAGCATCGATTCCCCCGAGGGCGAGACGAAGAGCGTGGACTGCCCGCCCTCGACATCGATGAAATACACTTGCAGTGTCTTTGCGGCACGCGCCGAGCCGGAGAGAAGCACGAAGAGTAGCGTGGTAAGAGTTGTTCGCATAATAGTTGATAGTCGAGAGTCAAGAGTCGAAAGTCAAGGGCAAAGAACCGAAAATCGAAAATCGAGAGGTGTCATTCTGAGCGAAGCGAAGAATCTGTATTAGTTCGCCACGAACCGGAACTGCAGATCCTTCGCGCAGTTTACCCTGAGCGACGCGAACGGGCTCAGGATGACAGTGTTCAGGAGTCCGCCGCAGCCTCCACAGGCCTAGACCGCAAATTGGAGTGCCACCCCAGGCACCCGCGCTAAAAAGTCATTGCGTCCGGTTTAAGGCTGCGCTATACTCGTTTCGATGTTCAGAGCTTACGCCAACTGGTTTAGCTACCGCTTTTGGGGCTTTAGTCCCAAGTAGAGTGGCGTTGGCCTGAGCACGGAATTAAATCTTAAAACAGCCAACCCACTCGAGAGAGTGGGTTTTTTGTTTTTGGGGAGGCGCACGGTGATTATTTCCATGAGACCTCATGCCACGAAGGAAGAGATCGAGCACGTTTGCGAGCGCATCCGGGAGTTTGGCTACAAAGTTCACTCGATCGTGGGCGAGGAACGGGTGGTGATTGGCGCGGTGGGGGTCGGAGACGTTACCTCTTGTCTCGAATCCCTGGAGGCTGCCCCGGGCGTGGCGAGCGCTGTCCGCATCTCGGCGCCCTACAAGTTCGTGAGCAGGGAGTTCAAGAAGGAGAGCACCATTATCCCGGTGAATGGCGTCGATGTGGGCGGAAGCAACTTCGCCCTCATGGCCGGGCCCTGCTCGGTGGAAAGCGAAGCGCAGATCATGGAAACAGCCCAGGCCGTGGCGGCGAGCGGCGGTAAGATTTTTCGCGGCGGCGCCTTCAAGCCTCGCACCTCGCCTTACGACTTCCAGGGGCTGGAGCTCGAGGGCTTGAAACTGTTAGGCAAGGTGCGCAAAGAAACAGGTCTCGCGATCGTCACCGAAGTGATGAGCGAGCAGGACGTAGGTGTGGTGGCTGAGCACGCCAACATTATGCAGGTGGGCGCTCGCAACATGCAGAATTTCGCCCTGCTCAAAGCGCTGGGCAAATGTACCCGGCCGGTCCTTCTGAAGCGTGGTATGAGTTCTACCATCATGGAACTCCTCATGTCCGCTGAGTACATTACCGCTCATGGAAACCCCAACGTGATTCTTTGCGAGCGAGGCATACGGACCTTCGAGACGGCCACACGTAACACTTGCGATATCGCCGCCGTGCCCCTGCTCCACGAACTCACTCACTTGCCGGTGATTCTCGATCCCAGCCACGCCACGGGCAAGCGCAGCCTGGTGCCGGCAGTGGCGCGGGCCGCGGTGGCCGTCGGCGCAGACGGCCTGATGGTCGAAGTGCATCCTTCCCCCGAAAAGGCTTTCAGCGACGGCGCGCAATCCCTTACCCTCGAGCAGTTCCGCGGCCTCACCAACGACCTCAAACCCTATCTCGAATTGTGGAAGGCAGCACGCCTCCCCGCGGCTGTGGCCGTGGGAACCGCGCACTGAGTGGCGTGGCTCTTTGTGTTTTAAATCACATCGTAGGGGCGGCCCTTGTGGCCGTCATCGTGATGCCCCCAGGGCGGCCACAAGGGCCGCCACTACCCGCTGAAATCCTCTTGCAAAGCCTGGGTCGTTGGGAATACCGTTGGATTTTGCGACCATCGGTGGAAAAGGAGAAGCCATGAGTGCGCAACAGACTGCCAAGAAAGACGATTTGATCGTCATCGGTGGGGCGGGCGGCTTCATCGCAGGAGCGCTTACGCGATACTTTCATGACCGCGGGTTTACCAGAATCCGCGCCATCGATAAGAAACCGCTGTTGGACTGGTACCAGAGAGTGCCGGGCGTTGAAAGCCTCTGCATGGATCTAAGCGAGAAGGAAAACTGTGTGCGGGCATGCGAGGGTGCAGTCGAGGTCTACAATCTGGCCGCGGACATGGGGGGCATGGGCTTCATCGAGCGGTTTAGAATCGAGTGCCTACGCAGCATCCTGATCAATACCAACTTCCTTGAAGCGGCTTACCGGGCGGGCGTGGAAAGATATTTCTTCTCCTCCTCAGCCTGCGCTTACAACACCGACTTGCAGAAGGACCCTCATTCGCGGGCGCTCAAAGAGTCTGACGCCTACCCAGCCATGGCAGAGCGGGGCTACGGCTGGGAAAAACTCATGTCCGAGATGTTCTGCCAGGAATATTGGGCGGAGCGTGGTTTGAAGACCTTTATTGCGCGTTTCCACAACGTTTACGGCCCTGACGGCACCTGGGATGGCGGGCGGGAAAAAGCTCCCGCAGCCATCTGCCGCAAGGTGATTGAAGCTAAGGATACGGGCGTCAAGGAAATTGTGGTCTGGGGCGATGGCACTCAGACCCGCAGCTTCATGTATATCGACGACTGCACGCTGGGGATCGATAAGATCACCCACTGCGAAGATCTTATCGCAACTCCTATCAACCTCGGCTCCAACGAGCTCATTGCGATCAACAAATTGGTAAGCCTGGCGGAAGAGATCGGCGGGATCAAACTGCAGCGCAAGCACGATTTAAATGCGCCCCGGGGCGTCGCCGGCCGTAACAGTGACAACACCATGATTAAGCAGATTCTGAATTGGGAGCCTTCGACTCCCTTTCGTGAGGGACTGGCAAAGACCTACGCGTGGATCGAACGGCAATACCATGATCGGAAGGCCGGCAGAGCGACGGTGCGAGAGAACCATCGCGCGGCAGGGACTTAAGCGAGCCCAGCGATTCCCCTCCTTGTTAAGGAGGGGTCAGGGGTGGTTGGACGAGCAATTTTCTTGGGGAAAACCATTGGAATTGTCATCCTGAGCGCGGCGAAGGATCTCTGCAGTTACTCTCGTTGCAGTCGCGTTCAACCAACTGCAGGGACGCTTCGCAGCGCTCAGCATGACACGGTTCAGGCTATTTCTCGTGCTCCGCGTCGCAGGAGCCCGCCACCCCTTTCCTCTCCTCATCCGAGGAGGGAAGTTAGATTCAAATCTGGAGGCCGCGTGCCACATCCCACTGACCTCACTTCGCTGATCAGCGAGATTCCCTACCGGATGGCATTTGCCGGCGGTTGGATCGATCAACCGTTCGTTTCGAAACTCAACCCTGCTCCGCCGGGGTCCATGGTGGTGGTTGGACTGGAGCCGACGTTCCGATACATGGACCGCTGCGGAATGGCAACCAGCACGCGCGAGGTGGCGAGCAGGCTTTGGAACGGCAAACTGCCGGACCGCGATCCCACGGAACTGACGCGGGAACTTTACGAGGCCGAAAACCAAGGCAAGCGGGAGCCCTCAGGTTCTCAGGACATGGCGGGCTTGATTCATCCCGGAGTGAACCGGTTAGACTACGACTATAGCTATGAAGGCGGCTATTTCCCCGTCCATGTCGAGTCCAACAATGACCCGGAAGTCGTGCGTTGGCTCGAAAGTGTGATTTACATGCTGCCGGTGGCGCAGCGTCCCATCGGCTACAATCCCCTGGGGCAGAAGAACCTTGAACCGGAGTGGATCAAGAAGCTGGGCGAGACCGGCAAGCAGTGCTTTGACGCCATCATCAGGAAAGACAGCAAGGCGCTGGGCGCCTCCATGAATGAGTGCATGAAATGCTGGGAGCATATCCTACCCCACACCATCCGCCACCCTACCATCACAATGGACCTCGCAGGAATTCTGGGCTGTTACCAGTCGCGATATGCTGGAGCGATGTATTCAGGCTGCGGCGGCGGATATCTCTACGTTGTTTCCGAGGAACCGGTGCCGGGGGGAATTCGTGTGAAGGTCAGGTCCTCGAAGAAGCATGGCTGACGCGAAGGCCGTCGTAGTGACGGGCAGTTTTGACGAATTCAGGTCAGCGCATGTGCGCTTGCTGGAGGAGGCGTCGAAGCTCGGAGATGTTCACGTTTTCCTCTGGCCGGATGAGGCCGTGCGCGCCTTCGAAGGCCACCCTCCAATCTTTCCGCACGAGGAGCGCTTCTATCTGCTCGGTGCCGATCGGTATGTCAGCACGGTAAGTCTGGCAACCGGGCAGGCAGATCGCGACTCCATCCCACAGGCGGACGGAATCAAACCGGATATTTGGGTTGTGGAGGAGCGAAGCGACAATCGACATAGGCAAACTTACTGCCGCCAACACGGCGTTGAGTATCGTGTTTTTACGAAGCAGGACCTGAAAGGTTTTCCGGTTTTGCGTGACGCCACACGAGGCGAGAGATCGGAAAGGAAGCGCGTGATCGTAACCGGTTGCTACGATTGGTTTCATTCCGGCCACGTGAGGTTTTTCGAGGAAGCCTCGGAGTTGGGCGATCTTTATGTGGTCGTAGGGCACGATGCCAACATCAGGCTGTTGAAGGGCAAAGGTCATCCGCTGTTTTCCCAGGATGAGCGCCGCTACATGGTTCAGTCAGTACGCTTCGTCCGGGAGGCCCTGATCTCCTCCGGGCATGGCTGGATGGATGCCGAACCGGAAATCGCCGTCCTCAAACCGCATATCTACGCCGTGAACGAGGATGGCGACGTGCCGGAAAAACGCGCCTTCTGCAAAGAGCACGACATCGAATACGTGGTTCTGAAACGGATTCCAAAAGCAGGCCTGCCCAAACGCCAGAGCACCACGCTGCGGGGATTCTGATCCTGTTCGTTGACTCTTGACGAAGTAGGCTTCCGCCCTGCCTAGTCCAGCTTTCAGTCCGTGTCATTCTGAGCCCGCAGTTCTTTGGCGGGCGAAGAATCTCCGCAGTTTCCCTTCCGGCTGTTCGTGCGTCTTCGAACTGCAGGGATTCTTCGCTTCGCTCAGAATGACAGACCAAGGACCAAGCACTGCGATAAACCATAGCGGTGGTTTTGGTGTACAATCTCGCTGACGTTCTGGCATCTTAATCCAGCGTTTTTCCAATGAGGAGGAACTCGATGAGAAAAAAGGTTCTTACTATTGCGTGTTTAGCGACCGCAACAGTGGTTGTCTTGATGGCTATGATGAGCGTGAGCTGTTCTCAACCAGCCTCTCCGCCTCCGGCTCAGCAGCAGGCCACTCCAAGCGTGACGCTGCCGCCGTGGGGCCCGCAGCACGACCGTAATGCGCCCCAACCGCCCGTCGTCAATCCCGGGGAGCCAGGCACCCAAACCCAAGAGGGAAAGCCACCGTCTGACGCAGTCGTTCTTTTCAACGGCAAAGACCTGAGCAACTGGGAAGCGGTCAACGGCGGCCCTGCTGAATGGAAAGTCGAAAAAGGAAACTTCGCAACCGTACCCGGAAAGGGTGACATCAGGACGAAGCAGGCTTTTGGCGATTGCCAACTGCACGTCGAGTGGTCCACACCCAATCCGCCGCACGGCGAGGACCAGGACCGCGGCAATAGCGGAGTCTACCTGCAAAGCAATTTTGAAATTCAGGTTCTGGATTCCTACCAGAGCAAGACCTATCCGGACGGCCAGGCCTCCGCGCTGTACGGCCAGTATGCTCCGTTGGTCAATGCCTGCCGCGCTCCCGGCCAGTGGCAGACTTACGACATCGTATTCCACGGGCCGAGATTTGACGCAGCCGGCAAGCTCACCCGCGCGGCCACGGTCACCGTCATTCATAACGGCGTGCTGGTTCAGGACCACGTCACCGTCCTCGGCCGCACGGACGGCGAACACGAGCCGTACCAGACGACTCCAACCAAACTGCCTCTGAAATTGCAGGACCACAACCACCCGGTCCGCTACCGGAACATCTGGATTCGGGAAATTCCGGAATAATAGGGTCGCAGGGGCGCACGGGGCAGCACACCAAGGAGATCCTACATCCTCATTGATTCAACTGCCCTCTCCCTTGGGGGAGAGGGCAGTGTGTTAACGAAGAATGCAGAAAGCGATGCAAAGACGTGATGTGCTGAAGATGATCCCTGCCTCTGTTGCCGCGCTGGCGGAGTATTCTGGAACCCAAGCAGCGGGACAGATGCCTGCGTGTGCGACACCGACCCCACCGGTGGTCGCCGAGGTGAAACTGCACACTGGAACCCCGACTCTTTTCTTGAATGGCAAACCGGCATTTGGCGCCATGTGCTGGGTCTCCCCGCCCTCAACGGAAGGCTGGCGCGACGCGGAATGCGCGGCGGCGGTGGCGAAGGCGGGCATCCACATTTACTCATTCGATGCCGGCAAAGGCTACGAATGGGTCCAGCCGAAAGCGGGCTGCCCGGATGGCTTCGATTTTTCCGCCGTCGAGGCCCGCTACGGGCGCATTATCGCGATCGATCCCGACGCCCGGTTTCATCTGCGCTTGAATTTTGAAGTACCGCCTGACGACTGGTGGATGAAGGCTTATCCCGCCGAATGCGAGATCACCTCCGAGGGCAAAGCGTTCGGCCAATCCTTTGCCTCCGAAGTGTGGCGGCGGCAAGTCAAGGAGTTCCTCGAAGCATTCGTCGCTCACCTCGATCGCACCGGACTCATCGACCGAGTCACCGCTTTCCAAACCGGCGCGGGCCACACCGGGGAATGGGTAAAGGGCGAGACCTCGATGTCTGCGCTCTGCGGAGACTACAGCAAGCCCATGCACCGCCACTTCCGCTCCTGGCTTCGGCGGCACTATGGTGATGACCTCTCGGCGTTCCGCGCCGCCTGGAATGACCCTGGTGCGAGCTTCGACACGGCCCAGATCCCGACCGCTGATCAGCAACTTCAGGCAAGGCTTTACACCTTCCGAGATCCCGCGCGGGAAAGAAACGTCATTGATTACTACCGCTGCTTTGCGGATCTCACAAGCGACCTGCTGATCGACTTCTGCCGCACCGTCAAAGAGGCCACGGGCGGGAAGAAACTGGCGGGGGCGTTCTACGGCTACCTGATGGAGTTGGCCTGGAATGGCAGTTTTTTCAACGAGCGACCTGGCAGCGACTACTCAACTTATCAGCGTTGCGGGCACCTGGGGCTAAGGCAGGTACTGGAATCGCCCTTTGTCGACTTTCTCGTGTGCCCTTACAGCTACGGCTTTCGCGGCATCGGGGGCGACGCACCGGCGATGCAACCCGCGGAATCCGCCCGCCTCCACGGAAAATTGTGCATCATTGAAGATGACACGCGAACCCACATCAGCCCCGATCTGAACTACGGCCACGTGAACTCGCTTGCGGAAAGCGTTACGATCCTGCGCAGGAATTTCGCTCGTGTGGCCACTCATGGCCAAGCCATGTGGTGGTTGTCCCAGTCGATCGACCCGGCAAAAGAACCGGCCTTCGCGCCTTTGCTCGCGAGCTTTCGTGAACTCGGAGAAGTTCTGATTCAAACGGACCGCACGTCAGCGGCGGAAATTGCCGTGCTGCTGGACGACCAGAGCTTCTTCTATGAGTCGGACCGAAACGATCTCGATGTGCCGCTGATTTTCGAGCAGCGGCTCTGGGGTCTGGCTCGAATCGGCGCACCCTTCGATACGTTCCTTTTGCAGGATTTCATTGAAGGCCGCTTGAGGCCCTATAAACTGTACGTATTCCTCAACAGCTTTCAACTGGACAGAACTCGGCGCGAGGCGTTGAAGCGGGAACTTCGCAAGGACGGCCGGATGGGGTTGTGGATCTACGCGCCCGGATATCTTGACAAAGGGCCGTCTCTCGAGAACATGCGGGACCTCACGGGCTTCAATTTTGCCATGAGCGCGACGCCCTGGGGCCCGCTCATGCACATCGTGGACTTCAACCACCCCGTCACCGTCGGCCTGCCGCAAGACCTCTCTTGGGGCACGAACAGCAAGCTGAGCCCGATCTTTTACCTGAACGATCCCGAGGCCCGGGTGCTGGGGCAAGTGGTGTTTTCACAAGGAAACTGCAAGCCCGGCATGGGGATCAGGGTCTTTCCAAAATGGACGTCGATTTACGTCGCCGCCCCCAACCTGCCGGCCGCACTGCTGCGTGGGATCGCCCGTTTCTCAGGCGTTCACTTATACAACGAAGCGGGCGATGTCCTGTATGCGACTCGAGACCTGCTGGCCGTTCACACCGTTTCCGGAGGCGACCGGACCTTCAGCCTGCCTCGAGAAGTGGAAGTCGTCTACGACCTGTTTGAACGTCGAACCGTGGCGCGGAATACGGCAGAGTTAGAGGTGAATTTGCCACGGGTCTCGACCGCGTTTTACTACACTGGAGGCGCGGCCCTCCCTTCGAAGTTAACCTAGCGCTGCCCTGGCTTCGTGAGTCGTAGGTGCTCTGGAGTAGTCAGCCCGCGGAGCGGGCGCAAGAATGTAGCCCACGGCGTAAGCCGTGGGTCCGGTGTGAGGCCCTCTCCCCCATCCCCCTCCCCCGCCGGGCGGGGGAGGGGGAACAGAAGGGGGTGGAGGCCGATCTTCCCAGGGCTTGCGCCCTGGGCTACTATCTTCCGCCCCTAACGGGGCTCTGGGAACGCTGCTAGCAAGAAGTGACTCACTTGGCGAACTGCGGACTCAGCACCCCAGCAACTGCGCGACTGTCTTGGCGTAATAAGTCAGGATGATATCCGCGCCGGCCCGGCGAATCGAGGTGAGGGTTTCGAGGATCGTCCGTTCGCGGTCGATCCATCCCATCCGGGCTGCGGCTTCGATGAGGGAGAATTCGCCGCTCACCTGGTAAGCAGCGATAGGGACATCGAACTCGTGGCGGGCGAGTGCGATGATGTCGAGGTAAGGAAGCGCGGGTTTCACCATAATGATGTCCGCGCCCTCTTCGATATCCAAGGCAATCTCGCGCAGAGCCTCGCGTTGGTTGGCAGGATCCATCTGGTAGGACTTGCGGTCTCCGAACTTGGGCGCCGAATCCGCAGCCTCACGGAAGGGTCCATAGAATGCCGAAGCGTACTTGGCGGAATAGGCCAAGATGGGGGTTTGGGTAAAGCCCCGAGCGTCCAATTCCTGGCGAATGCGCGCCACGCGGCCGTCCATCATATCGGAGGGAGCAACGATGTCGGCCCCGGCCTTGACCTGGGTCATGGCTGTCCTGGCCAGCAGCGGCAGGGTCGAGTCGTTGTCCACTTCACCGTTCTTGATCAGCCCGCAGTGGCCGTGGCTCGTGTATTCGTCCAGGCACACATCGCAGATCACGAGCAAATCCGGCAGTTCTTTCTTGATCGCCCGCACCGCGCGCTGCACGATGCCATCGGGGTCGTAAGCGCCCGAGCCGACGTCGTCCTTGCTCTCCGGGATGCCAAACAACATCACGGCGGGAATGCCCAGGTCATGCGCCGACTTGCACTCCTCCGCCAGCAAGTCAACCGACCAGCGGTAGTTGCCGGGCATGGACTTGATTTCGTCCTTGACCTTCGATCCGGGACAGACAAATAACGGGTAAACAAGCGACCGCACACTTAATTGAGTTTCGCGCACCAGCGCGCGCAAAGGTTCGGTCCGCCGCAAGCGGCGGGGCCGGTGGATTGGGAAGGGCATGGCATCTCCCTAATAGAGTCTGTCGCGCGGTTTGAAGTTCCCGAACGTGCCTACATTTGCCAACGAAATGGCGATCCGGTAAATGTTTTCTATCCTCAAGGTCGTTAATGAATACCGCTGGTACTCAACATTCACGCCAAAGCACCCAAAATTATAGCTGAGCTGTGCCACTCCGCCGGCTGCAATTTTTTGCACAAGGTTGTAGTCCGCGCCTAACGCGCCGCTCAACCCTTTGCGATTAAAATCCCCAAAGGTCACGAGGGCGTTCAAGAGGTGGTAAGACGTCGTAGCCGTCGCAGGAGTGGTGGTGGCAGGATGGGGCTGCAAAACAAGCGCATCCTCAAGGGACAAAGGGGTAGACGAAGCGTCCGCAGCCGCCGCAGTGGAACTGGTCGTGCTGCTCAGAAGACTGATATAAGTGTTCTTGTTAATATAAAAATCGGTAAAAGCGAGTCCATAAACTCCGTGCCGGATATGAGAGGTGATGCCGGCATCGAGAATGCCCTGGCCGTTGGGGCTCAAGTCAAGCTTCAGTTCGGTGTCGTAAAACGAGAAGGGGGCCACCTTCAGGTCGGAGACGACCGGAGACAGGCGCCTGCCTGGAATAAAGTGAAATCCGGTAAGGGAGAGCGTGGGTTCCCACACGATGGGATTATTCTGCCCCAGGACGCCGGCGAACGTGGGATCGAAATAATATTTCTGCGAGACACGCCAGGAGACCAGTTCCTGCGCCTGGGGCTGATCGGTTGTGCCGGCTGGAGCGTCTTTGCGGGCCAGAATAACGTTGGTTACCGAGTACTCAATCTCATTCGTCTGACAAAGAATATCCAGGTCATCGTTCCGCACCACGTCCGCAAGCTCCGCGGAATTCCGGGCTTTTACTAGGCGATAGACGATGTCCGGTTCGATCACATGCTTAAAGCGCCGATGCCGAAGCGATCTCGAGAAGACTCTTTCAAAGGAAGGCGGCCGCAGGTCGAGCGAGAATTCGCCCAGCAGCCTGTCCAGGGGTTCGCGGTTGGGGTCGAGGCTGATGCCGTAACGCGCCGCATCCACTCCCGTCGATGGAGTGAGGTGGAAGCCCCAGAATTCCGGCAGACGCAGGGTCGCCTCGGGATGAACGTCCAATCGGCTTGAGAGCGAGGGAAGGTCAAGACCTGGCGCACTGCGTCCGACCTCCCCGCCGGATGTCTGGAAGGAAAAGTAAAGAGGGCTTTCACCGGCTTGTTTATCCATCCCCTGGAACGAAAACTGGGGCGTTTGCTTGATGATCACGGACGACTCCGGCACATACTGGCACTGGCTCCCCTGGCACTGATAGAGCGGCTGCGCGGAGAGGAAGTCCTGATAGCGGGAGGCATAGATGTTGAAGCTATACGTCTCGAAATCTTTGGTCACGAAGCCTTCCTGGTGGGCTTCGGAATTGACCGCTTCCGAGAACGTCGGCGAATACGTTTCACGAAAGGCCAGCGAGGAAACGTAATCGACATCCGCCACGCCGCGGAATCCGAAGGGGAGATCCAAAGTATCCCCCACCACTTTGAGGCTTTCGCCGGGCGCGCGGTTTTGGCGATCCTTGTCTTTGTCGTTGACCTCGAAAAAATCCGCCGTCAGCTTCGTGTCCGGAGTGGGGTGGGCGCGGAATTGCACCCGCGGGGCAAGTCCCCGGAGGCTGTAATTCTGTAGACCGAGCAACAAGTCCATGCTGGGACTGATCGCCCAGAAAAAGCCCGCGCCTATGATAGTCCCCTTGATTGAAGAATTGCTGAATTCCGGAAGCAGGAAGCCTGTATGGCGAGGCCGGCGGGTGATGGAAGCAGCCATAAAAGGAAAATAGAAAATAGGGACGCCCAGGAATCGGATCACGGAATCTCGCGCGATGGCCTTGTCATCCAACTCCACCCTGGCCTCGCTCGCGGAAAAGGACCATCCCTTTTTCTCGCAGTCACAGGTCGTAAACCTGCCATGCCTCACCGTGTAGGTATCTTCGTCCACACGGTCCATTTCCTTGGCCTGGAAATAGAGGGGATTCTCCGTATAAAGCACCTTCGACCGGTCAGCCTGCACGTAGTAGGGATTATCCGTGACGAGCGGTCTGGGCCGGGGGTGCTGGCTGGGATGAATATAGCCACTGGTGTTTGAAAACCAGCCCACCTCAGTGCGGACGTTGTAATGAACTTCGCGGGCAACAATGTGGCTCTTGGGGTCGATGAAGAGCACATGACCGGTGGCAACAACCTCTCCGGACGCTTCGTTGTAAGTAACCTCGTCCGCGGTGAGCTTCATGCCACGATAGGTTATTTCTACGTGCCCGCGCAGTCGAGATATGTCTTTGCCTCGCTCTTGGGAGTCCGCATGGATGCTGAGGGTTCTGTCGGCGTTCTGCAAATTCAGCGGCCCGGAAGCCGGCTGTTGTGCGGAGGCGGCGAAAGCCATTGCCAGAGCGGCGAGCAGCACCAACACCAGACGCGCACCATTCTTCCGGATGAATAATGAAAAGTTTCGAGTGTCCATGAGCGAGCACGGAGGCTTTATATTACCAGCGTAGTGTCCTAATTTGAAAGTCGGCAAACGCTGGTCTAAACTGACTGCGAAAACCCGTTCTCCTGTCATTCCGAGCCCTTCGCTTGTCATTCTGAGCGGAGCGAAGAATCTCGCTCTGGGTGCTCAGGGTAAACTCCGCGAGGAATCTCGCTCCGGTTTGTTTTCATGGCACTGCGAGATTCCTCGTCGCCTGCGGCTCCTCGGAATGACAGGCAAAGGGGGCTCTACCGCATCCTGTAGAGGCCAGCGCTACAAGTCAAGCTTTGCCGGAACGAATCAATTTGCTAAGATGCGTTAGACAGCTTCTTACGCTGCCCAGAGGATTTCGAGCACGTGGTGAAATGCCCTAAGTGCGGTGCGTTCAGCTACCCTGAACTCTCACAGTGCAATATGTGCGGCGCCAGTCTTGCGCCCCCGGCGCCCGCCAAAACGTCGCCCCCTGCTTCAGCCGATCCCGCGGCCAAAATCGGTGATCAGGAGCTTGGGTCTTCGACGCCCGCTGGACAGGCAGCGCCCGCAGTGGAAGACGAAACCGCGGTCACCGACCCGGCTTCCGTTCCTTTGGACACGGCTGGGAACAATGCTGAGGCTGTCGCCGCCCGGTCGCCGGACGGTCGACCCCGGGAAGTCAATCTCGATCTTGGGTTTGGGCCCGAGCGCCGCGAAGACACGGCAGCCGCCGGCTCTTCCCGATCACAAGAGCAGGAGCCTTGGAGGCAGGAAGTTTCCGATCGTGTCCTGAGCTTTCGCCGGCGTCGTGCGAAAATGCGGAACGAGTCTCCTGAGGACCAGAATCTCGATTTCGAATTCGATCGAAGCGAAACGAGAGCAGTCGTAGAGCCGGAGGTAGAGCGGTATCTCGAATTCCCGCAGAACGCCGGGCGCATCGACGCTGAAATCGGCCGCCCGGCTGCGCTCGAGGACGACGCGCTCTACATGGACGAGGGAACTCGGGAGCCGGGTGAGGAAGTTTTCGAGATTCCCGATGCACCTCGGCCTCGAGCCGCGGAGTTCGAGCTCGAACCCGATTCCGGCAACCGACTCGAGATCGTGGCCGGGCCGGCCGAGTCGGAGGCTCGAACGGCGGCCTTACAACTCGAACAGGAATCTTATCTAGTGGCCTCCATGGGCTCCCGATTCTCGGCCGGACTGATCGACGGACTGCTTCTGCTGCTGAGTGGGGGATTGTTCGCTGCTATATTTTCGTTCGCCGGCGGCCACCTGGCGGCGGTCCCGCTCAACCTCGCAGTCATGGGCGTGATTGCATTTATCTTCGTTTGGTCGTATTTCGCGATGTTCACCGCACTCACCTCGGCCACGCCCGGCCAGTCCATGATGGGCATCGAAGCTCGGAACATGGAAGGTTGGCCGCCCGACCGCCGGGAATCCTTGTTGCGCGCTTTTGGCTACCTGGTGTCGCTCTCGGCTTTCACGTTGGGTTTCTTTTGGGCGTTAGTGGATGGCGAGAGCCTCACCTGGCACGACCGGATCTCGGGGACTTTCCTGACTCCGGTCAGGCATGAGGCGCCGGCAAAAGGTGTCGAATCAAAACCATGAGCAAGGGACGCTTCCTGAACCAAAAACTCGGCAAACGGACCACCCGCAAGATCGCGTTGCTGAAGGCCAGGATCCAGGAATCGGGATTCAGGACCGGCAGAAGGATTCAGGATCCAGGATTCAGGATTCAGGCGCCGAAACCCGGGAAGAAGGATTCAGGATTCGGGATTCAGGATTCGAGACAAAAATCAGCCCCGGTAGGAACGGAAGATAGTAGCCGAGGGCGTAAGAACCTGTAAAAAACCGCGCGGCAGTGTCCTGACTCCTGAATCCTGACCCCTGAATCCTGGATCCTGAATCCTGTTTTTCAGGTGACTTCGCGACCTCGGAATGCATCCAATCAACTGCCGTGGTATACTTGGCAGGTTACGGGTCCTCAGGAGCCGACGGCTGAAGGAGTTTTTGAGTTAATGACTAACCGCATACGGATTACACTAGTCTCGGTTTCGAGTCTTCTGGTCCTCTATGTCTTTCTCGGGGGCTTGCTCGGCAAGAGCGAATCGAACTCGGAGAAGACCTATCGCGATCTGGGTGTTTACAGCGAGGTCTTGAACCGCATCAACCTGGATTACGTGACCGAGCCCGACCTCAAGAAGGTAACGGACGGCGCGATTCGCGGCCTGCTCGAGGCCCTGGACCCCTACAGCACCTACTTCACACCTGCCGAGTATAAAGACTACCAGGAGCATCCGGACCTGGGCCCCGCCAGTGTGGGCATCTACCTCTCGAAACGGAGCGGTTACGTCACCGTAGTCTCGGTTCTGCCTGGCAGTCCGGCGGAGAAAGCCGGCATCCGGGCAGGTGACCTGATCGATCGCGTGGAAGCGACGCCCACCCGTGAACTCTCTGTGTTGCAAATCGAGCGCCTCTTGGCCGGCGCGCCCGACACCCCGGTTAAGGTTTACGTGGTGCGCGAAGCTCGCGGTGAGCCGGAGCCTATCGCCCTGACTCGTACGCTGCCGAATTACCCGCCCGTAGTCGCGAAGGTCATGGACGACGGCAATGGCTATCTGCGCATTTCGACCTTCGACAAAGGGAAAGCCAGGCAGATTGCGGCGAAGCTGAAAGAACTCGAATCGCAGGGGGCGCACAAGATCATTCTGGACCTGAGAAACTGTGCCGGCGGTGATGTGCAAGAAGCCGTCGAGACGGCGAGTCTCTTCCTCGGCAAAGGTTTGATTACCTATCTCTCCGGCCAGCGTTATCCTCGGCAGGATATCACGGCCCATCCGACCGATGCCGTGTGCGATCTCCCCTTGGCCGTGCTGATCAACCAATCCACCGCCGGCCCCGCGGAACTGGTTGCTTCCGCCATCCTGGGCAACAAGCGCGGCGAAGTGGTCGGCGTGCGCAGCTTTGGCGTGGGAGTCTTTCAGAAGTTGATCCCGGTGGGTAATGGCTCAGCACTGCTCCTCTCCGTGGCGAAGTACTACGGACCGGACGGGAAAGCCATCAACGATAACGGCGTCACGCCCAGCGTTGTCCAAACCGCGGAATACGCCGCTCCTGAATCAGATAGCGATGAGGCTGTGCAGAACCCCGAACACTTTGGCGGGAAGGACGATTTGCAGCTTCGAAAAGCGATCGAAATCCTGACGCATCCGGCGGCGCCGTCCAAGGCTGCTGAGCTCGACCGGGATGATTGTAAGGGCGGCCCCTGCAGCAGCCAGGCAGGCCCAGAGACGGCCCTTGCGGCCGCCTGATATGGGCACTGAGTGACAGAACCCCTCTCACCCTGCCCCGCTCCCCCAAGGGGGCGAGGGACGAAACACTGAACCGATGCCCTCGCCCCCTTGGGGGAGACGGCGGCGCACGGCGCCGGGTGAGGGGGTTCCTGCGTTATCGGATTGTGCATTCATCAGTAGTTGTAGGGGCGGCCCTTATGGCCGCCCCCTCAATCACAGATTGGGTGGCGCAGACGTGCCGTTCTCTGGCATGTACGCGCCTTACTTAGGCTAAAGAAAGAGGCGCATACATCCCGACAACTAGCGTCGGGACGTATGCGCCACCCACCGATCTTCAGTCAGTCCCAGGTCCCTTGAATTTCACTCCTCACGATAGACAAGCATCAAAACTGCGGCTTGCGGTCCTTCTGGTCTTCGCGATCGGCGCCCCGTGCTGCAAACGGCAACAAAAACCCGTCGCCGCCACCAGGCGCGAAGAGGATCACCTGGAACTGACGAGAAAGATCCGGCGCGCCGTCGAAACTGCCGGACGATCTCAAGTCTGGATCCTCCCCTTTGCGGGCCGTTCCTCCCCAAGGCCTGAAGCGCCCGCTGAGGCGCGAGCCGGGTCCGAGGCGTATTCAACCGTGGTTGGCGCCCTCAAGCAGCAGGCTCAAGAGAACCACCTGGATGTTTCCGTCAATGAAACCCGGAGCAAGCGGGGATTGCGAGTTGCTGAGATCCGTCTGTCGCACAGTGGGAAGCCGGTCGCTCGTTGGAGGATTCGTGAGGTCCCGCGCCTGCTTCACGCCGCGATTATTATTGACGATCTCGGTGAGAAGCTCGAGAAGGCCCACCAATTACTCGCGTTGCCGTACGCCCTTACGTTTTCGGTTCTCCCTCATCTTCCCGCCTCAGCCGAGTCCGCACGGGAAGCCCGGCGCGCCGGGCACGAAGTGATGCTGCACCTACCCATGGAACCGCTGCCGAGTTCTCACGCCCCGCCCGGGCCGACGGATATCCGCGTGGGAATGAACCGCCTCGAGATCGAACATGTCATCGAATCGGATTTGGCCTCCGTTCCGCAGGCGGCCGGCGTCAATAACCATATGGGCTCGCGCGCCACGGCCGATCCCCGCTTGATGGCGGCGGTGATGAAGTCGCTTGCCGGGCGCCACCTCTTCTTCATCGATAGCCGAACTACCGCTTCGAGCGTCGCCTTCGACGCAGCACGCCGGCAAGGCCTGCCGGTATTTTATCGTTCTGTGTTTCTGGACGACACCCAGAGCGTGGCCTACACGATGGGGCAGCTCCGCCAGTTCCGTCGCGTCCTTGAAGAACAGGGAGCAGCCCTGGCCATCGGCCATCCCTACCCGACGACCATCGCCGCGTTGGCGAAGTTTTTGCCGGCACTGGTTGGCGACGATGTGGAACTCGTGCCCGCCTCCCAACTCCTCCAACTTCCCGAAGTCGCCCGCCTCAGGCCGCCCCCACGCCGCTGAGGCCCTTCTTAAACCCGAATTCCGAAGTTGAGTTCGGCGCTTCCAAGCCAACTCGTCGAATCTGAATTGCCTGCCTTGATTACCTCGAGAACGGAACGGGTGTTTGGATTCTTGGGAAGAAACCCCTCACCCGTCCCGCACCGGCTGATGACGACGCCGGCCGCGGTCCACCCTCTCCCCCAGGGAGAGGGCGGTCAACGATGATTGAGTTCAGCCCTCTCCCGTGGGGAGAGGGTGGCGAGAGTAGCGAGCCGGGTGAGGGGTTTCTTCCCACAGAGCCTCGCAACGTCGGAATTCGGGGTTGATCCAGCGCCCGCGCGCGGCACACGCAGGCGTCTGATGACCTGTTCCACGTGCGCCCGGATGAACCTCCCGGTTCTGCTGACCTCTGTTTCCGCGCCGTGGATTGCCGGGGCCCGGGTGGCGGTGAGTGCTGGGCTGATTTTTCCCAATCCCGTCACTTCACGCCAATTCGTGCCGCAACCACTTCGAATTTCAGTGCGGCCTTCCCGCCGCTCTTGTACCGGATTGTGATTTCGCGGCTCTTTTGCTCGTTAGTGACGCCGTCAGCCTTGAGGTTCAACAAACGAATCGTCGAATCATCGATCGGCCTCCACTCGAGCTTCTTATCGTCCATCATCACGGAATCGATATCCGCGGCATGTTCGGCCGAAACGTCCAGCTGGTCAGTATTCTGGACTACTAGCGAATCAACGGAGACCTTAGGAGGAGTTAACTTGGCCTCGGGAATATCGAGCACGACTGGGCGCTGGCCGTCCAACTTTTGGAGGACAACTTTCTTGGCGGTCGCAAGTGCAGATTTCGTGATTGTCAGCAATCTGATGCGACCTTGGTCAACGTTGTTCACGGGCGCGAGCGTGGCTCCCGAAGTCGGCACCAAAACCCTGGCGCGGTCCAGACCGTTCCCGTACAAGATGTACACGGCGTCGCCGTTCGCAGCCACGGAAACCAGGACCAGACGATCTGTCGCGGAATCCTGGCCGAAATCCTTCAGGTAGTATTTGTCGTCGTAGCAGTGCAGTCCTTCACCATCCATATCCGACCAGAATGGCCGGAACACTCGCACGCGTGGATTCGACAACAACAGCGCAGTGGGGACCACGGCCGTCATAATGATCGGATCAGAATTATTGAGCCGCGGCTGCCGCTTTACAGGCGAATCCAGCAAGCCAAAAACCTTGCCGCCGATTTCGAGTAGCAGTTCCTGGTCAAACTTAGGCAACATTGCGGTGGAGATTTCGACCCGAAGGGTCGTGTTGGTTTCGTCCAGAGGCGGAGCAGTCACCGACGTTATCGTGAAAGCCTGGGGGCACGACGGCGCCGTTACTGGTCCTGGGGACGGTGTTCCGCAAGTCGGGCACAGCGATGCCAGCGGAGGCGATTGGCAACTGGTCATGTTCAGCGCCGGCAAGGGTTGTTGTGCTAATGGCGCCAAGAGGTCCGCTTGAGCGCCGCTACGAGCGACGACGTGGCCGGTCCATCGCGCCAAAGCGGCCACCGGGGCAACAAACCTAAGGCCAGTGTCTTCAGTGATTAGATTCTTGCCAGCATCGTATCGCGTTGGGCCGAGCTGCACGTGGGTTCCGGCCAAATAGCTGCCTTTGACCGAGACTAGAACGGTGCCATCGCCGAGATCTTCGAGAGCGACGCCACCGACCCCAGGCGTAAGGTCGAATCGAGGAATGGGGAAAGTGCGCCTGGATGCCAGAACAGATTCTGGAATCACGCCTCCCGTGGTCCCATTCTTTTGATCGAAACGTCGCCAGTAGGTTCGGATTTTAATCCGGCCAAAGCAGTCCACGCCGGAAAGGATCGGAAGAGCTAATTGCACGTAAGTCTGTTTCAGCCCAGTGCGGACGAAGTGCTCGCCGAGCACTGGATGGAACTCCCAGAGAAAAGAGGCAACGTTGGGGTTTTTGGGATCGGTAGGACGTTGCAAAGCTACGGTGTCCTGATCCTGGACCAGATAGAGAGTTTTGCGCGCGTGGATGAAGGAACCGCCGGCCCCGACCATGCCGATCACGGCGCCGCCGCCGATGGAAGTGGTGCGATCGGTCATGGCGGCGACATTGTAAGTCTTCTCTCGTGGCAGCAGCGCTGTAATGGCCGGCGGCTCGTTCGAAAGCGTTTGCGATACGGACTCAACTTCGACTTCGACGATGGCCACGTCGTCGCGGAACGCCGTTGGAGCCCGGAGCGAAATGGGGAAGCCCAAGGTCACGCGCGGTTTGACGAAGCGCTGAGACGCCACGAAGCGGTCCGACAGCGCGCCCTCGAGCAGAAGCTGGAGGCTGGCCATTTCGTAACTCAGCTGCATCTGTTCGTTCAAGATGTCTAACGACGACGGCGAAACGGAGGCAGCCGGGGTGAAAGCCAGGCCTGCCGGTGCGGTGGGGGGCGCGGTTGACGGGGCATTGGGCGTTAGAACGCTTTGCGTCGTAGGCTGGGTGGCAACAGTAACGGTGCCGGGAATAGTGGTGTTGCCCGACGGCAGATTTGCATTGGTGGTCGTCGAGCTTGTTGGGCCGGTGTTGGTGGTCACCACACCGGGCAGCGCCGGGCCGGAGGCTTGGACCCCGAACTGGGTCTGGCTGATGGTCGCACCACTGACGTTTCCCAAGCCCGAAATCAGAGAGCCTTGGTCCATACCGGTCATACCTGCAAGCTTGGCGCGGGTGGCGTCGAGCATCATACGAAGCGAGGCATCGTCATACACCTTAGGCTCGCCGACTTCAATGCCGTTGCCGCCGGCCTCTTCTGCGGCGAGCAGGTCGGCGTGGGGCCGATCGGGCGCCCAGTTCGGTGTGCCGGGGAGTTGCGCGAATTTGTGATGGCACGCGGTTAGCACGGCCACCATTAAAGCGGTCGCAAAAAGTGGCCATCGTCTCATGACGATCTCCTTCATACCAGGTTCGGGCCGGGCGGAACATTCGCCGCCGGCAAATGAGCCTCCAAGCCTCCCGACGGATTGATATCCGACATGACGATGGCGGGCTGGCTTCCAATTGTGGTGGGCGTTCCCGTCACGGCAACCGCTGTTCCGTTGGCGATTCCCTTCACATTCGCGATGTAATTTGTTGCTGCCCACGAGGCCTGTTGTGGATCGGGAAACCCCTGCATAACCAGCAGAGCGTTCTGTGGCATCAGAGAAGATTCCGACCCCGTGATCTTCAATGTTCCGAAAATGATTTGCATGTTATTCACCCCCCCCTGGCGAGAGACTATCACGTTCTAACATTGTCGGGACAGTTTCTGCCCGCAAATGTCCGGAAGTTCGAGTTCCCCGCCCGGCATCTGGCCTAGGTGCGTTTCCCCACGTGCCATGTTGACAACCACCTCGTCGGCGGTGTATAAGCGGAACTGGTTGGAACTCTTCTGCCGCACGATGCCGGAGCGCCTGGCTGACCTTATTGCATCGATTGCAACTTCGGGCCTCAAATCCGTCAAGACCATGGGGAGGGCAATGGATTCCATGAGGAGGGACCTCCTGTGACCACCTATGGGCGTGAAGTATACCACATGTTAAACGCTGGAAATCTCGAATGAGCTATATTTCGATGACCCCAGGCGGGCGCTGGAGTTCATTCTTTCACCAGAAACAACTCGGCTTGTTCCGCGGCCGAATGTTGCACCCTTCTCCCATTTCCGGCCATCCAACGTTTTGCGGTGAAGCTCGTCTCGGGCGCCCGGATGGGGGGCTGTGAAAACCTTGCTACCCAGGTCCGAATTTATCCGTGCCGCTCGAAAGGTGGACTAAGAAACTCATGTCCAAAGTCGCGCCACGAAGCAAGCCAGTACGCAGACCGGCACGCGCCACGCGCGCGGCGAAGAAGGACAAACTCCCGCGCGGAGTGCAAGTGTCATGGTGGCTGACCGCCGACATTGAGGTCTGCGCCGTTTGCGGTGAAGGCTATGCCTACGGTTCGGGGTACCACTGCTCGGGGTGCGACGCGGCGGTCTGCGCGTTTTGCGTCGAGGACCGCGGCGGCGAAATCTTGTGTATGGAGTGCTAAGCGATGCCGGCACGGGCAATCTGGAAAGGGACGCTGGTGATGGGTTCGGAAAGCGTGCCCGTCAAGCTCTACTCCGCAGTGGAAGACCGCTCGATCCACTTTCATGTGCTCGAGAAGTCGACCCTGATGCGAATCGCACAGCACATGGTGAATCCGGAAACGGGCGACCAAGTTCCGAGCGACCAGATTCAAAAGGGCTTCAAAGCTGAACCCGGCGTGTACGTGCGCCTGACGCCTGAGGAGCTTGAACAAACGCTGCCGGAAGACTCCCGCCAAATTGAAATCAGACGCTTCGTCCCCTCCGACCATATCCACCAACAGTGGTATGACCGGCCGTATTATCTTGCGCCTGACGATTCAGATTCTGAGTCGTACTTCGCTTTGGCCGAGGCGCTTGAGCACAAGAAACGCGAAGGGGTCGCCCGTTGGGTCATGCGAAAGAAACGCTACGTCGGCGCCTTGCGTGCTGAGGGAGGGTACCTGCTGCTGATCACGATGAAGTTCGCCGAGGAAGTAGTGAGCGCGTCAGAACTGCCGCGCCCCGCCGGGCGCGAGCCGGATGCGAAAGAACTTCAGATGGCGGAACAATTGGTGGGCGCGCTCCAGGCCGAATTTCGCCCCGCGGATTTTCACGACGAATACCGGGAGCGCGTGATGAAATTCATCGAGGCTAAGGGAAGCGGGCACAAGCCGCGCCTCGAAGTTGTTGCCCGCCGGAAAGAATCTAAATCGCTCGTTGACAGCCTGGCGGCCAGCATCAAGAAGGCCAAAGAAGACAAGGAGAAGCGAGTTGCCTGAAGATGTCGACAACGTCGAGAAGGAGTCCTCTCCAGGTCCATTCTGGTCCGGGACGATCAGCTTCGGCCTGGTCAGCATTCCCGTGAGTTTGTTTCCGGCCAACCGTTCGAGCCGGGTCCACGCGCGGGCCCTGGGGCCGGAAGGAGTCCCGCTCGGCCGCCGCTATTATTCCTCCAAGACCGATCGCGAGTTGCCTCCCAAGGAAATGGTGCGGGGATACGAGATTGAGAAAGACAGGTATGTGCTCGTTACGGATGAGGAACTCGACCGGCTTGCCCCTAAGAAGTCGCGCGACATCGATCTCCGGCAGTTCGTCGATGTGAATCATATTCCACCGATCTATTTTGAGCGCGGATACTTTCTGGCGCCGGAGGGCGACTCGACAAAAGCGTACCTATTGCTCGCAGCCATCCTGGAAAAAACGCAGCGCGCCGGCATCGCAACCTTCGTCATGCGGGGGAAAGAGTATTTAATTGCCATTACGGGTGAGAATGGGATTCTGCGCGCCGAAACCATGCGTTTCATGGACGAGATCCGCTCACCGGGTGACATCGGTCTCCCGGAAAGAAAGAAGGCGCCGGCTGAACGGACCCGGCATTTCATTCAAGTCATCCAGAAGCATGCCTCCCCCGAACTATCGCAGAACGAACTCCGAGATGAAACTTCGACCGAACTGCTGAAGCTGGTGCGTGAAAAACAAGGTAGAAAACAGGACGTCGTGGTGACGGGTGAGAAGGAAGGCAGCAACGAAGGCGCGCCCGATTTGGTGGCGATCCTTAAGCAAAGTCTGGAGGGGCGCACAGGCCAACGCCCGAAGCACTCACAGGCCGGAACCCGCCATGCCGCCCGCCGGCCGCATAGGTTGCGAACCCACGTTGCCAAGCGCGCGCGTCCATAGCGCCTGGGTGGCGTCGGCGGCGGGTGGCGCATACGTCCCGACGCTTGTTGTCGGGATGTATGCGCCTGTTTAGCACCAAATGGGCGCAGACATGCCGGGGAACGGCACGTCTGCGACACATGGCGGTTTCGGACTCTCTTGCTTTTATCGCCAAGCCGGCAGCTTTTGGCGATTGTCGTAGCGAGCAGGATCAGGCCGCTTTCGTTTCAGCCGCTTCAAAACGTCTTCTGTTGTAAACTGATTCGCGGCGCGTAGCTTGTCCAGTTCGCTCCAATCCAAAGGCACAGCCACGGGGCCGGAGGGTCGGGCGCGCACAGCAAAGTCCGCAATTGCCGTCGCGGTGTAATCGTTGCGAAAGTAATCAACAAAGATCTTGCCTTTGCGTTTTTCTTTACTCATCGTCGCCACATAGGCGTCGGGGATATCCCTTACCATCGCATTCGCAATCGAGGCGCTGAAGGTCTTGACTTCCGCCCAGGTGCTTTCTTCGTTGAGCGGCACGCTTACGTGCAGCCCTTTGCCGCCGGTGCACTTCAGAAAGCAATTCAATCCCTTGGCTTCGAGCCTCTGCCGCAAGTCGCCCGCAGCCAGTTTGACGGCTTCGAAGGGCACATCGTCAGCGGGGTCGAGATCGAAAATCAGCCGGTCAGGGTGATCGATATTCTCGACCCACGCGCCCCAAGGGTGCAGCTCGATGGCGCCCATCTGGATGAACTCAATCAGGCCTTTTTCGTTCTCGATGTAGAGGTACTCGTAGGATTTCCCTTTGTGCTTCCACGTAAAGGGCTTTACGTCGGGGCCAAGTCCTTTACCCGGGCTGCGCTGGTAAAAGCAGCCGCCGGCGACTCCCTCGGGGCAGCGCAGAAGGCTGACGGGGTGGTCGGCCACGTCCTTCAGGACCCAGGAAGATACGGCCGCATAGTACTCGGCCAGTTGGCGTTTGGTCATCCCGGTATCTTCAAAAACGACTCGATCCGGATGCGTGATTCTGATGCCCAGCACCTCGATCTGAGCCGCTTCTGACCTTTGGCCGGAAGCGGACTCTCCACGATGGCGCCGCTCCACATGGACCGGTTGTTCCATGACGACCTCTCGTGAGCTCTTGTCCTCCCGCAGACCCTGAAACGAAGGATGGCGGATGTGGCCATCCTCTGTCCATTCCGTGAAGGCGACCTCGCAGAGCAACTGGGGTCTGACCCATGTGGCGGCTTTCAAGATATTCCGTGGAAGTGCGGGGATGGGGGGTTTATCCACTTCGATCTTCGCGAGTCGGTTATAGAGCTCCTGCGCGGATTTCATGGTGAAGCCCGTACCGACTTTCCCCGCATATTTCATGCGGCCCTTCTGGTTGTATCCCAGGTGCAATGCGCCAATCGCACGGGGCCCTGTGCGGGCTGCCGTGTATCCGATGATTACGAATTCCTGGCGTTTAATGCATTTGGCTTTCAGCCAGGTTGTTTGTCTTCCGGCATGATATGGGGAATCCGCGCGCTTGGAGACGATGCCCTCGAGGCCCATCGAACAAGACTTGGCGATGACTTCTGCCGCGTGGCCGGCCACGTGGTCGCTGTAACGAAGCGAGCCGGCAGATCGAGAGTGCTTGAGAAGAGCCGCCAGCTTCTTTTTTCGTTCGGAGAGCGGATTCGAGCTCCAGTCTTTGCCATCAAGGTGAAGCAGATCGAAAGCGTAGGCGGAAATAGACTGGGGATTGCCGCCGTCGCCAAGAGCCTGCTGCATGGCCTGAAAGCTGGTTTTGCCCTCGCGGTCGATCACCACCGCTTCGAGATCCAGCACCGCGCTTTTGACTTTCAACTTGGACACCGCGGCGTGAATGGAAGGGAATTTGTGCGTCCAGTCGTTGCCGTTTCGGGTCCGAAGGCGCACCTCTCCATTCGCAGTAAAGGCCAGCGCGCGATAGCCGTCGTATTTGATTTCGTGCAGCCACTCGTTGCCGGCCGGAGGCGTGTCGACAAGCGTCGGCAGAAGCACGCCTGGATAGTCGTTCATGAGCGTGCTGACGGCGGCGCCAACCTCGCGCTTTTTCGTGGAGCTGGGCGCGCCCGCGGCGATCTCATCCATCGAGCGGCGAGTCGAGACGCTGGAAGCCTCTTGCTCGAGGAACTGTCCGGCCCCGTCGCTCGTTCGAGCGAAATCGTCCCTTTTCTTGATGAGCAGCCAGTTCTCTTTCTTTCCGGTGCCGTGCATGCGGATTAAATCCCAGCCGCCCTTCAGACGCTCCCCGTGCAGATCGAAAGCGAGATGCCCTTTCTTCAGGCCCGCGTGCGGATCGGCCTTGGGCGCCCAGGAACCCCGATCCCACAACATCACCGTGCCCCCGCCGTATTGACCTTGGGGAATGGTCCCTTCAAACGTGCCGTACGACAAAGGATGGTCTTCAGTGCGGACCGCCAATCGCTTGTCAGCGGGATTCAAGCTGGGCCCTTTGGTGACCGCCCAGCTCAGCAGAACACCGTCGAGTTCAAGCCGGAAATCATAATGCAGGCGCGTCGCATCATGCTTCTGAATGAGGTAGGAAAACCCCTGCCCAGCGACCGGCTGCTGCGCAGGGGGCTCCGGCGTTTTTTTGAAATTGCGCTTTCTTTTGTATTCTTCGAGAGCCATATGCGATTCAGTGAGCGACCCCGCTTGGCGGCTCGCTTATTCAAGATTCAACAAGCTCCCAACTGTTCGATGTCGCGGGCGTGCATTTGGTGCTCAAAGTTGGGGTTCATTATTGCACGCTGCAAAACCGGTCACCATGTGTTTTCAAAAAAGAACTGACACCCCCTCCACCCTAAGGATCATCAAAACGGCGAGTGACTGGAATTGTGGGACGCAGAATTTGCCGGGAGGCCTGAAATGAATGCGCATGTCGGCTGGGGTCGCCGGCCAGGAGCGAGCTGGGCACCCCAAATCCCAACTTGACCGCTGAGCCGCTTAATGCTGAACCGGTGGACACGCCGTACACGGAAGAACCCATGGTCACGGAAGAAAAGGGCACCATATTGGATGTCGAGGAGGCCGTTCCCACTCCCGCTTCTGCGCGGCCGCCCGGAGAGGCGGTCGGCTCGCTATTTGATCCTCAAGAGGCCCAGGATCTCCAATCGCGTTGGAATGAAATCCAAGTGGCATTCGTAGATGAGCCGCGCACCGCGGTGGAGCGTGCCAACAACCTGGTGATTGAAACCACGGAGCTCTTGACCGATTCGTTTGGGAGGGGGCGGCAAAGGCTCGAGAACGAGTGGAACAAGGGCGGGGATGTGTCGACTGAGACTCTCCGTCGGACCCTTCAACAGTACCGTGCATTTTTCAACCGTCTCCTGGCGATCTAGGCGCCGCAGCGTGCGTCAGCTCAAGCCGGGCAGCCTTGCCCAAAGAACACGAACTCACAACCCGCTTTTCATGCCGCCCGGTCTCGTGAATTCTGCTCAGCCTGTGCCACCCCGCCGGAGGGCAATCCCTCAGGGTAGCAAACCTCCCAGGTGCTGTAGCCGCCGGACAGGTTGTAGGCGTCGAAGCCATGCTGTCTGAGGATTCGCACGGCGTAGTAGGACCGCTGACCTCTGGCGCAATTAACCCAGATCGGCCGGTCCTTAGGAAGCTCGCGGAGCCTCTGGCGCAGTTGATGGAGTGGGATGTTGACGGCGGCGCCGATCGCGCCGCGCCTGAACTCTTCTTCCTCGCGGACGTCCAGCAGAAAAGCGCCGCAGGCCGGTAGTTCGTTCCACTTGCCCAGGCCCACGTCGCCGCGGACAACGTTCGCCGCCACCATGCCTGCGAGATTCACGGGGTCCTTCGCCATGCCAAACTGGGGCGCATAGCACAACTCGGCTTCTTCGAGATCAAAGACCGTTGAGCCCTTTTGAATGGCGAACGAGATGACGTCAATGCGGCGCTCCACGCCCTTTTCGCCGACTGCCTGAGCCCCCAGAACCAGTCCGTCGGAACGCCGGAAGATCAGCTTCAGGTGCATTTCGCTCGCGCCCGGGTAGTAACTGGCGTGATCATTGGGATGCAGGTAGACTGCTGCGTAATCGGCGTCCTTGGCCTGCAGCAGCCGCTTTTCGCTGACTCCGGTCATCGCCACAGTCAACCCGAATACACCGCAGACGGCCGTCGCTTGCACACCACGGAATCGTGCCGGCCTGCCGCAGATTGCATCCGCCGCGATTCGCCCCTGCCGGTTGGCTGGACCCGCCAAAGGCACGAGGCTCAACCCGCCGGTAATGGCGTCCTTGACCTCCACAGCATCTCCGACGGCCCAAATACAAGGGTCGCTCGTCCTCATGGATTCATCTACACGAATGCCGCCGTGTGGGCCCAGTTCGAGACCTGCGTCTTTGGCGAGCTGGCTCTCGGGCTTGACGCCGACAGAGAGAATGACCACATCCGCCTGAATCCTCGCGCCGCCCCTGGTCTCAACCGCAGTCACGCGCCCGTCGCTCCCGTTAAAGCGCACCACCGCATCCGCAAGACGCACTGAGACATGCTTGTTCAAGAGGTGAACGTACACGTATTCGGCCATCTCGCGGTCGAGCGGCGGCATGACCTGATCGAACATCTCGACGATTGTGACCTCGAGCCCCCGGCGCGCCAGGTTTTCGGCCATTTCGAGTCCGATGAACCCGCCGCCCACAACCACCGCATTCTTCGACTGGGATTCTTGAATCCAGGCGCGAATGGCCCGGCTGTCCGGAATGGTACGAAGCGTGAAAACACCCGCGAGATCAATACCGGGAAGAGGCGGCCGGGCGGGAATTGCACCCGGCGACAAGACTAGCGCGTCGTAAGCTTCCTCGTAGACAGAACCGTTGCCAAGATCCTTGACCTCAATTTTTTGCGCCCTGCGATTGATACTGAGGACCTCATGTTCGGTGCGAACCTCGATATTGAAACGATCGCGGAATAATTCCGGTGTGGCCACAAGCAGCTTTGCTTCGTCGGAGATGGCGTCGCCGATGTAATAGGGCAAGCCGCAGTTTGCAAACGATGGGTACGGCCCTTTCTCAAACACCACGATCTCCGCCTGTTCGTCAAGCCGCCGCAGCCGGGCGGCGCAGGAAGCTCCGCCTGCCACACCACCTACAATCAAGACTCTTTTGGGACTCATTGACTCACTTCTCCTCGCAGTTTGATGAGCACCTTGCTTGCCAGTCGGCTCTCAGGTGTTTGGGGCCACGCCAAGCGTCGCCAATTTGCGAGTCCCGCCGCGCCACATGCCTTGACCTCCTCCGCGGCCGGTGCTTTGTTTTCTATAACATCCTGGCTTTGTTCCGCGGATTTTGATATTTCGCGGGCGTTTCCCTCTTTCGGGCTTTCTGTCTGAGTCGCGCCGGTCGGCTGGCGCAGACCCCCGCCGTTTGGGGTCTGCGTTTCCAGAAGGGAAGGTGGCGCTTCACTTCCCTGCCCTGAATCGCAGACACTCGACGGCGTGTCTGCGCTAGCCTCTGGCGACGGGTGGCGCATACGTTCCGACGGTTTTTGTCGGGATGTATGCGCCTCTTGAGCGTGAGCGGGTCGCAGACATGCCGAAGAACGGCACGTCTGCGCCACCCGTGAATCGTCCCGACACTCGCGCCCATATTCTTTGCGCAGGGCCAGGAGAATCCTCACCTTGCGATCGATCGCCCGGTCGAGCGCCATCTCCAGGCGCAGCACCATGTTCGCAGTCTCATCCTCCGGAGCCAGGCACGAGTCCCGCGCAATCGCGTCTTTCTCCTCCTGCGCCTGCATCTCGTCCGCGAACGCCGCCTCGACCGCCGCCGTCTGCTCCTCCAGCAGGCCGAGCAGTTCCTGGTAGCGCGCCTCCACCCCCGCCTCGCCCCCGAAGCTTTCCTTCACGTACTTGTCTAGCTCTGCCTGGTCTTGTTTCTCGCGCAGGGACGCCCAGTCGATGAAGAGCCCAAGCAGGTGGCCGATCTGCCGCGGCCGCCACCCCAACTCTCCCTGGTAATAACGGTCGATCTGGTTCTGCTGGGCGAGCGTAAAAATCCGCCGCCGCACCTCGTCGCGAATCACCCCCCAAAGCGAAATCAGCATGCGCAGCCGCACCGAGGGGTGGGTGGGCTTGGGCAGGTCGAGCGCCACCGCCTCGCACTGGGAAGGTTCGAAGGTAACGTCAGCGAGGGCCCGGGCCAGCCCGCGCCGCCGCTCCTCGACCTGCTCGAGACCGTCTCGCATCAGGCCCGTCTCCATGCGCTCGATTCGGTCGCGCCGCCAGTAGAGCCTCGACAAGTCATCGATCTGCCGGTCCCAGAGCGCGTCGCCCGGCCCGTTAGCCGTCGCAAGCTCGCGCTTCAGGGCCGCGAACCGCTCGGGGTCTTCGCCCAAAGCCCGCATCACGGCGGCGTCGTTTTCGGGCGCCGCATCACACCCGTGCTTCAGAGCGTTCAACTTCATGCGCTCTTTTCCGGCCTCGCTGCGAGGCCCGGTGGAACGCTGTGCATTGTGCCGCGCGGCGTCGACACGCCGGGGAGTCGAAGAAGTAGATTTACGTAAGGACATAGTATTCTCCATGGTCAGGAAAGCTCGGGGAGAGGGCCGGCAGAGGAACCGTCCCCGCAAAAGGTGAGACAGACGTTCACAACTCTTACACCCTACCAGAGGGATATTAATTTGTCAAGTGTCACGTGAGTAATATTATACTTCTAGGCAATCATCACAAGGTGTAGGGGCGGTTCGCGAACCGCCCCTACCGCGCAACCTGCGGCGTCCCGCCGTAGGGGGACGGCTTCCCGTCCCCGCATTTCCGCTGGCCCCAACGAGGGTAGGGCAAGCCCTACCACCACGCCACTGGGTGGACCCCTGCCCTCTGGGGGAGCGTGTAGCGCGGAGGATCAGCACCAGGCGGCAGGGCTTGGGAAGGGCCTGGATGGCTGCTTCCAGCCGATGGCGTAGTTCTTCGTTAAGGACAAGCGCTTCGGGTGTAGTCTGCCCGGCCTTCGTCTCAGAACGCAGCAGGTCGGATTCTTTCGGCATCAGGTCGTCGAGCGAGAGCATTTGGGCGGGGGCGAATTTACTTTTGCGGCGACTCATCAAACACTGGTTCTTGGCAACCTTGTAAAGCCAGACGGCCAAGGCTCGAGCAGTAATGATCCTCCGGCAGAGCCGGAGGCTTTACGGTTGCTGGCCCCTCAAAGGGGCCTGATCGCAACCGATCAAAGACATGGCCGATTCCTTGTGAGGTGTAGAGCGACCAATTGGAACTCCGGCGCTCGGGGTGAAACATACGCCCGGAGCTGTCGAACCTTTGCTGCCACCCCGGCAGAGCCGGGGGAACCTCCCTTACGCGAATCTCGCTTAATTCCGCGCCCAGACGCCTCGCAGGCGATCCGCCCACGTCTCTTTCACAGGTTGACTTTCTAGCCAGAACCGGCGCTCCCCCCAGCAGACCCGGAGCTTTTCCCAGTAGTGAGCCCTTGTTTTAGCTGCGGATCCCGCCTCACGATTCGTGGCGTATTGATTGTCGACTTGAAATTCGGGTGGAGGGTCGGCGGGTAGTTGGCTACCGAACGGGTATAACCTCGGCAAGCTGAAGGCCGCTACCCTCCAGTAGTCACGCGCCATCTCCTCTTCCTCGACGCGACGCTGGACGCTCCACGATGGGCCGTCGTCGGCGAATTCGGGCGGGGCCTCAGCCTGCAGGTGCATTTCGACCGGCAGGGGCGTTGAGAGGTGTACGCTTAACTGCTGCGCAGTTACTAACAGAAATAACCCTGCCCCCACCGCCAGCACGGCCGTCACACCTCGTCGATTTGAGGGAGCTCCGTTGTCATCGAAAGTGGCGGACTGATACGCCGAACGGCGCGTGAAGAGGTCTCGCGGCTCTTTTCGTGCGGTCGCGTATTGGGGTCGGAAGCGTGTTTGCCCGGCCTCGAGATCCGCGACGGCGCTGGATGCAACCTGGTTCAGCAAAGCAATTCTTGCTTCGGCAAAGCCGGCCAGCCGTTCCCTGCTCTCCGCAAACGTCCGCTGCGAAGCGCCGAATTCTTCCCGCAGTTTCGCCGCCGCCGTCTCGAGGCTCGCTGCGGCGTAAGCCGCAGCTTGGCCGACTGACGCCAGTTTTTCCTCGGCCAGACTGGCCAGTTGTTGCTTGCTCCCCTCCACGAATCGCCCCGAATTCTTCACTTCTTCCCGTAACTGCTCCACCGCGTCCCGGGCTTGCAAGATACTCGCCGCGTGCTTCTGCGCGGCAGCCTGCGATTGTGCGATCGCCTCCTCGGCCGCCTGCTTGATGGCGTTCACACGCGCGTCTGCCGCTTCGTGCATCGCCTGGGTTTGCTCTTGAAATGTCTGCGCCAGTTGCTGATAACTTGTTTCACGCTTCTGCTCGGCAGCCCCAAATTGCGCGATCGCGTCCACGGCGGCTTGTTTGATGCATTGCACTCCCGCGTCTGCCGCCTCCTGCACCACTTGCGTTCGCTCTTGAATCGACTGTGCCAGTTGCCGGCCATATTCGTCTCGGACAGCTTGCATGAGGAAGGCGAGCTTCGCCTCAGCCAGGCTGGCCACCTGCTGCTTGCTCTCCTCCACTACGCGCTCTAGCTCCCTCAGTTGTTCCCGCAGCCTTTCCGATCCTGCCTCAGCTTGCTCCTGGATCTGCCGCGACCACAGCTCCTCCAGGCGGCGCTTGACCTTCTCCGCGTTTTCCGCCGCCCTCGTCTCGGCGGCGGTGACGGTCTCCGCCAGGTGCGGTTTCTCGTCGCGCGCTGCGTCGGTTCGGGCCGGCGCAGGTTCGGCGCGACCGTCACTCGAAGCCGACTTTGCTGTTTGAAGATCCAATCTGTACGAGGCGGGTTGCCGCCGGCGTCGCACTATAAGGACAACTCCTGCCAGCAAGAGAACTGAAACGAAGACTACCCATCCAAGCCAGGCCGTGCTCGTCTTCTTCTCCGCTTGCGCGGGCGCCTGATGGTCAATCGGGGCCTCCGGCAACTGTTCCGCCTGGGCGGCGGCGTCGAGCTCTACGTAGACATAGAATATCTGACTCTCGCCGGCCTTATCCATCACCTCCAGCGAGACGCCGCCCGTCGCCTTGCCGTTGATTTTGATATGGTTTGAATCCTCGACGGTTACGTCGATGACGCCGGGGCTTGAGACTGAAAAGTGCTTGATCGGCTCCGGCGAGCTTACCTCCAGCGAGTGCCCGACGAGCAAATGCAAAAGCTCGGCTTCACCCGACGGTGGCGGCGCTGGGGACTCCTGCCCCGCCGGTTGCCGGCTCTGGGCCGGAGAAGGTGCCCCTTGCACTGACGGCGATACTTGCTGCGCTTGGGATTGCTGCGTCTTTGGGTGAACCGTGGCCGGGGCGGAAGTCGCCTGCGGTTGCTGCTGTGTCTGCTGCGCCCACGCTCGAGCGCCTATTACCATCAACACCAGGCCGCTGCCAACGGATAATGTGTGATGCCACTTGCGCATCTTCTCACTCCTCATTTACTGTCCACGGACGGTCCTATGGACTTCGGAAGCCACGTCCTCGGGAAGGAACTTCAGCGCGACGAAGCGACCCAACTCGATGTTCTCTGCCTTGTAGACCACACCCATGCCGCCACCGCCTAACTTCCCAGGGACGCGACAATGCAACGCAAGCTGGCCGATCATGATGCGGAAACCTGCCCTTGGGGGTTGATGTTAGACATCGGTCGGGGGCAAGTCAATACAGAATTGCGGCGGCAAATCGATGCGGTCGAGAGGCGCTGTCGGGGAGGGCCTTTGCGCAAGGGGCCACCCGCGGTCCGATCGCGGATTGGTCCTCGCCGGTCGAAATTAACCGGCCAATCTTTTTAAACACACCTCTAAGCGCTGTAGCTGAGAAGCGTTATTCTTCTCCAGTTGGGATTGTTCTCTTCAGGAGGAGGGGCCCCGCTTCCGGCTCAGATCT
>JBEKLY010000025.1:0-41987 GCA_050010015.1 Terriglobia bacterium
CTTCTCTCCCTGGAAGAATGCCTCTCCGAAATCGAAGCCGGCGGCCTCTTCACCCCTTAAACATCGTTCCCACTTATCGGCGCCATCGCAATATGTCTCCTGGGTCCACCGGACGGGTACCAGAGGACGCTGGTACGTTAGAGTAGCGCCGACCTTCAGGTCGGCAAGTACTGGGCTAAGCAGGTTGCGGGAAAACACTTGAACGGTGTCATTCTGAGCGAAGCGAAGAATCTCAGCAGTTGCAGTTTCAACCAACTGCGGAGATCCTTCGTCGCCCCGATCTGATCGGGGCTCTCCTGAAAGTCACGTGGAGAAAAGGGGCTTAACTTGTTTTATTTCTTACAAGTAGCGCCATTCTCCAGTGCGAAGGTCTTGCGCTCGACTTTCATGGGCTCGGGTGGGCCAAAGGCCCATGAAAACTCCTCAGGATGACAATCGAAGAGCGTCTTGCACATCATGCAGGGGGCCGCTGCCACACATCGATTCGGCAGCGCCCGATTCCTTGACGCTATCACACCCGTTTATTAAGATGTAGATTATGGCTGACGTAGTAGTCTATTCCAAGCCGGGCTGCTGCCTGTGCGACGATGTTAAAGAACAACTTGAAGTGTTGCGCGTGCACCACGCCTTTGACTTGCGAGTGGTGAACATCCTCGAAGATCCCGAGGCCTACGAGAAATTCAAAGAGGAGATTCCGGTGGTCTTCATCAACGGGAAGAAGGCCTTCAAGTATTACTTGAATGAGGAGCCATTCCTTAAAAAGCTAGTGTCCTGAGTCAGAAGTTCGTTGAAGAACTAAGCCCGCGGAGCGGGCGGCAGCGAGTAGCCCACGGCGTAAGCCGTGGGTCGCGAGATCCCCACCCTCACTCCCGTCCCCTCTCCCGCCCCGCGGGAGAGGGGTGCCGAAGGCAGGGTGAGGGCCATCAAACCCAGGGCTTACGCCCTGGGCTACTCTATGCCGCCCCTAACGGGGCTCTAAAGGACGGTCGAGCTTGAAAAAGACTTTGTTAACGATCTTCTGACTCAGGACACTTCGGTAACAGCGACTCTTCTTCGGAGGTCAGATGCCGCGCCCAATAAAACTCGACCTGCTGGCCATCGCCGCGCACCCGGACGATATCGAACTGACTTGCGGCGGCGCAGTTATCAAGATGGTCGACGCCGGCTACAAGGTCGGGATTCTAGACCTGACGAATGGTGAGACCGGCACGCGCGGGAGCGTCGCGCTTCGCCAGAAGGAGTCGGCTCGCGCCTCGAAGGTGATGAGGATCGTTCATCGCGAAAACCTGGGCCTGCCCGATGCCGGGGTTGAGCACCGCCGCGACTATAAGCTGAAGCTTGCGCAGCGCATCCGGGCTCTCCAGCCGCGCACCGTGATTCTACCCTACTGGGAAGGCCGCCATCCGGACCACTATACGGCCGGGCAAATCGGCTACGAAGCCTGCTTCCTTGCCGGTCTGGCTAAGCTGCCGCTCGAGGGGATGCCGCATCGTCCGCACAAGATCATCTACTCATCGCTGTACGTGCCTGCCGTGCTTCCCACCTTCGTCGTTGACATCACCGAGCAATTCGAACGTAAGGTCAAGGCCGTGCTCTGCTATGGTTCCCAATTCTCGCCTCGCCAGGATTGGCAGAACCTCTTCCCGTCACGCGCCGACTGTCGTGAACGGCTGTCGGCCCAAGCCCGTCACTTCGGCGACATGATCGGCGTGCGCTACGGTGAACCGTTCATCACTCGAGAGATTGCCGCCGTGGACGACGTCGTAAATATGCCGGTGCGGTCGATCTAACGCCCTTCGGAATAATCAGTCCTCTCTCTTTGAATGAGTAGCCCTCTCCCGTGGGGAGAGGGTGTCCCGGTCCGGCGTTGTCATCAGCCGGGGTGGGACGGGTGAGGGGTTGGTTCCCTTGGCGCAAGCTCGATGGTCCACCTAAAGCAGCCCAGGCTCCGGTTCGCAAGAGAATCCCGATAGTCTTGATCGGTGGCGGGACTAGCCTCAGAATCCCCTAAAGGATGGGACACTTTGCTAACCGCTGTCGCGGAGCGTCCAACGGGTTAGAGCGCTAGTCCCTTTAAAAGAACGCAAGACTCCATTCGTCCCACTGCGTAATCGGCGAAAGCAACCCTGCCTCGACACGTGGACGAATGCCCTCACTGTAAATTGAACTGTCCCACAATCGCATGGGTCCTTTGCAGGGACCCTCAATCTTTGTCATCTTGTAGTAATCGGCAAGGTCTCGTAGACAGGGGTCTTCCCACGCTAGCTTTCGTGAGATGTGGGAAACGAGAGCGCCAATCGGGGTGGGGTGCTCAACCTCTTGTGCGTCACTTCGCATGTAACGAATGTACGAAGATTGCGCTGACCCTGCGGGCCCGAAGAACCGTGCCACTTTGGACCAGTCAGGCACTTGACGTGGACCGACGAATGTGAATTTTCCCGCAGCCCACGCCGCGAGATCCGCAACACACAGCAGATCGAGTTGCAGGCGAGGATGAGTTACCTTACATTCATCAACATCATGCAGGGTCCGCTCGATGTTCTCTTCGGGCGTCGAGCTCTCTCCCTTCCACGAATGGGAGTGCGCAAGCAATCCGTATACAATGGGTGAGTGCAGCTCCTTGTAGGGTGATCCAGTACGATTCGCGTATAGGCTCTTTATCGCAACGCAGTTCTGCACCGCCTCAGGAACATGCGAAGCCTTCAGCGTCGTTTTGCACTCAAAGGCGGCGGCGACTCCGGCCGCGAGATAGAGCTTCTTACTCCGCAGCTTTTTCGGATACGAACTCTTTAAGACGACCACGTCAACTTGGGGGCTCGTAACACCGTCTTGGCTGATGATTCGACCTTTTGTAACCACCTTATAGGTGCAGGGAAGCCATCCCCGCAACAGTTCGGCCCAGTTTTCCTCTCCCTGATCCCCGGCCGTGCCGGGATCTTCGGTGGCACGCATCTGAATGCGGTCGTACTCTGCGGACATTTCGATGCTGATCTGCCGCATGAACTCGAACAAGTCATGTATCTTTTGTTCCGACATGCAATCCTCCGTCCGCAGAGATTCGCGAATTGGATTTTCGCACGGACGACTGCCCTTCGGCAACAATGCGACCGGTTAGGCTGGATGCGTGTAGCTAGAACTGTCAGTGCAGAGGTTCATTCAGTTCGCGATCTTCGGTTGGCAAAAGGGCAAGCCAGACTACACTTCGCAGCCCACCGAACCGACCCCTCACCCGTCACGCTCCGGCTGATGAAAGCGCCGGCAGCGCGACACCCTCTCCCCAAGGGAGAGGGCATTTCATTTATGGGCTGCACACGAGATTTGGCAGGCGCTTACGCTGCACGCATGCGGTTCTTCCATCTGTTATGGACGAACCAGACGACGGCAATTACGATCAGGACTGCCAGGACGGTGTCAAATCGATGGAAGTAGGCGCGCAAAGTCTCCCAGCGTTCGCCGAGCTTCACGCCGGCGTAGGCTAACGCGAGGCACCAGGGAAGGGAACCGAGGAAGGTAAACAGGTTAAAGCGCCAGAAGTTCATGCGCGACACTCCCGCTGGAAAGGCAATGAAGGTCCGAATCACGGGCAGCAGGCGCGCCAGAAAAACCGCCCAATCGCCGTAGCGGCCGAAGAAGCGGTCCGCCATCTCCAGGTCATGGTGGGTGACGAGGACATAGCGGCCGTATTTCTCAACCAGCGGCCTTCCTCCGAGTAAACCCACATAGTAGGCCACGAGCGAGCCGACGTTGCAGCCCACGGCGCCGGCAATTGCCACCCACGCCAGTTTGAATCGACCCGCGGAGACGAGATATCCGGAAAAGGGCATGATGACTTCGGAAGGCAGCGGGATGCACGCCGACTCAATCGCCATCAGCAGCACGATGCCGAGATAGCCCGAGTGAGAGATCACTGAAATGATGAAGCCGGCAATGAACTCGAAAAGGGATGTGACCATGACGCGCAATAATCTAACCTTTCGTAGAGCTGGAGTCAATTGCGCGCGGGCAAGCCCTACCCCTACGCGACGTAGGGGGACGGCTTGCCGTCCCCTGTTTGCCGCAGGGTATGGCAAGCCCTACCCGTAAATCAGGTAGAGTTACCCAAACGCCTAGCGTTTTACGCTAATCAGAGTGGAGACGAAGTTGACGTCACTTGTCGTAAACGCGGCCGACGGACTGATTTGACCCACGGCAGGGAAGGCGGCTTAAACGAAATTCTTTCGAACCGCAACGCTATTCCGAACGTAATTAGACAGTGAGGAGGGAGGAAACGCGATGGAGAATCTGCTCCGCGACATCAAGCACGGTTTGGGGTCCCTGCGTCGAGACAAGGGATTCAGCGCAACGGTGATGTTGACTCTCGCCATTGGCATTGCTGCTTATACTGCCACTTTCGCGATTGTTAATTCGGTCTTGTTGCGGCCGCTGCCTGGGCCCAACGCCGACGCCATCGTTCTGATGTCCAATGAGTATCCGAAGGCCGGCGCCGGCGATCAGAGTGTCAGCGCCGTTCCCGATTACTACGATCGCCTTCGCGCGGTGACAGCCTTGCAGGAACAGGCACTGTTTCAGCGGGCAGACGCGACGCTGGACATCAACGGCATTGCGGAACGGGTTTCGGCGATGAATGTGACCCCGTCCTTTTTCAAAGTGGTGGGGATTTCTCCGGAGCGCGGGCGGGCATTTACTGCGGAGGAAGGCGAGGTGGGCAATGAAAACAAGGTGATCCTCAGCGACGCACTTTGGCATCAACTTTACGGCGGCGACCCATCTGCCCTCGGACGCGAACTGCGTCTGGGCGGCGCTCCTTTCACCATCGTGGGCGTGATGCCGAAGGACTTCGGTTTCGTGGACCCTCAGGTTCGTCTCTGGGTGCCCGCGGCGTTCACCCCCGAGCAGAAGACCGAATATCACAACAACGGTTGGGGCCACATCGGCAGGCTCAAGCCGGGCGCCACCATCGCCCAAGTGCAGGCGCAGGTCAACGCTCTTAACGCTGCCAACCTGGAACGCTTTCCTGCCCTCAAAGACATCCTCATCAATGCCGGGTACTACACCCGCGTGGAGCGGCTTCAGCATGACCTGGTCAAAAGCGTCGAGAGCGCGCTTTACCTGCTGTGGGGAGGAGCTGTCTTCGTGCTGCTCATTGGCGGATTGAACGTCACGAATCTGGCGCTGGCGCGGTCGAGCGCCCGCAGCAAGGAGATCGCTACACGCCTGGCGTTGGGTGCGAGCCGTGCCCAGATCGCGCGCCAGACGATCGTGGAAAACGTGCTGCTGGCCGGAGCGGGAGGCATCGCCGGCGTGCTGCTCGGTCGAGCCCTCTTGCGGGCTGTGGCGGCGATGGGGCTCGATCAATTTCCCCGGGCGTTCGAAGTCCGCATCGACGGCATCGTGGTTCTTGTCAGCCTCGCGCTGGCAGTCGTAGTAGGTGCGCTGGTGGGACTCGTCCCGCTTGCCGGCGCCTTCAAAATCAACCTCAACAGCACATTGCGCGACAGCGGCCGCACGGGCACCGGCGGCGTCGGGACACGCAGGTTGCGACAGGGCCTGGTAAGCGCTGAAATTGGACTGGCTTTCGTGCTCTTGGTCGGGGCCGGACTGCTGCTGGCCAGCTTTCGCCATTTGCTGGCGGTCGACCCTGGCTTCACGACGAGGGGCGTGGTGACTGCCTCTACGGAAGCGCCGCAATCCCGCTATCGCAGCGACGGGGACTTGCGCAGTCTCATGAATCGGGCGCTGGATTCGATTCGGCGCCAGCCGGGCGTGGTCGCGGCCGGGGCGACCACGGACATCCCCTTCGGCAACAAAGAGAACGATGAAATCATCATGGCTGAGGGTTATGTTATGAAGCCGGGCGAATCCTTGTTCTCTCCGTATCGTTTTATCGTCACGCCCGGATACTTCGAGACGATGAACATCGCCCTCGAACGCGGGCGATACTTCGACGAGCGCGACAGCGAGAGCGCCGCGCCGACGGTCATTGTCGATGAACAGTTGGCCCGGCACTTCTGGCCGAACCTCGATCCGATTGGGCACCGGATGTACCAATCCGAAAACCTGAAGGAGCCAACCAAGCCCGGAGCACACACACGCTGGTACCAGGTGGTTGGGGTGGTGCACTCCATCACCCAGGAAGACCTCGCCGGAACCAGGAACGGGTTCGGCGCCTACTACTTCCCCTACGCACAGCATCCGTCTTCGGATTATACGTTTGCCGTCAGGACTGCCGGCGAAGCAGGCGGCGCCGCAAGCATGCTCCGCGCGGCGATCAGCCGCATCGACCCGGAGTTGGCGTTGTTCGACGTGAAGAGTATGGACGAGCGCGCCGCGCTCTCCATGTCATCCCGCCGCGCCTCGCTGACGCTGGCCCTGGCGTTTGGCGGCTTGGCATTGTTCCTTGCGGCGATCGGCATCTACGGAGTGCTTGCCTACCTGGTAGCGCAGCGGAGGCGCGAGATCGCTATTCGGATGGCCCTCGGCAGCACGACAGCGGCGGTGGTGAAGTTGGTGCTCAGGGAAGGCCTGACGCTGGTCGCCATCGGACTGGCAGGGGGCTTCGTTGGTGCCGCCGCGCTCGAAAAGGCCGTCGCCAGCCAGATCTACGGTGTTCGTCCTTACGATCCGTTAGTCATCGGCGGCGTAAGCCTGTTGCTGGGAGCGGTCGCGCTGGTCGCCTGCGCAGCCCCCGCAGGCCGCGCAACACGCATTGACCCCATCGAGGTCTTGCGCCAGGAATAACTCAGATGCAGCGCGGGCGTCTCGCCCGCTGTGCCACGGGAATCCTGCCCGTGCGCGGGAGCGGGACGCCCGCGCCACAGTTTTCAAAGCAGGGCCGCCCCTACTGTGAGACCAACTCCAGCACCCGGTCGATTTCCGCCTCCGTGTTGTAGAAGTGAGGGGAGACCCTGACCATCCCGCATCGTGCGGCCACTTGCACGTGGTGAGCAAGGAGGGTTTTCAAAAGGCCCTCGGCGGTGCCTTGGCGGGGCACAAAGGAGACAATTCCGGAGGCTTCTTCGCGTTCCCGGGAGCCGAAAACCGAATGGCCCTGTTCCAGCAGTCCGCGCCGTAGTCGATCGGTTAAGTCCAGAATATGCTCGGCAATATTTTGAATTCCGACTTCGAGCAGAAGATCAACCGCCGCCCCTAAGCCATAGATTCCAACTGTGTTGAGCGAACCGCACTCGTACCGGCGGGCGTCGTCTCGCCAAGTCAGTTCTCGGTTCGTGAAATCGGCCCAACCGCGCACCGTCCACCATCCAACCTCTGTCGGTGTGATCTTCTCGATCACCCGCCTGTTTACATAAAGGACTCCGGCGCCTTCCACGCTCAGCAGCCACTTGTGGCCGTCGGCGGCGAGGCCGGCTATTTGAGCGGCCTTAACGTCCAGCGGGAACGCGCCCAACCCCTGGATTGCGTCTACAAACAGCAGACAGCCGTGGGCGGCGCAAACCCGGCCCAGTTTTTCAAGGTCAAGGCGAAATCCACTGAGGTACTGCACGAAGCTGACCGCCACGACGCGCGTGCGGGAAGTCAGCGCACTCACGATTGACTCGTGGCTCACCGAGCCTTGTTCCGGCTGAACCAACCGTAAAACCACGCCACGTTTTTCCAGGGCTTTCCAGGCATAGTAGTTGGAAGGGAACTCGCCTTCGATTGAAACGATCTCGTCTCCTGGCTGCCACTCGAGGCCGTTTGCAAAAATGGAGATTCCTTCTGAGGTGTTCTTGGTGAAAGCAATCTCGCCCGGCTCCGCGTTGAGCAACTGCGCCAGGGAGCGCCGAGTGGAGTCGTACGTCCGGACCCACTGCTCCCAGTTCTCGGCGCCGCTCTGGTGGACCTCGTCAAGGAATCCGACCATGGCGTCGCGCACCCGCCGCGAAAGGGGCGACACCGCAGCGTGGTTCATGTAAATCGAAGACTCAGTGACTGAAAATTGCGATCGGTAACGAGAGATGTCAAGTGGCATTAGGTGCGTCTCCGAAAGAGTTGAGTTTATCCAATCAGTATATATGCGAACCAACGGGAGCAACTGCGGAAGAGAGGCGCAGGCCAATGTCTGCGCGTCGACATCTCTTCAGATGAGCAGCCACAGCTTTTCAACATTAACTTAAGATAGCGAGCATATGTATTTGCATAATAAGCTTATTCTCTGCTGCCGGTTTGAGCTGCTAGGGCCTAAAGCCGGATTAATAAAACAAGTCGGGACAAAGCCGTCCCGCATTGGCCGGGTCGACGGCATAAGACGTGAAATCCTTGATACCCGCTTCGGCCAGAACTTCTTCGTCGCTGAAAAAACGTCCCGTCGCGCTGCGGCTCGGCCGCGTCAGAATGGCATGGGCGGCATCTGCCACGATCTCGGGACGGCGGCATCGCGCGCGCTCGATGCCCTCGATGAGATTGAGAGCCTCCGTTGCGATCACCGTACGCGGCCAGAGAGCGTTGACGGCGATACCGTCGGCGCGAAATTCTTCTGCGAGCCCCACAACGCACATTGACATGCCATATTTCGACATGGTGTACGCAAGGTGCGGCCCAAACCATTTGGGCCGCAAGTCGAGTGGCGGAGAAAGCGTCAGGATATGCGGGTTTTCGGCCTTCTCGAGATGCGGCAGGCACGCCTGGCTGCACAGCCAGGTGCCGCGCGCATTGATGTCCATCATCAGATCGAAGCGCTTGACCGGCGTCGCGAGCGTTCCAGTCAGGCTGATGGCGCTGGCGTTGTTGACCAGAACGTCGATGCCGCCAAATTCTGCGACCGCGCGCTCAACCGCCCGCAGCACCTGATCCTCGAAGCGGATATCGCAGGCCACGGCGAGCGCCTTGCCGCCCGCAGCCTCAATCTCCTGCGCCGCCGTATGAATAGTGCCCGGGAGCTTGGGATGGGGTTGGTCGGTTTTCGCGACGATAACGATGCGAGCGCCGTCACGCGCAGCGCGCAGAGCAATTGCCTTCCCGATGCCGCGGCTGGCGCCGGTGACGAAGAGCGTTTTGCCCGCCAGGGAACCCGTCATGACTTCCTCCTCATAATTTCAATTGCAGCGACCAGCTTTTCATTTCGTCGTGCAGAACAATCGTGCGAAGGGAATCAGCCAGAGCGTAAGCCAGACAGATCAATCGAGTCAAGAAGACTGCCAAAACGCGCTGCGAAACCATCGAAAGTGGCCGTGGGGATGTTGGCTTGAACCGGCGGGCCAACAGGTTTATAGCGGCGCCCATGGCCAGCGCATTTACGCTGCTCGAGCGGTCCTCTAGCTCAGATCCCCGGAGAAACGTGGTTCGGGTCCTCGCGGGGGGCTTTGGACGAGTGAGGGGACGCAGTTCTACGGGTAGGCCGTTTATCGGCAACCTTCCATGTCGCCTGGTATGAGAGCGCCGCAAATTTGGGCTTCCTGGCTCAGCGCTTCCGGTTTATCCTGAACGCTGCGTCACCCTTCGAACCTTATGAAGGATTGATGCTGCTTGAGGCTGCGGGGCGACTCGAAGTTAAATCGAGGACAGAAACAGCGCTTCTGCGCAGGGGAATTCCAGGAGCAAGATCACCGTCCTGAACTACCGGAGTAAGGCAATGATCCCGTCCCTTAACCTCGTTGCAAGTGTGTGGCTCAAAACGCTGCGTGTCGGTCTACCGACGATCGTCGAAGCTGCGCGCGGCACGCTTTCGCCGCAGGTCTGCAACGAACGTATCGACTCCTGGTCGCGCGGCCTGTTGAATTATGCCGGGATCCGGCTGGAGGTCATTGGCCACGAGCACATCAGGGTCGGCAAGGGCTACATCGTGATGAGTAATCATCAATCGTCTTACGACATTCCGGTCCTTTTCCAGGCGCTCAGAATCCCTCTGCGGATGGTGGCCAAGAAAGAGATCTTTCAGATTCCTTTCGTCGGAAGAGCCATGCGTGCCGCCGGCTTCATTGAGGTGGACCGGGCGAATCGCCTCCGTGCGATCCGCGCTTTGATCACCGCCCGACGGCGCTTGGACGCATCCATGAGCGTGTGGATCGCGCCGGAAGGCGGGCGGAGCAGAACCGGTCAACTCGGTGCGTTCGAACGGGGCGGTTTTCTTATGGCCATGTCAACGGGTATGCCGATTCTGCCCGTCACGATTGACGGCACCCGGCACACGCTTCCCGCCGGTCGGCTCACGCTGCGCTGGGGAAATACGGTACGCGTAACGATTAGCGCTCCAATCGATCCTGCCGATTACACCCGGCAAGGGATTGACCGTCTCATGGGCATTACCCGAGATGCCATCGGGCGGCATTTGTCAGCACCCCCGAACCAGACTGGGTTGCAAATAAAGTCGCCTGGCGAGCAGAATGATCAGGGAAGCCGAGACCTTGCGCCACACTTCCATTCCGGATCCCAACAGCGTTGACCGGATAACCACCCTGCCCTTTACTGGGGGTACACGCAGCCAGCTTTGCGGGAGTCTGCACGGGCGCGTGCGCCCGGGCGCTGGAACACGGTCCGGCGGTAGAGCTGAATGCTGGGAAGGATTGCTTTGAGACCGGCGTCGAGCGCTGCTGCTCGAAAGCGTCAGTTTAAGGCGGCCGTAAGTTGTTTGGAGACAACCGGCGCATTGGAGACGACCGGCGCGGGCATAATGAAAGGCGCGGAGAGCGTGCAAATCATCCACAGCACATCAACCGCCTGGCCGATGGACGGTGGCATATGATGTCCACTGCTGAGCGCATAAATGTCGAAAACGAGCTTGGTGACTGTCAAAGCCATATACACGCCCACGCCAGCGGTGAGCAGGGTTGAAGGTTTTTCGCGTTGGAAGTAATGCATCAGCCACACGGATGGCAGCGTCGCAATCATAAAGACGAACGGGATGGTGTGGCTGTATACGTCTTTTGCCGGGTCAATCGAAAGCGTGACGAAGAAGAAAGCCACGCTCAGGACGAGAAGGACGTTCACGGCATAGAACAACGCCTTTTGACTATGCCCGACGGTGGTCAACTGCATGAGGCGTTTGGTGTCCTCCACGGCGTAGCGGCCGATCAGGTAGGAAACAAAAAACCAATAAACCGGGCACACATAAGTGGACGGCGGGTAATCGAAGAAGATGCAAACATTGTTGTAACCGTAAAATGAGATCAACGGCGAATGAGACAGATCTGCTCCCGAGAATTTCAGGGTAAGAATTACGCCCGTGAGAACCATGGCGACGAACGAGAAGACCGCGCCGTGAAAGAATCGCTCGGGTGATGGAGGCTCGGGATGGTTGGGATTCCGAAACCAGGTCCGGAAGTTTCCATACAATACCGTCGTCTCGAACAGCAGAAACAGCAGAAGACCTATGATAAGGCCTGCGACGTGGTTGCCGAGTTCGCCAGTCCCACTACCGGAAGATCGGCCCTCGTGAGCGGCAGCGATCGCCGGAACCAATAGAATCACCCAGACCAGCGTCTTCGTCATGATGCCCTTCTTTCCTGATTGTAACCGCTAAGCCCTTCGAGCGAGGTCTCTCCAATTTAGCAGGATTTCGCGGCCATGTGTAGCCCGGTTGCAAAAATCCGGTGACGGCCGGCGGCTTACTCACGAGCGGCCTGACCCGGCCACAACTTGGACTTCAGTACCGGATCCTTCTCCGCTTCCTCCAACTCTTCCATCGTATGGCGGTAACCGGTCTCCACGAGCTCATCGAAGCGATGGAAATCGGTCACCTTAAATGCCTTTACTGGTGGTGTAACGATAAAATCCGCCATTTCACGCCACTTTCTGCCGTGGAGTTCGCTGCTGAGAGTCGCAGACCTGAACAGCACCTCCAGAATGTTGGGTATCTGCTCCCGTTTGCCGAACGGCCTGATCTTGTCCCATAGAAGTTCGAAACCCGAGGGACACTGCAGTTCATACTTGCTGGAGAGTTGGAGGGTACCATAAGAAGCTACGTCGACGGCGATGATGGACCCTGAAAAATGCTTGTGCATCACGTCAATCGGGAGGTTGTTCAGAATCCCTCCATCGGCCAGCAGCCGGCCTCTTGCCAAGAGCGGCGGAGCAAAGCCAGGCAGCGCGCAACTCGCGCGAAGCGCCTGCCAGAGAATGCCGTCGAAATGCTCGACCACTAAAGCCTCGCCAAGATCGGCGGAAAGGCAGAAATAGCGTAAGGGCAAGTCTTCGATGCGCCAGTCCGGGCAAATGCTCATGGCCACGGCGTTGAGGCGGCGTCCCGTCATCAGGGACAGTATCGGGAGAGTTAAATCGTGGGCGGGGCGGCGTTCGAGAATCTCGTTACGCGTACGCAGGGCCAGAGCGTCCAGATCGCCGTCGTAACAACAAATAGCCGACACGTAGGCCCCCATACTGGAGCCCCCGGCTCGATCGATTGGAATGCCTGCCTTTACGAGCGCCTTCACCGCGCCAATTTGCGAGAACGATTTGGCGCCTCCGCCGCTCAGCACCAGATTGACAGCCTGACCGGCGACGATCCGGGCGAGCCGGGAAACATCCTTTCGGTTACCAGCGCGAATGTGGTGGTGCTCGGCAGGCGCGATGCGAACGATCCAGTTCTGGCTCCGGCAGGAGCGGTTCCAATCGCTCCCATGCACCATTACCAGGTCGAACCTTCCGAGCAGATCATGCCGGACGCTTTGCAGCAGAGCAACGCTCTTCAGCCCCGGCTCCGGCTCGCTTGCGGCATCGACACACAACAACACAAGGTCGGCGGTTTGCGTGCAATGGCGGGACCACGCATCCGTACCACCGCGGCATGAATACACGGTGAAGCGGTTTTCGTGCTCCAGTTGCGCCAGTTTTTCGCCTTGTTCGATGTTGGGTGCCGAGGAGAAATCGAGTCCGGCGAACCCCGGCGCCACGCTTGTACTGGGCCCGAACGAACTCAGTTGCAGAGCGAGTTCCCTAGCCAGACCCGCGGAGTCAATACCTGACGTGAGCGGCACGATCGCAATGGCGGGGAAGGACTGCTGGCGCCGGTCCGTATACTGCTCTTTGAGACGGCGCATGGTGAGGCGTGCGACCGCCATCATGGCACGAGGATGAGTTTCCAACAGGTTGAGGAAGCTCTCCTCGGAAAACCGCACGAGTTCACTGTCCACCGTGCCGGCCACCGTCGCGGAGCGCGGTTCGTTCATCAGCAGGCCCATTTCGCCGACACCCTCACCGGGAACGACGCGGCCCTGCGCGACAATCGCGCCCTGTCGATCCTTGACGAGAACCGAGAGCCGGCCTTTCACAAGAACGTAATAGTCCGTCCCTGTATCGCCCTGCCGCATGAGCGTCTGTCCGGCCGGAAGGAGAATTATTTCCGGTGCAGGTCGAACGGCGATCAGATCCTGTTCGCTGATGCCGGCGAACAGCGTGGACCGGCTCAACTGTCGGATGGCTCGTGATGTGGCGGACGCGGCCATTCTAAGCGAAGTGTTTTCTTACGAGATGCGCGGAATACGCCGCGGAAGAATCGACGCACGGAAAATGCATGATCTCGCCGGCGTAGTAGGTGTTGCGGAGACCCTGGCGGCCCTCCAGACGGCGATAGAAACCAGCCTTCAGGTCGCTTCTGGACACACAGGGGAAGTAACTCAAGCTTTGGCTGCAGACCACGTGACCCAGCTTTCCGCGGAACTGCCGGATGCTTTCTACGATCTTCCCGTGTATTTCTTCCCCGGCAATTTCCTCCCTCGCGATGGCATAGATCATGACAGTTCTGCACTTGCCTCCGAGCCGGCTCTCCTTCTCGAAGACCGTGACGTGAGAGTACCCCGCCTTTTTCAAAAGATAGGCGGCGCTCAGCCCCGAAGCGCCCCCACCCACTACTGCGATTCTCGCATTTCTGGGGGTGGCCCGCAATACGGCTGGATTTCCAACCGAACCACTACCCCTGGTTGCCATCGAAGAGGCTTCCTATCCTACAATTGTTTTGAACAATCCGCGCTGATCGCGTGGCGAGCACCCTAGCCGTGGTGACGACCGGGTAGTCAAATGTAAGTGTTACGCAGAAACGCGGCGAATTCGGCGACCCAGATTGCGGACGCGGACCGTGCGGGCTCCCCGACGCTGATGTCGCCGTCGGCCGCTGCCAAAACCAGCCAGCTTTCCTCACACAGGTGGCTCGAGAAACGTATCGATTCAAGTAACACGGCCGTTTCGGAGTTCGGCCAGCCTGGATGAGGCGGCAAGGGAACTTCGTCTTCCGGCGCGAGCGCATTTATGGAATTGACGACGTACTTGGATCTTTCCGCAAGGGAGAACTCGCGCAGGGCATCGGCAGAGATGGGGGAGCCGACGCGGATGTCCTGCTGCCCGTATTGAAACGGATATTCGAGGCGGGTTAGCACGGGGTCCGCGGGCAACCCGCCAATGAAACGTACCGGTACGACAGGGAGATTCATTTCAATAGCGAAATCAAGGAGGTTCGCGCTGACCTGCGACGTTCGCGCCCGAGAGGATGTCGCTCGGGTGCCGTCCACATGAACCATGAGGGAGAAGGCACTGTCTTTCAGGGTCGTTCTGAAGTTCTCAAGAACAGCGAAGAACGAGCTTGGATCCGATCGATCGAAATAGAGAATAGGAACCGGCTGCCGGGCGTTGGGATACCGGCCGGAAATATCGATGAGCCGGCCGATCCAGCTTTCGCGATGCTCGTTCTTGGCAATGATTTTAATCGGAACTTCCGACAATGCACTGAGCAGGACATTGAAAATGACAGACTCCGCCGCAACCTGATGATTGGCCAGATACAGGACTGGCCGGCCGCGAAGAGCGGCGAAGGCAGCAGGGTTGTTCAGTTCCACTCGGCGCACAAATCTCTCGATCAAACCGGCGTGAAGGTCGACGACAGGCCATTCGCCTATACCCGAGAGTTTCGCCCACATCTGGCGCACGACGTCACATTGAACGCGCGGCGGTCCGTCGTCCCGGACTGTTACGGCGTGCTCGTTGCGCTCGGTGTTCAAAGGAAAGAGGGTGACAGGAAACCGGTCACACTGAGCGGAGCGAAAGTCCGCTGCGATGGTGACCGTGGCCGGATGTACTTCTGCCTTTTGTGAGATGTGCTGGCGGATAGCGACGCTCGAGAGCCGATCAGTTTCGGCGATTCCGAATGCGTAATCGATGGTGCCGGGTAGCCAATCCGTGCTGCTGAGATCGGCGGCGGTGACCCGGGTCGTCCCGACGCTGGATTCCCCCACAATCATCCCGGGAACGTAGTCCCTGTCGCGCAGAAAACGGCGGCGCAGGCGTCCGGGGGCGACACCGAGCGGACCCTTGTTGAAGAGCGTGTAGACGAGTTCCATCTCTGCCCACACCCGGCCGTCACGGATCAGTTGAGCCCGGTATTTAGGAAACCGCAACCGGTCGCGATCAAAACCGTCAAATCGGACTTCGCATTGGGACTGTCTATCCGCGGGACAATCGGAGAAAAGCGATAACCGGGCGACGCGCGACGGATAGCCGACCTGATCCGCGGGGATACGCTCAGACCAGAGCCGGAGGTTTTCGTTCGGTATGCCGTGGGCGATGCCGTCGAACAACGCCTGATCGAGGAAGCCCGGCGGCACCGCCGAGGCGTGGGCGTCCAGCAGGAATGATGAACCTTCGCTCGAACGCCACATTTTTTTGAGGAAATGGAATTGTGCGCCGTGGAACAGCTCGCCTGTTTCGTAGATGTCCAGTGCGGGCGGATCGTGGGCCAGTTCCGCGCCGGTCAGAGCCGGCATCGGAGGAGGCGGCGGAGGATACTGGTTGCCGATCTGAACGTGCGCCGCCGACATAACGTCATAACGGGACAACTCCGCGTGCGGCGCATCGCGCCACACCGAGAGCGTCACCTCGACATTTCCCGAGCCCTTGTCGACAGTCTCTGTTTTGAGGCGGCGGGCGCCGCGATCAAAGGCGATCCAGCCATTCAGATGCGCGTCGCGGATTTCGATGACGCGGCCATGGGCTGTTGATCGCGCGGCAGCCTGGGCAAGCCGGTCGAGCACGGACATCATGGGCAGAACGGGTACCGTGTAGGTGGGGCAGTGATCCTGGAGCCAGACGTCGGTGGCGGGGTCCAGAATTTCCGTGGCGGGTGCGTCCAGACTCTCCGCCGGGACGTCGTCGATCAGCCGCATTCCGAGACGGGGGATGGAATAGATCTTGGTTCCGTCAACCCACAGACTCGCCTCGGCGACGACGGAGATGCGGTCCCGATCTTCGGCCAACTCGAGCACTTGGAGAAGAATCGTCACAACGCGGTTGTCTGGGAGCACTTGTCCGCGAAAGGTCCAGGAGACGGGAATACCAATACCAACGGGCTCAAAGCGGGGGTTCCGCATGCCGGCATACCGCCGCGAGAGCAGCAGGTAGGACTGCAGGGTTTCGATCGCAGCTTCGAGGCCGAGCGATCCGGGCTGAACGGGGTCGGTAAAGAAATGAGCTTTGAAGAACCAATCCTTGGGATCGACATCCTTTTCCGCGCGCAGCACTCCCAGACGAGCGCGGCCAGCCTCCGGCCAGAAGCAGGCGATCCGGTCGATCATTTGTAGTTTGCCGCGCCCCAGCCGAGGCGCAGTGTTGAAATCGTTGACCGACATGCGTGTGTTGGGCGCCGCGGCCATCCACTCCAACTCTTCGGGAGACGGCGGCAGGCCGGCCTGATTGCGTAGCGCATCCGCAGGAAAGTGGCCGAAGACGGCAGTCCCTTCAAAGACGAGTTGATCGCGGGAACGACAAACAATCTTGAATCCGGTAATCGTCATCGCGCCCGCAGGCGAACATGAAGTGAGCGTGACAGAGGTTCGAAGCACGCCGCTCTGCGGGGTGACCTCGGCATGGAAAATGCCCGACCCGTCGAGATTGCGAAAGAAGATATCCTGCCGTGCGTTGAGCCAGGTCCCGGCAAATGACGCGAGCCAGCCGCAGGGCTGTAGAAGCACCTCCACCAGCACACTCACCGGCATGACCGGGCTGCCGTTTTCGGTGAAATACCAGGCATCGCTGCTGACATCGAATTCCGTTTCCGCAACTGCCCCCACAATTGGGTTGCCTTTGCTCGCTCGCGTGACGCGAGACATGAAATGATACGGCGGTCCCGGGAGACGGGGAATCCTTGTAGGGCCGTCGAATATCGCGAAGTCTGGGCCGAATGCATGAGACGGACGCCCGAGCGCGCAGGCCATGAGGGATTGTTGATCGAAGGGCACATGGGCGGACGGTTCGGACGAGACTTCCTCGAGTGGCCAGCCAGGCACCAGGCGGAGTCCGAGACGCCGGCAGTGGAAGATCTTCAGGCCGTCAAGGCTGCAAAGGACCTCGGCGTACAAGGCCGGTTCGGAGCCGGCGTGCATCTCGTCGACAAAAACTTCGTAGGTCAACGTTCCGACGGATGGCAAGACCTGCCCGCGACAACGCAGATGGAACGTTTCTTCAGCAACCGGCGTGAACCGCCACCCGTCACGCTCTAACGCTAGCCCAAGAGCGCTCATATAGAACGCCATCGCCTGGAGGCAGCCTTCAAACATAAGCGTGCCGGGCATACAGGGGTCGTTTTTGAAGTGCCCTTCGAAGAACCAGGCGTCCGGCGAAATCGGATATTCCGCGCGGAGATAGCCGCGTTTCCACGGGCCTCCGGTTGGGTCGAAATCTTCAACCGTGCGCAGGAGCAACATGCCCCCGGTTTGAATCCGCGGCGAACGCGTGTGCGAATGAGCGCGCTCGAACGGTTCTCCGAAGCACTCGGCCATTCGCCCTTCGGCGAAGGCGCGAACTCGAGAAGCATCGAAGGCCCGGCGCGTGGTCGGAAGTGCAGGACGATCCAGCCTGGCGACAGCTTCGGGCGTAGGGCGGGCGGATTCGGCGGACCACAGCACACCTTCGGAGCCGGCCAGTTCCCGATCGGTAAAGAAACCGGCCTGGCCCTGGCGGACGGTCAATCGTGGCTTCCCGTCGACGAGGCAATCATAGTGAAAGGAAAACATGCGCACGTCGCCGTGCGTCGTATGTCCCTCCACGTGGATCTCGTAGCGCAGTGTCTCGCCGGCTTTCGGCAGGCTGCCATGAAAGGTGAGTTCGCAACCGAGCAGCCGGTAAACGCGCTCACCCCTATTGAAGCCGTCGATGCCCAGCCACGAGATGAGCAGCAGGTCGGCCTGGCCGGATTCCACGGCAATACCAGCGGGCATGTAGCCTTGATGGAGGTACCACGAATCAGGGCGGATATCGGTTTCGGTGATGATGCTGCCGAGTCCCATGGAGTTGGGTTCTCCGATGAGATCGATGACGCGGTCGGCAAGCAGCAGCGGCGGCTCGGGCATGCGTACCCGGCGCGCAAAGCCGTCCTGCGCGCGGAAGGCTTCACCGAAGACATCCGAGATTTGGCCGGTGGCGAGCTTTTCAAGATCGGCTCGTGAAAAGGCGCGGCGGGGCTTGACGCGCTGGGACTCCGGCCGCGAAGATCCATTCCCGCGGGTTCGGGGAGCCGTCCGGGAAAGGAGACTCAACAGCCGCAGTTCGGCGGCGAGGAACGAGTCGTGTGAGCGGCCGAGTTCGGCGATATGCAACTGGTGTGCCTCGGACATCTTTGCGTGCATGGCGAGCACGGCACTGTGCAGGGGGTCGGCTGCCGGGCGATCGCCGGATTGCGGAAGCGAGAACGACTCGAGAAGCGGTGCAAGCCCGGGCGCCGGGGCCATGACGAAAACCTCTTCGGCCGCCGGATCGCGTGACAGCGGGAGCGGCGGTGACGGATGGGCCGGGAAGGTGACGACCGCTTGAGATTTCGTTGCATTCGCCCGTGGGATAGGAAGGGAATTCAAGCGTCGCCGTAGTCCGTGGATATCGACCGGGGCGCCGGCGCACCACAGTTCCCCAGCCGCCGCCAGTGCCTGCCGCAGCGACGAAACGCCGTTTGCATCGAGGGCGACCGCCAGGTGAGGCCGGCCCTGGAGGATTGTGCGAATGGATTGTGTGCACTGATCCCGGGGACCGTGCTCCACAAAGATTCTGACGCCGTCCTTCCAGGCTCTGAGAATCGTTCGCGGAAAATCAACCGTGGCGAGCGCCTGCTCTGTCAGAGCATCGGCTACCGATTCAGGCGTCAGATCGTAAGAGACGCCCCGTGCATTAGAGTAGAAGCGGATTCCGGAAGGCTGTTCAGTAGGACGAAGATGCAGCCTGCGCCATAGGTCGGCTGCGGGCTTTACAGCGGGGCAGTGAACGGCCAGTTGCAACGCAAAAGGCGTCGAGCGGTCGCCGAACATGCGCGCAATGCGTTCACACGCCGACGACTCGCCCCCAATAATTACATCGCCGGGAGCACTCACGATAACTACGAAAACTTGAGATTCAGCGCGGACGGCTTCAAATACGTCGTGCTCCGGCGCCGAGATCCGGTAATGCACCCAGCGCCTGCCGCCGAGCGCGTCGGCGTGTCCGGCAAGCACCCGCGTGTAGAGTCCGCAGTCCTCGATTTCGCGCAGGAACTCCCCCATTCCATGCCATGCGCCCAGCGCGAATAGTGCATTGGTTTCCCCGGATGAGAGACCGATGGCTGCCTGCGGCGCGAGACCCAGCGTACCTCGCGTAAACCGGGCGTGCACCTGGCAGAGCAACGTGGATCCGCAGAGCTGCTCGAAGTCGGATGGGTTCCGGGTACCGCTATGGATCCACCCCGCGTAGCGCCGCACGTCCACCTGGCATTCAGACCCAAATTGCTCGGCCAACTCGGGAAACGCCAGCAGAACGTCCCGTCCCATTCCCGGATATGCCGCGGCGGCTCCGGTGAACACGTACGCGAGTTCTCCCTCCAGGCGACCGGGTTGAAAAGAGATTCCTTCCGGCGGCGTTTTGCCATGCGGATCTTCCTTGAGGAATGATCTTGCCTGAGCGACGCGCCCGCCGAGTTCGTCGGCTGCGGCGACAATGGCCAAGCGGCAATCGCCGTCCTCGGAATCCGTGCCGCCATTGAGCGCCGCCCGCAACTCCGTGAGATCGCGGCCCGAGTAGAAGTGAATATCCGTCACAGTTCCGGTGACGAGTCCCCGCCGCAAAGTGTAGGGCGAATGCTCCGGCTCGATGACATGTATCGTGGCCGATTGCCCTCCAATTGCCTCGGTCGTCATCGCGATCGAGCGCCTGTCCGCTCCCGGGAAGAACGGCTGAGCGCCGGGTAACGCCGTGCGATCGAGGGAAACGACTGCCGCCGCGACGTTCAACAAACCCTGCGCCGCATGGGCAACCCCGAAACAATCGCGGACCCGCGATGCAAGGTCGCCTCCATCCTGCGCGGGGAAATCGGTGGGTCCGGATTGCAGGATTCCCAGAATGCGGTCGCCCTCCCGCTCGGCATCGCTGACGCGCTTGAGGACCATGACGCACGCCGCGTCGCCGGGACGCCCGGAAATCGCGGCAGCATTGACAGGTTCGGCGCAAAAATCGCTGGCGCCTACGACTGCCGCATCGACTTGAAGGGTTGAGAGCTGTTCAATGGCGATCTCGAGAGCGCGAATGCCGGACAGTTCTTCCGCCGCCACGGAAAAGCCGGGGCCGCCGATGGAAAACTGCCGGTTCACGCGATCCGCGATCATATTCGGCATGCAGCCGACGACGCGCGCTGCATCCATGGGCTCGTCGAAAGCTATCTCGTGATCGGTTACATCCATGCCCGGCGGCAGCAGATCGGGAAGCGCCAATCGGATCACGGGTCTCGTGGCTTCCGCATCACACTGCATGCCGATCAGGACAGCCGTACGCTCCAGGTGCGGTAGAGCCGCCTCGGACAACGCCTCCCCGGCGACGCTCAGAACAGCAGTTTGCTGCGCCAGGGCCCGGGCAAGGTCACGAGGCGGAAACACAAGGCCCTCCGACGGCAGCCGTATCCGTTCGGCGCGATGCCCGACCGGACGATTTCCGATCAGAAAGTCCGAAATAAAATCTTCGGTTCCACCCCCATCGGCCGCCTGCACGGCAAGAGCTACTACAGCCACCTGCTCGCGAGGAGTCGCGGAGGGCGCGACGTAGTGGGTGTCGGGGTCATATTGCTCAACCAGGAGGTGCGCATTATTCCCGCCAAACCCGAAGCTGCTGACTGCCGCCCGCCGGATTCCGGAAGTCTGCCACGGTTCGTGTTCCCGAAGCACGCGGAATGGCGTTCCGTCGAGCGCGTCGATAAGCGGACCGTCTCCCGCGGTGGCGGGACGAACGCCCGCCCGCATCGCTTCGATGACCCGGATCAGGCCTGCTGCGCCCGACACCGTAATGGAGTGGCCGATGTTAGATTTCAAAGATCCGATTGGAAGGTCGCGAGCGCCGGCGAAGACAGATGCCATGGACCGCACTTCCGTGGCGTCGCCTACGGCGGTGCCGGTTGCGTGACACTCGACGAAGGAAATGTCGGCAGGTTCCATCCCGGACTGCGCGTATGCCGCTTCCATGGCGCGAATCTGCCCCTCCGACGACGGCGAGAGGACGCCACCGCTCCTTCCATCGTTGGACAAGCCGATGCCGCGGATCACGGCCAGGATCCGATCATTAGCGGCGACCGCATCCCGAAGCCTTTTCAGCACCAGGAACGCGGCGCCTTCGGCGGGAACCAAACCATCGGCATGGCGATGAAACGGACGGCTCTGTCCGCTGGGACTCAAAGCGCGCAAGGCCGTGAAACCCGAGTGAATGATCAGGCCATCGCAGCGATTGAGTGCCCCGGCCAGCATGACATCGGCGCGCCCGCTGTGAAGCCAGTCGGATGCGAGTTTGATGGCATAGAGCGACGATGCGCATGCCGCGTCTAAGGCGTAACCGCCGGCGGTGAGGCCGAGAGCGCGGCACATAAGATGAACCGGAAACCCGGAGGAAAAACGGTTCATTGGTCCGCGTTTTTTCGTAGCCGCTTCCGGTAGGTAGACCGCTTGCGCGAAATCGACGAGCCCTTCGGCGGGATAAGCAAGATTCCCGGACACCACGCCAATTCGTTGCGCGGCAGGATCGGCAATTCCGGCGTCGAGCAGGGCCTCGCGGCCGGTATGGAGTGCCCAATGGACCAATGGATCCAGATCGGCCAACAGGACCGAATCGACAGGAAAGCACGTGGGGTCCCAGATGGACTCAAAACCCTCGACGATGCCCCCCACATCCGTGGCGCAGGCGCCGGAGGATAACATGCGGCCCCGGTCGGCGCGCCAATGGCTATCGGGCACCGGATGAAGAACAATGCGCTTTTCGGTGACGACGCGCCACAACTCTTCGGGCGTATGCGCGCCCGGGAGGAGGCAGGCGCGGCCCACAATCGCGATTGGATCGAAGGTCACTGGCTTGGAGCTCGAGCGGCGAGCACTACATCGATGTCGGCGGCATCCAGGCTGGTATGGCAAAGCTCCTGCACAAATGCAGCGACGCCGCGATCCATCGGTATGAGCGGAACTCCGCGGGCCGCGAAATGGGATCGCAGATCCGGAGTCACCATTCCGCCGTCCCAGGGTCCCCAACTGATGGCGCGGACGACGCACCCGGGGCCGCGTCTTACGGATTCATCGCGCGCCATCTGGCTGACCGCGGCATTTGCCATCGCATAATCCGCCTGTCCCCGATTGCCATAGCGCCCCGCAACCGAGCTGAAGACATAAATGAAGCGGAGAATATCCTGCCGCGCGGCGGAAAGCAGCGACGCGAAGCCGAACGCCTTGGTGCCAAACACGCGTGCGAACTGCTCCGGGGATTTCTCCGCGATGGCTTTGTCGGCGATGACTGCCGCGGCGTGGATCAATCCATCCACGCGGGCCCATTTGGCACGGACCGCTGCGAGCGCTTCGGACACCGCGGGCCCGTCGTTCACGTCGACCGTGAAGTATTCCGCTTCCGCACCCAGATTTCGCAGCCGCTGCAGGTTGGCAGCGACCTCGCGCGACGCGAGAACCCGCCGGGCTCTCGCATCGGCGTCGCGGGGAGACAACGCCTCCCCCTGGCGTTGCGAAGCGCGGAAAATGGCGGCCTTCAACTCCGCTTCGCTCGCGGCCTGCTCGAATTCGGGTGGCTCCCGGCCGATCTCGGTGCGGCCGAACAGCGCGAGGCGCACCGGCGCGGTCTCGGCGAGCGCCACCAGGCAGGCAGCGGTTATACCGCGCGCGCCACCGGTGACGACAATGACCGGGTTATCCGAAAGCAGACGGAGATCGAGGTCCAGCCCGATGGGCAGTGCGATCTCCTCCGGCACCCGGCGACTGCCGCCTTTCGAAATCATCACTTCCGACTCGGTCGCTCCGCTTAGAATTTCTCGCGCGATTGCTTCCGCTGCGTCGGTAGACGGCTCCGTTCCATTTTCGATCTCGATGGATCTCGCGGAACACCCGGGATACTCGATCGCGACCGTCTTGACCAGTGCCGTCAAACCGCAACCAGCTGGGGAGCCTGCCGATTCGATGCCTACGAACATGCCGCCTTTGGGGCCCCGGCTGGCGCCGAAATGCCGGGCGGCCTGAAAAGCCCTCTGAGCCCGCTCCGCCACGTCCCCGTCATGAAGACTGGGCGAATCGACCACGATTGTGGCATCCGCGTCGGCTGCACCGTCGTTGGCCAAAATCGCAGTGAGTCCGTGCCTGGTGAGAGCGTCCGCCAGTGCCTGAAGCAACGGATCTTGTGGAGAGCCCGCCAGAACTGCGCGGCTAACGCGGGATGGCAGATTTCCGTCCGTCCCTTCGAGCGCATCCACTTTGCGGATTCCGAGACGCACCAGCCCATTGCCCGCAAGATGTTTGGGAATCTGAATTATGCGCTGCGGGGGCGCCGACAGATAATTGAGAATCGAACCCAGGGTGCGCAAACCAGCCATAGGGGCGGCATCAACTTCCGGGAGATCGGGCCTGGCTTCGTGGACCGCGGCCAGGATCTGTACACGTTTGATCGAGTCGATTCCCAAGTCCGATTCGAGATCCATGTCGAGTGCGAGGACGTCGCGAGGGTAACCCGTCTTATCCGCCACGATACTCAGCACGAGACCGGTAAGATCGCCGGGGGGAGCGGGCGCCCGCGGCGCGTCTCGAAACACCGAAACGGCGGTCTCGGGAGGTGGCGTGAACTCAGGAATCGCAACCGGTTCGGGGACCGGCAGCGAAACGGGGAGTGATGCATCGAGAGGCGCAGTGTTGAAGCCTGGCGTTCCCTGCAGCTGCGCGAATGCGACTTCACTCGCGCGCAAGAAGGCGAGGTGGGCTTCCGTCATCGCCCGCTGGCTCGCCGCATGCGCTTCCGCCATCCGCTGATGGAGTTGTTCGATGGCCGCGAGACGGGCGCGATCGTCGGCCTCTTCAACCGGCTTTGATTCCAGTTGCCGCACCGGCGGGCGGGGCAGCGGCGCTGGCGCTGATGCTTTGTCGCGGCGGGGATATTTTTTGCCGTAATTGGCGCCGCAGATCGCAATCGCCATTGGGGATGGCTTGGCCGTTCGAGCGGGCTCGGCTTGGTAATCGCGCCACGCAAACTCCGTTTCGAGCGTCGCGCCCGCCGCGGCGAGTTTGGCCAGGGCAAACCAGAAGGACGTTACGGCATCGCGTCCTTTCGCATTCATGGCCACTGCCAGATGCCGCCTGCCTTCCAGACAGGCGGTCGCCAGATCCGTGGTAACGGACCCCGGACCAACTTCGATGAAGTACCGTGCCCCCTCGGCATAGAGCGCCTCGATTTGATCGGCGAAGCGAACCGGCAATGCGAGCTGCGTGCCAAGGATCTCTCGGGCGGCATGGGCGTCGTCGGGATAGCGCTCGGCCGAACTGGTGGCAAAGACCGGAATGCGGGGCGAATCGAAAGCGATGGTCTTCAGAAAATCGACAAAGGATGGTGCCGCGGAGGCCACGATCGGGGAGTGGAAAGCGGTCGACACCGGTAGCCTGCGCACGGTAAAGCCACGCTCGGCGAGTTCCTTCGCGCTTTGCTCGATGGCTTGCACACTCCCCGCCAGGACGACCTGGTTCGGACTGTTGATATTGGCCAGAGTTAATTCTGGAGAGAGAAACGTCGCGATCTGCCGCGCGGATGCCGCCACGGCGAGCATTGCCCCGGGACACGATCGAGCCGCCTCAGCCATCAGCCGTCCCCGCTCCCGAGCGACGGCGAGAAAGTCCTTTTCCTGAATTACTCCCGCGGCAAATAGCGCACTGACTTCGCCGAAGCTGTGACCGGCACAGTAGTTGGGCGACACGCCCGCCGACTGGAGCAGCTTGAGATACAGCGAGCTGGTGACCCCGATTGCCAGTTGTGCGTTTTCGGTCGCCGTCAGCCGGGCTGATTGGCGTTCCCGCTCTGCTTCGGAGAATGCCGGCGGAGGGAAGACGACGGAAGGCAAGTCAGGATTGCCGCGAGCGGCCTCATCCCAGACGCGCAGGGCCTCGTCGAAGGCGGTGAGGAGTTCCGCGCCCATCTCGAGATACTGGCTCCCCTGTCCCGGGAAGAGAAACGCCACACCACCCTCGAGCGGCGCCCCGGTACCGAGAAAGAATCCTCCGGGGAACGCTCGGTCCGTCCCGCTTCGGATCGCGCTTTTCGCATGATCGATCTTGACCGCCAAATCGGCGGCGTCGCGGGCTACTATCGCCAACCGGCACGAGTGCTCTCGCGAGAACGCCTTCTGGCTTTCCTTCGCGGCAGAGGCGAATCCATCGGCTTGAGCGCGCGAGGCTAGCTCCGTCGCCAAGCGTATCGCCTCAGGACCGGTGGCTGCTGAGACCAGGCACAATTCGGTTGGGCGGCTGAGAACACGCGGTGGTCTCGGCGCGGTTCCATTGTATTCTTCGAGCGTGAGATGAAAGTTGCTGCCGCCAAATCCAAAGGCACTGACGGCGGCGCGGCGCGGATGATCTTCTCCGTGTATCCACGGGCGAAGTTTGGTGTTTACATAGAAACCGTTCTGATCGAGTTCGAGCGCCGGATTCGGCTCGTTGACCTTGATTGTGGGCGGAAGGACCTTATGGTGTAAGGCCATCACAGTCTTATAAAGAGATGCCGATCCCGCCGCGGCTTTGGTATGGCCGATCTGCGACTTGACCGATCCGAGCGCGCAATGTTGCCGCAGCGCCGCACCGTCTGCCGCAAAAACTTCGCGCAGGGCCGTCAATTCAGCGGCATCCCCCGCCGGCGTGCCGGTGCCGTGGGCCTCCAGCAGTCCGACGGTTGCCGGCCCATAGCCCGCCGCTTCGTAGGCGCGCCGCAGAGCGCGGGCCTGGCCTTCGGGTCGCGGCGCGTAGATACTCTTGGCGCGGCCGTCGGAGGAGGAGCCGATCCCGCGGAGCACCGCATAGATCCGGTCACCGTCGCGCTCGGCGTCTTCCAGCCTGCGCAGCGCAAACATGCCGACGCCCTCGCCCAGCATGGTGCCGTCGGCGTGGGCGTCGAACGGCCGGCAGTCGCCCGATTTAGACATGGCGAGCGTCTTGCTGAAGCACATGAACATGAAGATGTCGTTGATGGCGTCGACACCCCCGGTAATCACCATGTCGGCCGCGCCGCACCAGAGCTCCTGCATGCCCATCTGGACCGCGCCGAGGGTACTCGCACAGGCCGCGTCGACCACGCAATTGGTTCCGCCCAGGTCGAACCGGTTCGCAATGCGGCCGGCCACGACATTGCCCAGCAGCCCGGGAAAGGTGCTCTCCGTCCATTCGACGTAGCGTTCACCAAACCGGCCGCAGATCATCGCGGCTTCTTCGTCCGGGATTCCCGATTCTCTCAAGACATCTTCCAGAACTGGCCGCTGCAGACTGCCGGACATGGTGCTGACCAGTTCCGTCGCCGAGGCAACCCCGAGTATCACGCTGATTCGCTCCCGCTCGATGCGCCGGAAATCCAAACCGCAACTGCTTTCGATCAACTGTTTGGCAACCATCAAGGCCAGCAATTGCGCGGTATCCGTGCTGGGCGCCTGGCTGGGCGGAATGCCGTGCTCGAGCGGCTCGAAGAAAACGGGCGAAAGAAAAGCGCCGCGCCGCGTATAGGTCTTGCCCGGCTTCGCCGGGTCGGGATCGTAGTAATCGTCGATCAGCCAGTGGGTGTCCGGAACGTCGGTTAAACAATCCTTGCCGCTGACGATCGTTCGCCAGAAATCGTCAGGACCGCTTCCCCCCGGGAATAATGCTGCAAGTCCGGTGACGGCGATGGGCATCTGGGTGCATGGAGATTTCATGCCAGCCGCCTCGGACGGGAATTGAACAGGGATGCGGGTACATCGATGCCGTGAACCCGAGCCTGCTGTGCACGGGTGGCAATGGCGGCTCCTTCAAGCAGGTTCAGGCCAACCTGCGTCACGGATCGACTCTCAAGATCGGCGAGAAACGATCCGCGCGCCCATTCGTTGAAGGCCCCAATGGCAGGTCCGCACCAGATTTGATAATCCAACTGCCGGTCTTTCTCGCCTGTAATGGGCCACCGGCTCGACATCCCCAGATACCAGCGAAAAATCAAAGCCATTTTGTGACGGCCGTCTTGGGCCGCCCGGCGCAGTTCATCCGGTTTCCTTGTCGAAAAGAACTTTTCGACGTCGATCTCGACTTTACCGAGATCACGGCCGAAGATATCCCGCTCGATTCCCTGGCGGACGGACGGCGGAATTTCGTCAACGGACGCATACGAACGGTAGAGTTCGAATAGGCGTCCGGCTTTTTGCGCATACATCGAGCCTTTTCGCAGTACCTGAACCTTAACGCCGAGTTCAAACATGTCCGCGGACGGCGCCATGGTGACATCCGCCATTCCGGCATCGACCAACATTCGCCTGGCGGTTTCGGACAGGCCCGATTCTCGAGTGGTCTGATTGATGGTTCCGGTCAGAACGTAGGCGGCGCCCATGGCGAATGCGGCGGCTACGGCCGCTGGATTGCCGAGTCCGCCGGCGGCGCCGACGCGGACGGCGGGGACACCTCGTAAGCGGGCGGCGGCTCGGTCGCGCTCTGCTTCGAGCAAGGGTAAGAGCACGGCGAGCGGCCGGTTATCCGTGTGTCCGCCTGAGTCTGCTTCCGCTGTCACGTCCTCGGCCACTGGGACGTACTGCGCGATTCTGGCCTCGGCAGGCGTCAGCCGGCCGTCCCGCAACAGGGACTCCAGCATTTCCTTCGGTGGAGGCGCCATGAATTGCGCAGCCACCTCAGGCCGCGATACTTTGGCGAGTATTTGATTGGGCCGGACAATTCGGCCGGTGGAATCCGTGTGAGCTCCCCGGTATGAATAATGCACCACGTTGGGCGTCATTGCCATGAAGGCCGACGCTGAAATCCGCCGGACACCCTCGCCGAGATACAGTTCGACGGTGGCCCGCTCCAGGTCCGGTTCGTTCGGCGAGTGGATAAGGTTGGTTCCCCACGGAAGTCCTTCCGTCGCATGCCCGATTTCGCGGACCGCGGCGCGAATGGTGTCCAGGTCCAATCCGGCCGCGCCATAGAAACCACAAAATCCCGCCTTCGCAGAGGCGACGACCATGGCCGGCGTCGCTAACCCGCGCGCCATTTCTCCGACGACGTAAGGAAAACGGCAGCCGTGGGCTTCCCCGAAGCGCCGGTCTCCCAGCCATTCGGGATACAGGGGTGCAAGCTGGCCGATCACGCGGCATCCTGCGGGCGTCGTATCTTCGCGGGCCAGACCGATTCGCCGCTTGACGGGATCTTCGATAACCTCGAGACGTTCGCGAATCGAAGCGATCAGAGCAGCGAGTCCAGCCGGTGTAAAGGACGCATCCCGATCGGGAGGAGCAACTGACAAATCTTTTGCGGCAACCAGCGCTGCAGTTTCCAAAGCCATAACCGAGTCAGGAGCTCCAAGCACACCCAAACTTCGTGCCGCGAACTAGCGTGAGCTCTTTCCTTCCAGCATCGACTGCAAAATATCCGGCCGCCGTGACTGCACAGACCGATCCTTCCATATCGGGACCTTATCCTCGCAACGCTTGCGTTGAGGTTATGGGGTTAACTGCCGGACGCACCGCCTAAAACTCAGCAAGGACACAACGTCGCTTAGGGAGTGGTTAAGTTTATCATAAGTAACTCACGCCGCAAAGAGGTATCAGCAATCGGCAATCGTATCAGCAATCGCGATCCGGGCTCTATTCGCCGACTTGATAGGATGCTAAGAAAAACCAAATCAAGCCACGGATGGACACGCGGTACCAAGTCATGAGCGGAGGCTCTCAGCGATACGGACCTGCGTCGCGATTGCCTCACGAAGCCTTCGGTTGAACGCTTCTTCCGATTCGCCATCTTCAACCATCATGGGAGCGCCCGTTGAGATGGCGATCGGAGTGCAGCGGCGTGGGAAATGGCCGCGCGGCCAGATCTCGAATGTCCCGGCGATGCCCATCGGTACAACAGGAACCCGCAGTTCGCGGGCAAGAAGCGCCGGGCCCCTGCGAAATTCTTGAAGCCTTCCGTCGGGCGATCGTGTGCCTTCGGGATGCACCCAGAGGACAAGCCCTCGCTCGAGGCCTGCTTTGCCCATGCGGATGCCCCACATCAGATGCTGCCCCGCGTCCACAGGCACAATCCGGAGCATGCCTGCCAGCCAACGCATAAAAGGCGCCCGGAAATATGAGCTCAATCCGAGCACGAACAGTCTGCTGAAAACCGCATAGGGCAACATACATATACCGACGGGAGTATCGATATAACTGACGTGATTGGGGCAGATTACGAAGGGTGGCTGGGGAAACGCGGCGGCATGGTGTACCTTCATTTTCATCAGCAAATGAAGCCCGGCGCCCAAAGCTCTGGAAACGCCGTACCACCACCGTTCGAGGACCGGACGGCGGCGGAGATATTCCTCGGCAAACGCACTCTCCTCATTCGTGAGCGGCGCTCCAAGCAGCTCTGTCCAACTGGTCCAGCCGGTCTCGCAGGCCTCCCCGGATGCGCGTTCCCGCACTTCATCAAGCAAGTGTTGAACCGTGAATATTTGGGCGGCTCGTGTGTCGGCGATGCGGATTTTGAACGTCTTCTCCACATTGCTCAGCAATTCCACCCGCTCAAGCGAATCGAGCCCGAGGTCGAGATCGAGACTCATCCCCCCAGTTACCAGCGGCGCATCGGGGCGTAAGCGGCGGATGAGCCTCCCAAGCTCCCGTTCAACAGGGCCGGCCGGTTCGGCCGCGGAATCCGCAGCAACCCACGGTGAGTTCATTGGCGCCATCTCGCGGACCTTGAATCGCTGCAGCTTTCGCGTCGTCGTCCGGGGCAACGGCTCGTTCAGGATTTGGATACTCCCCGGCCGTTTGTATCCGGGGAGCTTCCTTGCGGCCGCCGCCAGCTGCGCGCGGACGCTCTTGTCCAGAGCACCGCGATCAACTGCCGGCGAAATTGACTGCCGTGGATAGAGAGCGCAATGCAGCAACGCTCCATCGGGACCGTCCAATCCGACGAAGCATATTTCCTGCAGCAGATCGCATTGCGACAGAAAATACTCCTCCAACTCCTCAGGGAAAACGTTCTTGCCCGAGCTGAGCACAACTACGTCTTTGGCACGGCCGGTGATTCGCAGTGTGCCACATGAGTCCAGGGTCCCGAGGTCCCCGGTGTGCAGCCAACCGTCTTTCAAAACAGCGGCTGTCGCGTCGGGGTCGCGCCAATAACCTTGCATGATGTTCTCGCCGCGTACCAGAATCTCGCCTACGCCCGACGCATCGGGGTTGACGATGCGCACCTCGCAATGCGCAACCGCAAGTCCGCAGGACAATCCGCCGTCCTTGTCGAGCGGAGTCGCGGACGCGAGTCCCGAACATTCGGTCAGACCGTAGGCCTGAAACAACCGAAAACCAAGATCGGCAAAGAACTCGGCTGTCTTTGGATTGAAATACGCTCCTCCAAAACCAAACGCGCGGAGTTTGGCCCCAAACCGTTGGTGGATCGGACGGAAGAAGATTTTGCCGGCCCGGAGATTGAATCGCCGCCGAAGAAAGCCCGAGATCCACAGGAGTGCCCGAAAAGCCCGTTGCCGCGCGGGCGATTGCCGACCGACTTCCTCGAGTATGCGCCTCTGCATCTGATAGTAGAACTGAGGAACACAAAGAAACCCCGTAATTCCTTCTTGCTGAAAAGCGCGTCGCAGGCTGTCGGGATCCAAATGATTGAGAAAAATCACGCTGCAACCCGTGAAAACAGGGGCCAGCAGGTTAGCCAGCAACGGCATGATGTGATACAGGGGGAGCACTGACAAAACTCGGTCCGTGGGCGTGAGCGGGAACACCTCGAGCATGTCCAGGATACTGCGGGCCACGTTCCGGAGCGTCAACAACACGCCTTTCGATGCACCCGTCGTACCGCCGGTGTAGAGAATTGCCAGGTTGTCGTCAAGTGATCGCGAGGGGAGCGGCAAAGCCGCTGCGCCCTTGGCCGAAATCGCAGCCTCCCACTCTGCCTCGGAGGACATTCGAACGCCGACGAACGGAACCGAGTGTACAATTTCCAACGCCTGCTCGTGAAATTTCGGTGAAGCGATGAGAAACTTCGCTTGCGAATGCCGGACAACGTTCACGAGAGCAGGCACGTTCGCCACGGTGTCCAGGGGCACGGCGATCCCGCCCGCTCGATGTACGGCCAGGAATGCAACACCCCAGCGCGGCTGATTCTCCATGAGAATCGCCACACGATCGTCCTTCTCAACCCCGCTTCGCAGCAAGTATTGGGAGAGGTCGCGAATATCGTCTGCAAATCGCGGCCAGGAGATCCCAACCCTGCCCTGCGGGTCGAGGCTCTCGAGTGCGATTTGATGTGGTCGCGCTTTCGCGTGGCTCTCGATTGCACCGGCTAAGTCGAATTCAAGATCGCCGGCCGCCGCCGCCGTGCTCTCGGGAATTTCGAGGTTCCTTTGCCCCATAAATCTCCTGCCCGTAGAATTGTCTCACACACGCCATATCCCGGGAATAGGCGGCGTGCGATTTCGAGCCGCAAATCATTTTCAACGCAGCCCGTGATGGCGCCGTTGGCAAATTCATCCACAATCCACAGGCAAATCCGGACGATGGGCTGGCAGGACCGGTGATCGGAAAGGGCCAGGCCAATCCGCAGGCCGTTCATGGTGGCGCCTATGCGCCGTATGTCATCGAGCGATGGACCAAAGTGCAAGGTTCCGAGCTAAGCATCTACTACGTGCTGTCTACTTGGAATCCGTATGTCGTTATACTGATGAAATCACGGCTACACGTCGAGTAGCGCGCGGAATATGACACTGTGCGTCCCGTGCAAAGCCGAGGTCCAAACTGATCCATCCGAAGCTAACGCTCGTGAGTCCAGCGCAACAGAGTGAACCTTCGTCCCAGTTTCTCACCACGCGGGGGATGAGTTTGGGAAACAGACGCAAAGTGGGACCTTTGGCGCCCCTCAATTACGAGCCTTGGGGACGGCTGGCGTTTGGTTGGGCCAATTCTCCTCCCTCAATGAGTTGCCCATGGGGTTGTGCTCGAAGAGATGCGGGCGTGATCGAACCAAGGGAAAGACGATGCCCTTATTGGTGCTGGCGAAACGCAGCGCACGGATGACCAGGGAGCCATCGGGATCCTTGCTGAAGTAGAGAGTGTCGTTAAAAACGCTTCTGTCAAATGTGGCACTCTCGCCTCGGACCGTGGCCACAACGCGCCCCTTTCGCGAGAATCTCACCGTAGCGCGTGTGCCCTCAAGATCCCACTGAACATTGTAAACTGCGGACCGCAAGTCAACGCCTGCAACAACCATAGGACGGGTCAATTTCAGGTAGCACGCCTCCGCACCTCGGACCTCAGCGTTCACAGCGAGCAATAGCCCGACTGCCGTGACAGTTACCCTCAGAATCTTCGTCATATCCATTTGCATATCCTCCCAACGAAAATCTCCAGGATCGGTCTGGCAAGGTTTCAATCAAATGAAACCAAGCAGTTATTGAAGTCAAAAGTGACGTGGCGAAAGTGCCGCATAAAGTCGGACCCTAAAATACCGTCGACGTGCTCGGTGGGTGGAAGCAGGGCTTCAAACTCATAGAACACCTTGGTCTGAGTCGGTCGAAACCTCACGGTGAACTGCTTGCCTGCGATGCTAAGGTTCAGTCCTTTGTCACTGTTTATATCCATCGACGAGATGACGGACCCGGTGTCCAGGACAAAGCGCTTCTTGCCCTCGGAGGTGTGGATGGTGATGACGGGCATTCCAAGCACCTTGTCAAACACGACCGTGTGGGGTTTGTTCCCGCGCGCGTAAACAGGGCCGGACAACATCAACGCGACCATGATGCTTATGGGCTTTTTCATAAAGATCCCCGCTCTGACTGCGGATATTCCCCTGTTTATGCGCCCTGCCAAGATTCAATTGGAAAAGTTCAGTCCGAAACAACACCGGCTCAACCGGGGCCCTGTTTTACCGGCGAGCCGCGACCGTTCGCTTGGAACAGCCTCAAACTCAGTCTCCATTTTAGAGGGAGGGAAGGAGCGAATAACAGATACAGAAATATAAATCTGAAATAGGTACAGATTTATTTCTGAGATCTGTTATGATAGCGAGGAGAGGGTGCAATATGGCAAGAGTTACCAATTCGGAAGCGCCGCTTTACCTTAAAGTTGCGCAATTGATTGAAGATCAAATCCGGGCCGGCGTCCTGAGAGTCGGTGAGCGGATTCCCTCCATCCGATCGCTGAGCCGCAAGCAGAAGGTAAGCGTGTCGACGGCCCTCCAGGCGTATTTTTGGCTTGAGAACCGCGGGTATGTGGAGGCGCGAAACAAGTCAGGGTTTTACGTCCGCGTTCCCGTCGCGGAACTGGCTCCGGAACCGAGGTTTCAGAATTCGAATCCTGCGCCGGCGGAGGTCGGGGTGGGTGACATCCTGACAAAAATCATGCGCGCCGTGAACGACCGAGGCAAGGTCCCGCTGGGCGCGGCGTGTCCCAGTCCAGCCCTCCTGCCGTATCACAAGTTGAACCGGATCACCCGGGCGATTGCGCAAAAAGACCCGTTGCATAGCAGCTACTATCAATTCCCGCCGGGGTCGGAGTTGCTGCGCCGCCAGATCGCCCGCCGTTCACTCGACTTCGGCTGCAGTTTCGCCGCGCCGGATATCCTCGTCACCTGCGGCGCCATGGAGGCGCTGAATCTCTGCCTCCGCGCCGTCGCCAAACCCGGAGAGGTTGTGGCCATCGAGAGTCCTACGTATTTCGGCGTGCTTCAGACCATAGAGTCCCTCGGTATGAGAGCCCTGGAGATACCGACCCACTCCCGCACCGGAATGAACCTCGACGTCCTGGAACGCTCCGTCAAAAAGCATAGTGTCAAGGCGTGCATGGTTATGACGAATTGTCATAACCCTTTGGGCTATATCTTGAGCGACGAGAGGAAGAAAGCCTTAGTCGAACTGTTGGCGAAGCATCAGGTTCCCTTGATCGAGGATGATATCTACGGCGACCTCGCGTTCGACTTGCACCGGCCTAAGGCCGCCAAAGCTTTTGACCGCACCGGTATGGTTTTACTTTGTTCTTCGTTTTCCAAGGTTCTCGCGCCCGGTTTTCGTGTGGGCTGGGTCGAGGCGGGTCGATTTCGCGATGCCGTCGAGCGGCTGAAATTTCTCTTCACGATCGCTACCCCCTCGTTGCCTCAGCTCGTGGTAGCGACCTTTCTCGAATCGGGCGGCTATGACCGCTATTTGCGGCGTTTGCGGCTGGCTTTCAGCGAGCAGGTCCAAGCCACGAGCCAGGCGATTGCAAAGTATTTCCCTTCGGGAACTCGACTGACGCGGCCAGCGGGAGGCTATCTTCTTTGGGTTGAGTTGCCCAAAGCGGTCAATGCCTTGAAGCTCTTTCGACAAGCCCTCGCCGAAAACATCACGATATTGCCCGGCCAGATCTTTTCTGCTTCCGGGAAATTCCCGAGCCACATTCGGATCAGTTGTGGTTATCCCTGGTCCGACGATGTTGATCGCGCCCTGCTGACCCTCGGGAAGCTTTGTGAAAAGCTCGCACGATAAGCCGGATTGGGCCCGCGAAAGCTGGCTTCCACCAACCATCCGCAAGATCAAGGCGAAGCGGGAGGATGGATCACCTGGTGGCAGTAAGGTCGGTCGGACGGATGCATTTTCGGGGCGCTCATTCCTTGCCCGTCCGGAGTCGCGGCACCATATCCGGGATCAAAACTACCGCGGTGAACGCGCCGCTACAGGCAACTCCACAAACGAAGCTCGGCCAGACTCGCGGTACACGGTCCAGCGCGGTGTGCCCTCAGCGGGGTATCTTTGGAAGAGTCCAGCGTCCGCGCCAGCCAGCGCGATGCGAATCGAGTGCCCCTTGCGCAGCAACACGGACGTGGGAAACATGGAGAACCGGACGGTGGCTGGCTGGCCAGGCATCATGGGCTCCGCGTCGGCTCGGAGCAAGCTATGCGCCGGACCGAGAGGCGGGTAAGGGAGCGTCTTGGCGTCCACTTCCTTGCGGTTAATCAGGCGGAATACTCCTTCGTCGACGTAGGTCACGCGTCCAGCGGGCGCGACGTCCTCGAGGTAGGCATGAATCGCGCCGTCAGTGGCCGTCGACGCCAGCACGACGGTCAAGACCGGGGAACCGGTGATTTCCAGGTCTGTCTCGAGCGGCGCGCTCGTGTAAACGAGCAGTTTCTTATCCTCTGCCGCGCGGTCGGGATAGACCACGTCTCCGCCTCCCAATTGGGTGTGCCAGCGCGTCCGAGCCCCGCTGGAGGCGGTGAAGTCGACGGTGTAGGAGTCGCTGCCCGTCTCGGTTGCAGGCAAAGACGGAGCCAACTGTTTTTCTGCCGCGAAATACAACCGCTCGCTCGAGAGTCCCGCCGGCGGCCAAACTTTTGTAGTGTGCCAGGCTCCTTCGCCCATGGTGTAGTACTGAATCGAAGACTCGATTTTCGCCGGAGGCTCCGCTTCGAGCACCCGGGCGAAGAAGTCCGCCTGCATTTTGAATTGTTCATCCCGCGACGGCGCCGGCGGCAGGTGGTGGGTTGCAAACGGGTCCACATTGAAGCTGCCTCCGTGCGAGAGCGGCCCAATGACCACCACTTGCGGATTGGAAAACGTCCGGTAACGAATCAGCGCGCCCTCACAGGGATCCGCGTCCAGCCAACCGCACCAGACCATCATGGGTACGCCGGAAGCCTCAATGGCGTGGCGCTGGCCGTAAGGGCTGATGTCGGCAAAGCGGATGAGTCCGGATTCGGTCGCCAGTGCATCATCGCGGAATTCCACCCTGCCGACCGTCTCCGCCACATTCACGTTGTGATGTTCGTTCACGAGTTGCGCCAGGCGAGAGCCGTGAGGATCGTCGTCCACGCGACGGACACCCGGAATCATGACGCGGTCCTTCCAGCAGTTCCATCCCGTCACTTGGTCGGCGGCGCATACGTCATTGCGGTCGAGCGCGGCCACCAAATCGCTCCAAGGCTTGATGAATCCGCGGAGCGTTACGCCGCCCGGCTGGATCAGGGCTTGCGTGTCCAGGTCATCATAGAGCGGCATGACGGAGCGGATCGCGGGCTGATTGGGCGCCGCTGCCAGTTCCGCATCGTTGCCGTCGTACGATACGCCGAAAGTCCCCACGCGCCCATTCGACCAAGGCTGTCGCGCCGCCCAGGCTGCCACTTCGCCCATGTCGGCAACCTCAGCCGGCGCATACTCCACCACGCGGAGTCCGCCCGATGCTCCGCTGCCCCGCGCATCGACCACGATGACGGCGAATCCGCGCTGATTAAAGTACGCGCGCTGCCGGTCGACAAGGTTTGACGGATTGAGCTGGTGCAATGTCACCATCAGACGCAGCCCCCAGCCGATTTGCGGAGCGCGCCAGTAGCGCGTGGTGCGCATCAGGACGGGAACGCGCTGGCCGGGCCGCAAATCCGGCGGCAGAATCACGCTGACGGCGATTTCCACGCCATCGTGCATTCGTACGTAGACGGAAGTGCTCTGGCGATAGCCGGCGGGGGTCTTCTGTTCGCCGGGGAGCTTGGTGAGCCAGGTCGCCACCGCCAGGCCCGCGAGCGCTGCCAACACCAACGCGGCCAGCGACCCTCCGACCCATTTGAACCATCGTCCCATGCGACACCTCGTAATGAATGTCTCCCTGCCCGCGCAGCCCGGCGTGCCGATGCCTGAAGCCTATCCCCGTAGAGGACTTTTCCGGCTCCGCGTGCTTCGTTGAGACCTGCGAGTTCCTGTCAATGGAGCCCGAAATAGGGTAGGGTCCTAGTTTCGGCGTAGCGCTGGCCTTTAGGCCAGCATCTGCCGACCTCAAGGTCGGCGCTACCACTCAAATCAGGACACTACGCGAAATAGCTTCAGCATGGCGCGTGCGATTTCCGGGAATCGCTTTCGCGATTCCGGAACGCGTTGCCCACGCGCTACAAACCCGAGCCATACCAGATAAAACAGCTCCATTTGGTCTTGGCGGCCCAGACGCGCCAGCAGCCGAAACCTCTTTTCATCCGCTTTATTCACGCGGCGGGCCACCCGTGGCTCCACGGACGCCCAGGCGAAGATCGCGGCATCTGAAGGGACCTTGCCCTCTTCGCTGAGGCGCGCGCGCCGCTCAAGCTGGCGTACCAGCGCTACGAGCCGCTGGCTGGCCGCCCCACGTCCCAGGGTCGGCAGAATCTCCGCCACTTCGTTTTCCCATTCGCGAAGCAGTGATTCCAGAAGGTCATCGCGATCCCGGAAGTGCCAGTAGAAGCTGCCCTTGGTCACGTGCAGTGAACGCGCCAGCTTTTCCACCCGCACCGCCCCAATGCCGCCGCGCAGCAACGCCAACCGGGCCGCGCGCAGCCAGTCTTCACGTTGTAAGCTTTTCTCCATACGGTACCGTATGGTACACAAACAGTGCGCGCTTGTCAATACGGTACCGTATGGTGCAACCATTTACAGTAGGAGAGATTGCCGCCGGCAGATCGGAACAATGTGTTGGGTTGAAGGCCGGATGTGGTGTCCACCCTGGCTCAGGAATGCCCAGAAATGGCTGCGCTCGACCCGCGATCAACGGCGATCGATTTACCGGCGGCATCAGCGCTAGATTCCTGCCGATGGCAAAGAAAGGTGTAGCTTAACCGATAGCGCCGCGAGCGAATTGGGAACGAATAGTCGGCTTCCCATCATCTGGCCTCGGCAGGCATCGGACAAACCGGATTCGGGTATTGAAGGGCGTTTACCGGGCACAATCCTCGGCCGTGAAGTGCCACTACCCTGAGCAAGTATTCCGTAAGGTTGAACAAGGAAGTTTGCCTCAATCATACTCTAACGCCAAGGATCTATTAGCCATGGGCCAGACCGAGCGGCAGACTGGAATTGAGCAGGCCGGCAGGATTGAAACGGACGACGGCCTAGGATCATCCGATAGATTGTCGCAGAGGCGACGACGGTGTTAGCAGCGAAGCTCACCGTTTCGAGCCCCCAAAGCCGGGTTCAGAGGCGAACGAATGGCAAAGCCCATACTGCTGACGGTAGACGACGATGCCGAAGTATTGCGCGCGGTGGAGCGTGACCTGCGCCGCCGGTATGGCGAGCGCTACCGGGTGTTGCGCGCTGACTCCGGCACGTCCGCCCTGGAGGCGCTGAAGGGCCTCAAGAGGCGAAACGATTCGGTGGCGCTGCTTCTGGCCGACCAGCGGATGCCCCAGATGACCGGGGTAGAATTCCTCGGGCAGGCGATGGAATTTTTCCCGGACGCCAAGCGCGTCCTGCTCACGGCCTACGCTGACACCGATGCGGCGATTCGCGCCATCAACGACGCCAAAATCCATCACTACCTCATGAAGCCTTGGGATCCACCCGAGGAACACCTCTACCCAGTGCTCGATGATCTTTTGGACGACTGGATGGCGTCATACTGGCCTCCTTTTGACGGGGTTCGCGTTCTCGGCACGCGCTGGTCTCCACATTCTTACGCGATCAGGGACTTTCTAACGCGCAATCAGTCCCCTTATCAATGGATCGATGTTGAGACGGCGGAACAAAACGCCGAGGTTCGCCGGCTGGTGAAGGTGGTGGGAGCTGAAGCCTCCAGCTTGCCGAAGGTGCTCTTCCCCGATGGCTCATCTTTGGATGATCCGAGCACGGCGCAATTGGCCGAAAAGCTCGGGCTGCGCGTGCGGCCCGAGATGGCGTTTTACGATCTAGTGATCGTCGGTGGCGGTCCGGCAGGTTTGGCGGCGGCTGTTTACGGCGCCTCGGAAGGCCTTCAAACGGTGCTGATCGAAATGGAAGCGCCGGGAGGGCAGGCGGGGATGAGCTCACGCATTGAGAACTACCTCGGCTTTCCTTCCGGATTGAGCGGCGGCGACCTGGCACGCCGTGCTGTGGCCCAGGCCAGGCGCTTCGGAGTCGAGATACTCGCCCCGCAACAAGTCGCCTCTGTCCGCCTGGAAGATCCCTCGCGGGTCGTCAAGTTCGCGGAGGGAAGCGAAGTCGGTTGCAAAGTGTTGCTGATCGCAACGGGCGTTTCGTACCGCAAGCTTGATATTCCCGGCGCGGAGCGACTGCAGGGGTCCGGCGTCTACTACGGCTCGGCGATGACGGAGGCAATGGCGAGCAAGGATGAAGACGTTTACATTGTCGGAGGCGCCAACTCCGCCGGGCAGGCGGCAATGTATTTCTCAAAGTATGCGCGACGAGTGGTGATGCTGGTCCGTGGCGAGTCCCTTTCCGCATCGATGTCGCAGTACCTGATCGACCAGATCAAAAACACGCCGAATATCCAGGTGGAAACGCGCGCCCGGGTGGTGGAGGTTTTCGGCGACCAGCACCTCGAAGCCATTTCCATTCACTGCGGGGACAATGGCAATACTGAAAGGGTGCCCGCGAACTCACTCTTTGTGTTCATCGGCGCCGAGCCCAATACGGATTGGCTGGCAGGCGTGGTGGCTCGCGACCCGCGCGGCTTTATCCTTACCGGAACCGATCTCCTGCGCGACCGGAAGCGACCCCAGGGATGGCCGCTCGAGCGTGACCCGTACTGGATGGAAACCAGCGCCCCCGGCATCTTCGCCGCGGGCGACGTCCGCCACGGTTCGGTGAAGCGGGTCGCATCGGGCGTGGGCGAAGGCTCGATTGCAGTGCAATTCATCCATCAGTACCTCGACTCGGTGTGACATGGCGGAAAACCTCACGAGCGAAACAGGCAGGAGTTTGATCGACGATCTGCGCAAAATCGAGGTCTTCGCCGACCTGCCCCAGGAAGATCTCGCCTGGCTGGCAGAAAAGTCTGAGGAAAGACGCTTCCAGCCGGGAGAGCTCATAGCGCGAGAGGGCGATCCTCAGGACCATCTCGTCGTGATCCTCGAGGGGGAGATTCGCTTCGAACGGGGAAGTAGCGCGGACTCGCTTATCTTTAGAGCCTATGCCGGCCACGTCACCGGTTTGCTGCCGTACTCACGGCTGACGCATTACGGGGGCTCGACTCAAGCCGTGCTTCCCACCCGCGTTTTGCTCCTCCACAGAAGCCTCTTTCCCGAAATGTTGCAGCGCATGCCCCAACTCGGCCAGCGATTGGTTGCCCTCATGTCAGACCGCATCCGCGAGACCACCAGGGTTGAGACGCAGCGCGATAAGCTGATGGCGCTGGGCAAGCTGTCCGCGGGTTTGGCCCATGAGTTGAACAACCCCGCCGCCGCGGCCCAACGGGCAACGGCAAGCCTCCGCGAAGCGCTTGAGACCGTGCGCGATGCCAGCATCCGGCTCACCCGTCACGCCCTCTCCCCGGAACAGCGCGAAAACATCATCAGCTTCGAGCGGGAGGCCGGGCAATATACCGTCACGATTCCCGCGGATCCATTGGCCCAGAGTGACCGCGAGGAGCGCGTCACGGCGTGGCTGGAAGCACGCCAGGTGCCCGATGCCTGGAAGATTTTGCCGGCCATCGCCGATGCGGGCGTGGACATTCCCAGGCTGGAAAGTTTGGCTGCCGAGGTGGGCGACAAGGTGCTCAGCGATGCACTCATTCGCATCGCTTCCATACTCACGATCTCGAGACTGATCCGCGAGATCGAGGTCAGCACGAAACGCATCTCGGAGCTGGTCCGTGCCATCAAGGAATACTCCTACATGGATCAGTCTGCCATGCAGGAGATCGACCTGCATCAGGGGCTCGAGAACACCTTGACGATTCTCCACCACCGCCTCAAGGGGGGAATAAACATAGTCCGGGAGTACGACCAAAACCTTCCGAAGATTTGCGCCTATGGCGGTGAGCTCAATCAGATTTGGACGAACCTCATTTCCAACGCCATCGAGGCCATGCAAGGGAAGGGTGAGCTGCGGGTGCGGACCGCGCGCGACCTCGACCGCGTGCTCGTCGAAATTGGCGACAACGGACCCGGAATCCCGCCCTCGGTTTTGCCGCGCATCTTTGACCCTTTTTTCACCACCAAGGGAGTCGGCGAGGGCACGGGTCTGGGGCTGGATACGGTTTGCCGCATCATCAGGAACCATCATGGTGAAATCCGTGTTTCTTCGCACCCGGGTGACACTCGATTCCAGGTTTATTTGCCCATCACTCAGCCAAAGGCTCCATCATCGGCGGGATAGAGAAGGGAGCGGCTAGCGCAGAGTCCCTGGTGTTGGGACTCTGCGGCTCTTCCGCGGGTGGCGCAGAGCGCAGCTCTGCGATCTCTGCTCATTTCCGGTCCACGCAACGCAGGGCTTCGCCCTGCGCCAGCCTCAGTAGGGGGCGGTTCGCGAACCGCCCCTACAACCTTACGTTTCCACGGCCAGCCAGACCCACGCCAACAGCCCTCTCCCTTGGGGAGAGGGAGTGGGACAGGCACTCTTGCCTGTCTCTAAGGCTGGCGCGTGGCGCGCCTCCTCGCAGGCAGGAGTGCCTGCGCCACTTCATCAGCTGGAGCGTGACGGGTGAGGGGTCGTTTCGAGGATCATCGGAGCCAGGCGAGAGTCAGAACGCAAACACCAAAGCTAAAAGCAATTCAAACGGCTTTGGATTTGAAGAATCGGCAAATTGCAAACCATTTGAATTTTGGGTGCTGTCCTAATTTGGTCGTAGCGCCGCCATCTTGGCGGCTCCATTGCCGGCTGGAAGCCGGCGTTACGCGCCAAATTAGGACACTACC
>JBEKLY010000026.1:0-41649 GCA_050010015.1 Terriglobia bacterium
ACTCCAGGAATTGCGTCACGCTTTCTTTCCAAAGCTTGGCGTTCCAGGCTATGGGCTTCATGCCCCCATGCTAAGTCATGCGAAGGAGAATTGCAAGGACTACTTAACATAGTCATACTAATGCCTCGCTTTCTCATTGACGAAGATCTTCCCCGCCTCCTAGCCAAGATTCTGACAGAGCGAGGGCATCCGAGCGAACACGTCCGCGACCTCAACCTGCGTGGCTCACCAGACAGTCGAGTATTCGAAGTCGCGCAACAGAGAGAAGCCGTTCTGGTCACGGGTGACGCGGATTTCGGCAATTTGCTGCGACATCCGCCCGACACTCACCTTGGCATTGTTGTGGTTCAGTTTCCATCAGCAATGCGGACCCGTGAGCTTGCGGCCCAAATTGCAATCACGCTGTCGGCCCTGGAGGATGTAAGGTTTGAACACACCTTGGTCGTAATAGAACCGGGGAGAATACGGTTCAGACGGCCAGCCTGAGTGAGTCGGGTAGGCCAATGGGACCGCCTACCTCGCGAGGGAATCCTCCGAAGGAGGAGGATGGCATGGGCAATGAGACCAAATACTCGATAAACTTGCAGCCACGGTTCGACCCGTTAGAACTGATCGATGTGCAGAGGCTCGTCGATGCCTGCAAGGAACCTTGGTACAACCAGACGCTTTGCCGGGTGAATGAGTCCGTTGTGCGGCTGGGCATCGTCGAGGGCGAATTCCACTGGCACAAGCACGATCTCGAAGACGAGTTTTTCTACGTGATCGAAGGGCGCTTTTTGATCGACCTGGAAGGCCGAACGGTTGAGCTTTTACCCAAGCAGGGATTCATGGTTCCGAAAGGCGTCGTGCACCGCACCCGCGCCCCGGAACGGACGGTGCTCCTGATGATGGAGGCGGCGGGGGTTGTGCCGACCGGAGATTAGGCTGCGAAATCGCGGTGCCCCAACCTTGGCAGCTTCTGTCCAATCGGCGATAATCGGGTTGTGAAGACAACCCGGTACTTCGAGGAGCAGGTCCTCCGAAAGCGGCCATACCTCCGGCGTGAATGGTGCGAGCAAGTGATCGCAAAGCCGCTGAGGGTAGAGGTGGAACCGAACGGCCGCGTCCGGTATTGGGGATCGATCCCGGAACTGGGCACCCGCGTCTTACGGGTTGTTACGTTGGACGATGGAGAGACCATCCACAACGCGTTTCCAGACCGGGACTTTAGACTGTGAGGGTGTATCCAAGGAGGAAAGATGAAACTCCAGTATTACCCTGAGACCGACTCGCTGTATATCGACCTCAATTCACGCCCCAGCTCGGACTCTCGCGAAGTCAGTGATGGCTTGGTGATCGATTTCGACAGCGACGGCAATATTGTTGGCATTGACATTGACCACGCCTCCCAAAAACTTGACCTCAGATCCCTTGAAGCCATTTCACTTCCCGCCTTAACCACCAGACTCGCCACAGAGGCGTAAGGTCGAAAGGCGGGGCTTCTTGTCGCCGTGAACCGGCAGGCCGCCCTTAACAGTATGGAGGAGAAGCCCGGAGGCTGCAGACTTGATAGGAGTGTCAATTCACCATGCGAGAGACACGCGCCGCCGACTTCTCAGCGGGCTTCTCAGTGTCAGCGCACTTGCCGGCGGAGGCAAGATACTGGTCCAGTACGCGGGCCAGGTCCTGGTAAGGGCGAGCGCCCACGAGTTCTTCCACGACTTCCCCATCGCGCAACAGCAGCAGGGTAGGGATTGAACGGATGCCATACTGGCCGGCGACCTCGGGTAACTCGTCGACATTGACTTTCGCGAATATGATCTGGTCACCATAGTTGGCTGCCAGCTTCTCAAAGGTAGGGGCCAGCATTCGGCAGGGCGGGCACCATTCGGCCCAGAAATCCACCAAGACAGGTTTGGAACTTGACTCCACCTCGCACCAGTTGTCCTGCTGTACGTACAAGATGTCTTTCATTGTCCTCTCCTCATGTTACTCAGCAGGCGCCTCGAACGGGCATGTTATCCAGCGGCCGTCATTGCTGCGAAAGGGGGACTCCGTGCTAATCTAGGCACTGGATCCCGCTTTCGCGGAATTGACGTTGCTCGGCTTGGCGAACTGACCTCGGTACCTGCCAGAATTGATTAGATGACGTAATTGGCAAAGAGATTCGCGAAGGGGTTCTCCACTTCACCAATGGACACGGTGAGCCAACTCGAACTGCTTCAACAGCAGGTCATCGCCTGCACGCGATGTACCCGGCTGGTGCGCCACTGCCGCAAAGTGGCCAAAGAAAAGCGCCGCATGTACCGGCAGTGGGATTACTGGGGAAAGCCGGTTCCAAGCTTTGGCGATCCTCAAGCCGAGCTGCTCATCCTGGGGCTGGCCCCTGCCGCTCACGGCGCCAACCGGACCGGCAGGATGTTCACCGGTGACCGCTCGGGGGAGTTTCTCTATCGCGCCCTTCATCAGGCCGGCTTCGCGAATCAGGGTACGTCAGTCGCCCGGGACGACGGACTCGAACTCCGGAACTGCTACATTACAGCCTCGCTGCGTTGCGCGCCTCCCATGAACAAGCCGCTGCCTTCCGAGGCTCGCAACTGCCAGCCCTACCTCGAGGCAGAATTGCGGATGCTCAAGTGCGTTCGCGCCGTGCTGGTACTGGGACGAATCGCGTTTGATGCGTATCTGCGCGTAGTGGCTTCGCAGCACCGGGCTTTCCCGCCCCGCTCGACTTTCAAGTTCTCGCACGGCGCGAGTTTCAGTCTGCCGGAGGGCTTGCCCCGATTGTTCTGCTCCTACCATCCCAGCCAGCAGAATACCCAGACCGGCCGCCTCACGGAGGCGATGTTTACCAAAGTGCTAACGGCCATTCAAGAATTCCTTGCGAATCCAGATTAGAGTAAAATGCCTGTTCGTTATCTCGAGGTGCTCAGTGGGTTCAAATGAAGTCGAAATACTGCTGGTGGAAGACAACGAGGCGGACGAGGAGTTGGCCATCCACGCGCTTCGCACGAACAACCTGGCCAATCGGATCTACGTCGCGCGCGACGGCGAGGAAGCGCTCGACTACCTGTTTTGCCGGGGCGAGCATAACAATCGCGGGTTTGACAAGCCGCCTCGCCTGGTCCTGCTGGACCTGAAGCTGCCCAAACTGGATGGACTGGAAGTGCTCCGCCATCTTAAAAACGACGCGCGGACCCGCGCTATTCCCGTTGTGATTATGACTTCTTCCCGGGAAGAGCGGGACATGATCAACGGCTACCGACTTGGAGTCAACAGCTACATTCAGAAGCCAGTGGATTTTGAGCAGTTTCGAGAAATCATTAAACAACTAGGTCTTTATTGGCTGGTGGTCAACCAGGCTCCACCCATCAGCGCATTCAAGTCCCACCCGGAGTGATCCGGCGGCCTTCGGCCGTGGTCCATATTCAAGATTCAAAATTCCGGAAGCAGCGAAGCGCCGTGGAGTGCGGCAGCGAAGCTGCCGCCTTGAAATCAGGGTTAAAAGGCTGCAGCTGTTAGTAGGGGGACGGCTTGCCGTCCCCTGATGAAGGGGGGTACGGCAAGCCCTACCCCTACACCTGTTCAGAGCAGTGCAGAGAGAGATACTTCAACAACTCCTATGTCTTAGCCCGCGGTTAATTAAGGTTCGATGATCTGATTGCGGATGGCGTAACGCACCAGCGCGCCGACCGAAGTCAGGCCGAGCTTATGCATCATGTTGGCGCGGTGGGTTTCCACCGTCTTCGTACTGATATTCAAAGTCACCGCGATTTCCTTGTTACTCCTGCCCTCGGCGACGAGCTGGAGAATCTCGCGCTCGCGCGGGGTCAGTACCTGCTGCGAGCCTGTTGGCTGACCGCCTCTCAAATAACTGTCCAGAATCGGCCCGGACGCGCCTGACGATAGGAAAGCCTTGTGCTCGACCAAGGCGTGAACGGCTGAGATCAAATCCCGGCTGGCATCGGATTTCAAGACATAGCCGCGAGCGCCGGCCTCGAGCGCCCCCCGGATCAAATCCTCGGAGCCGTGCATGGTGAGGATCAACACCTCGGCGCGAGGAACTCGTTGCACGATCTGGCGCGTGGCCTCCGCTCCGTTCAACCCCGGCATGCTGTAGTCGAGCACTATGACATCGGGTTTGAGTTGGCTGGCCTTTTCCACGGCCTCTTTTCCTGTTCCGGCCTCCCCGCAAATCTCCCAGCCCGGCCGCGACTCGAGCAATCGCCGCAGCCCTTGACGGACCACTTCGTGATCATCGGCCACCAGTATGCGCACGGTCTTCATCGGACCGCCTCCGGAATCGGCAAGCTTGCCCTGATGGTGGTGCCGTGGCTGCTGGAGTTCGTCTCGAGGCATCCTCCCAGGTGTCGAACTCGCTCCTTCATTCCCTTGAGACCCAGGCCAATGCGCGATCCGATCCGCCCATTCTCGAGAGCAGCAGGCTGAAATCCACAACCTTCGTCCTCGACTTCCAAGATCAAGGAATCCGGTTCGCGCCTGATCCGGATCTTCGCTACGGGGCTCCCTGAGTGACGTTGAATGTTGGAGAGACATTCTTGCACGACGCGGAAAAGCGCAGTTTCTGCATCGCGAGGCAAGCGGCAGAGATCCTGGGGCAAATCAACCTCGACTTGGATTCCGGTACGACGTGCAAAACCCTCCGCATAACCTTTCAATGCAGAGGCCAGGCCGTAATCGTCCAGCGTGGGAGGGTGCAAGAGGTAGGAGAAATCACGAATCTCTTGCATGCAGCGATTAGCCAGTTCGATGCTCTCCAGTACGATCGTGCGGCTTCGAGGATCAAGGCATTCGACCTCAAGGTCCAAGCGGGCCAGGTTCATGGAGAGTGCGGCCAGGTTTTGGGCCGTGCTGTCGTGAAGATCCTGAGCGATCCGCCGCCGCTCTTCATCCTGTGCGCAAAGTAATTGAGCGGAGAGTTGACGGAGAGAATCTTCAGCTTGTTTTCGATCGGTGATCTCATGTAAGACTTCGACGGAACCGCGCATTTTCCCGGAAGGTTCGAAAAGGGGTGCCGTGGTAGTTTCAAAAACTCTGCCCAGCTTTGTGTCCACGAGGTCTGCCCTCTGCTCCCGGCCCGTCTCCAGCATGCGGGCGCGAGGACAGTCCGGATGAGGGCGGGATAAGCCGTGCAGTGCCTCGTAGCAGATTCTGTCGTTCAGGTCTGCCGGTTCAACCCCCGCAAGCGTTGCCGTAGCGCGATTGGCGTAGAGAATTCGGTACTGGTCATCGAGAAGCAGGACGGGGTCCGGGACGGTGTTGAAAGTCAGCTCCCATTCCTCTTTGGCACGGCGGATCGCCTCCTGCCGTCGAGCGACTTCGTCAAGGTACGCCTGGCGGCGCACGGCGCGATCGACTGCGATGGGTACCCGCTCCAGCCGGTCCTTGAGGACGTAGTCGGCGGCGCCTTGCCGAACGCACTCGACAGCCGCCTCGTCACCCAGAGCCCCGGTCACCACCACAAGCGGGATCGATTTTCCGGATTGCCGAAGAATCTCCAACGCATCCAGCGCGGTCCAGCCGCCCAGGTTGAAGTCCGCGATAATGATGTCGAATTCGGATTCCTCCAGCCGCTGCTTAAAAAGGTCAGAGGAGTTCAGGACTTCAGCCTGCAAGCCAGGGGTGGCGCGGCGCAGCGTTACGAGCACCAATTCGGCATCCCAGGGATCGTCTTCCAGGACCAAGGCCCGCAAGCGCGGACTCGGCGAAATGTCCACTTGAGTTTGGTCGGGCATCGTCACTCCTTGCGAGACGCGGAGACCACTTCGCGCTGCCGGGTCGTCCATCAGTCGACGGGTAGACTCGCCTCTACGGTCGGCCTCAGCAATATCGCGCAGGCGGGTACGCCACTTCAACGCCGGTCTAAGACTTAATGCCCGAAAGCTGTCAAAAGACCCGCTTGCGGGACATCCGATCAATCGCAGCAAGTATAGGTCCAGTCGGTCCGCAATGATAGCAGAAACCATAAGGGACCAATGTACCATTGAGGTATCGATATGTCAGTAAATGACTAGGCAAAACCCCTAGGGATACTTACATATTAGTAGTCGTCAGCCCAAGGGTTTCACCGGATTGCACGATTCTCTTGCGCGGTGCGAGAGTATAGATGGCGGACTGGTATACTCATACGGCGCCCATCTTACCGTTTGTAGACGCTATCAAATCGAGTGCCCAGGGACCGACCAAACCTTGTGTCGCGATTTTGCATCTCACTATTAGTTCGGGCAAAAATTGAACGAGAGGAGCTTCCCAAGTGGGTATTTATACCTTAGTGGTCATCATTGTCATGATGCTTGCTGCTCTAGTTGCTACAAAAGAACCGAACGACGATTCTGAATTCATTAAAGCACGGCGCAGAAAAAAGTCTGGTCGCTATGTTCCACCCAGACCAGCGCGGTCTTTGGCAAGTACAGCCAGCGCTTCGCAAAAGTGACGCGATGGGATTGTCACCCGATGCGAGGCTGCGATTCGGCGCAAATCGAAAGGTGAGCCATGCAGGCGGGAGAACTGTATTACACCACGGAGCGAGAGGTTGAGAATACAAGCAAAGGGAAGATCCTGCTGATCGACGATGATGCAACTGAACTCGCGGCCCGCTCTGCGAGTCTTCGACGCGAAGGGCACGAAGTTCTTTCCTATGCGTCTTTCCCCGAGGGTCTCTCCAAACTTCAATCCGAGCACTTCGATTTGATCATGGTGAAATTCAAAGAAGTGCCGAACATAGATAACCCGGAGTTCTGGAGTGTGGAGTCGCGGTCCACCACCGGGAGTCACTCCTCCTGGCACGCGGCCTCCGTTGGACTTGTTACTTGGTTGTGGCGTACTTGGGATGTCCAAGCTAACTAGCTCGTCTAAGTTCCATGCGGCGTATTTCAGATTATGCCGGCTGATCGCGAAGCCGGCTCTTCCAACCTCGGCTCAAGATGCCCTGACGGACGCCGAGGGCTTTCCCCGCCAAAAATTCAGGTGGGGTCCTGTGTGGGCATATGGCCACAGGTACGGACCCTGCGTGGAAAGGGCCTTCTCTCACCTTCCGGATTCCGCTAGCGACCATCGCTTCGAAGTCGTTGCTCCGCGCAATGAGGGCGCGGCGCCCCACGTGCCGATCTGATTCGGCGGCCCCCCTGCAACTCCCAGATGGACTGTTATCTCGCGCCGCGGTGCGTTTGCACATTCACCTCCTGCGTGCTAGGCTTGAGACGGGGGTGCTTATGGGCAAACTCAATATTGTTTTGTTGCTGTCTTTGGCTTTGGCCGCGTGCCCCTTTGCTCAAGGACGTGGCTTCGGGGGCCACGGTGGGGGCGGAGGTGGCTTCCATGGTGGGGGCGGGGGCTTCCACGGCGGGGGCGGGTTCCATGGTGGGGGCGGCTTCCATGGCGGTGGCGGGCTCCATGGTGGCGGCGGGCTCCATGGTGGCGGCGGGTTTCACGGCTATGGCGGCCGGGGCTTCGGCCGAGCGTATGGCGGTTTTCGTGGCGGCTTCGGAGGCTACGGTAGAGGCAACGGGTGGAACGGCAGGGGCTGGGGTCGAGGTTGGGGAAGAGGCTGGGGTTGGGGTGGATTTGGTTGGCCCTACTTCGGATTTGGTTTGGGAAATTATCCCTGGTCCTATTGGCCCGGATCGTATTTCGGTTACTCTGGATATCCCGATTACCCTTTCTCCGGCTGTGACGATCCCTACGGACCTTATCCCTGCGATCCGTCCGGCTACGGCGCGCAAGGTTACGACCCATATTCCTATGGCCCGTACGCAGGCGATCCTGCCGATCCGCCGGCTGCGTCCGCTTACACTCGAAGCGGCGATCCGCCGCCGGTACGCAACGCGTTCGTGGCTGACGGCAGATGGCACCGGTTCGGTGAGAATTCTGAGCCTCTGGCAACGAATGTGCACTCGGCATCTCCTCGATCAAGCGCGCGGTCTTTGACGCGTGCGGCGTATGCCGCAGATGGTAAGTGGCGCCACTTCGGCAATGCGATGGCGACCGCAAATCACGTGAACGCGAAGCTTTCCACTTCACCGAACTCGTCCTCGCCAAGAATGGCAGCGGCGGCCCACCTTCAGGCAGGTAATGCGAGTGGGAAGTAGCCGGGAAGAAACGCATGAATGAGTTAGTTCAAATTGCTTCAGCTCGCGCCCAGGCGCGCAAGCCGGAATGGCTGAAAGTGCGCGTTCCGACAGGGGAGAACTATTTTGAGCTGAAGCAGTTGATGCGTGGGTTGGGGTTGCACACGGTGTGTGAAAGCGCCCGGTGCCCGAACGTCGGAGAGTGCTGGGCGCATCGAACCGCCACCTTCATGATTCTGGGTGAGCTGTGCACTCGCCGCTGCGGCTTCTGCGCCGTGCCCAAGGGCCTGCCGCACGCCGAGGTCGACAGGGGAGAACCGGAACGCGTGGCGGAAGCCGCCTCGAAGATGGGATTGAAATATGTGGTGGTGACTTCCGTCGACCGGGACGATCTAGAAGATGGTGGGGCCACGATCTTTGCCGGCACGATTGAGGCCCTGCGCCGGCGATTGCTCGATTGCCAGGTCGAAGTTCTCATCCCCGACTTTCGTGGGTCTGACGAAGCCTTAGCGATTGTGTTGCGCGCCCGGCCCGACGTCCTGAACCACAACCTCGAAACCGTCCCGCGTCTTTACCCGGTGGCGCGGCGGGGGTCGCGATACGAGCGCTCCTTGCGACTCCTCAGTCGCTCGCGTGAAATCGCCCCTTCCATCCCCACCAAGTCTGGCCTCATGGTGGGTCTGGGCGAGACATTCGATGAAATGCTCGCGGTGCTGAATGATTTGGGTGACGTAGGAGTAGACATCGTCACAATCGGCCAGTATTTGCGCCCCTCCGGTGAACAGTTGCCGGTGGCGCGCTTTTATTCTCCGCAAGAGTTCTCCACTCTCAAGCAGGAAGGACGCCGCCTGGGTATCCGCCACGTCGAGTCCGGCCCCCTGGTCCGCAGCTCCTACCACGCCCACGAGCAGACGCAGCAGTTGAGCCAATAAGGTCGTCATTGAAAATGACTGCCCTCCTCAGCAGGAGGAGGGGCAGGGGTGGTGGGTGGCATCGTCAGCGAACGGCAACCACCCCTGACCCCTCCTTACCAAGGAGGGGAGCCATTCTTCATCACCGCTGGTGAGCCGAAGGGTCATGAAGTCTCCGCTCAGGATGACACCGTCCCGTTTGGGAGGAGACCAAACCTATTGTCCTGATCTCCGTGCCAAAGCTCTCTCAGCTTGCTGATGGAGGGGTTTCCACAATTCCGATTGGGAACGCGAAGTTTCGTTTACGACCTTTCGATAGAGCGCCTCGCCCTCTTTGACACTACCCAGGCGCAACTCAGTGCTTCCGGTGAGCAAATCCCAGAGTGGATTATGAGGATATTGCCGCTGCATCTGACGAAACATTTCGAGAGACGTTGCATACTGCCGATCGATGGCGCGGGAGTAGTTCTTGGCGAGATGGAATTTCGCCTCCGCGGGCACGAGTTGTCCCTTGTCCATAGCCACGCGCATTTGGCGAAGACCCTCGACCCGGTCACCGCCCGGAAGCAGAATCAGGAAGCGCAACATCTTCACGTAGGTTGGCAGCGTATCCACGAAATAGTTGTAGAGTCCGACGCCAAACCAGGCGTCGTTGAGGTTGGGATCGAGTTTCAGCGCGTTGAGAGAAAGACTGCGCAGCTTCTTGCCCGCCCGCGCGGTGGCCAGGGCATGGTCACGCAAGGCTTCCAACTGCGCGCGCAATCCGTAGGCCATGCCTTCGTAAAAGTAGTTGAGCGCTTCATCCTGATGCGCTTTAATTCGCGCTTCGGCTTTATTGATGGCTAGCTGATCCATCCGCCCAAAATCGTTGTCGTAGGGAGTGACTGCTTCAGTACGCGCCTCGAAAACGTCCGGCTCCACTAGATCGCCCTCGGTCAGGTAAATCTTCCACCAGCTCTCATCGGCTTCCAGAACGTATCCCAGAGGCGAGTCAGGATCGGATTTCTGAATTTGGTGGAAAGCTTCCGTGGCGGCGTCGAAGTCGCCGTCCATGAGTCTATTCATCCCTCGAACGGCAATCTGCTGGTTTCCGGGTTGCTCGGACTTCCCCGCCCCGTAAGTGAGCGCAACCGCTCCAAAACTTACAGCGACCCAAAACGGGACGATGCCACGCAGGCTGGTTATCTGAATCCTTCTCATGTGCCTGAGACCTTGCCCTAACCGCCCGACAGATACCAGGGCGTCACCCAATATTCTACATTGACACTGGGTTTCCTCACTACTAGTCTATTCTCCTCACTGTGGGCGGAAGAGGGGACGGCAAGCCGTCCCCCTACGCGGCAGTTCCTAGGGGTAGGGCTTGCCCTACCCCCGCACGTGATCACGAGTGGCGCGTACGTCCCGACGCTTCATGTCGAGCCGAAGAATTTCAGGAGATGGGGCATGAACTTAAACCACTTTAAAGTCTCTCTGCGGATTGTGGCCTTCGCTTGCCTGGCCTGTTTCGTAAGCACCGCTCGCCCCTGCGATACCTGGGTTGCAGTGCGGGACGCGACCGCAGACCACTCGGTTATTCTTTCGAAAAACAGCGACCGCCCGCCGATGGAAGCCCAACCCCTGGTGCAGGTCCCGCGCCAGCAGCACGACCCAGGCGATAAGGTGAAGTGCACCTACATCGAAATCCCGCAAGTCGCCGAGACTTACGAACACATCGGATCGAAGATCTGGTGGGCGTTTGGCTACGAACAAGGCATGAACGAATACGGGGTGGCGATCGGGAATGAGGCAGTTTGGTCCAAAGAGCCGGTGCAGTGGGGTGACGGGCTGTTGGGCATGGACCTCGTCCGGCTTGGCCTGGAGCGCGGCAAGACGGCCTACGAAGCCATGCACGTGATGATCGACCTGCTCGAGAAGTATGGCCAGAGCGGCGATTGCGAACGCCCCGGCGAGTGGGGAAAAGCCAACTATCACAACAGCTTCATCATTGCGGACCCGCAAGAGGCCTGGGTGCTCGAGACCGCGGGCAGATACTGGGCCGCCAAGTCAATCAAGCACGGGGTCTATTCCATCTCCAATGTCTATTCCATCGAGCGGGATTGGGACGAAGCGCATCCGAAGCTCGTGCAGCATGCGATAGAAATGGGCTGGACGAAATCCGCGACGGATTTCAACTTCGCCCGCGACTACGGCGACTACTGGAGGAAGGATTCGAGCAACGCCGGCAACATGCAGATCCGGCGCAATATGACCTTGGCATGCCTGCGCAGGGACTTTTCACACGTCACTCCCGCCAGCATGATGCAAATCAGCCGCAGCCATTTGGAGGGGACCGTCGCGGAGCCCCGTTGGGGAGCGGCGGAGACCTTCTGGCCCACGCCCTGCATGCACGATAACGCGCACTCGCCTTACCATACGGCGGCGTCCGTCGTGGCGCACCTGCGGGCTGACATGCCGCCGCTTCTCCGCCAGGTTTATTGGGCGAGCTTCTCGAATCCCTGCAGCAATGTGTTCAAGCCCTTTTACCTGCACGGCCCGACCCTTCCGCACTCCTACGCAGCGGGCACGAGCACCTACGCCGGCGATGCGCCGTGGTGGTGGGCCAATCGCGTCAAGCTGCTTTGCGACCTGAACTACCGCGCTTTGGCGCCGACCGTTCGCGGCGTGTTTGACCAGACCGAACGTTGGGAGATGGACCGCCAGGCGACCGTGGAAGCCGAAGCTCTAAGGCAGATCAAGGCCGGCAATGAACCAGGCGCGGTTAAGATGCTGCAGGAGTTCATCGACGAGAATTGCGAGCGCACCGGGAAAGAGTATCGGATGCTGAACGAGATCCTGCCCACAACGCTCAAAACCGTCGGAATCGAATATGTATTCGTGGATTACCTGAAGGCCTGGACGTCCCAGAAAGGTGTGCCCCTACCATTAGTGCCGAACGGCGATTGACGATTTGCGATTGAAGAGTTGGTAAGCCCTTATCGGCTGTCATTCTGAGCGCAGCGAAGAATCTCTGCAGTTGGTTTTCCGCCGGCGAGAAGTGCAACGAACTGCTGAGATTCTTCGCTACGCTCAGAATGACATAATCACAATCGGCAATCAACAATCAGCGCGCCCGGGTAATAGCTCCCTCCGACGCGGAGGAAACCAGCGCGGCGTACTTGGCAAATACACCGGACTTGTATCGGGGCTCCGGCTCTTGCCACTTCGCCAATCTCTTCTGAATTTCCGAATCGGACAGTTCAACGTCCAAGCGGCGTTTTTCGATGTCGAAAACCACCGTGTCGCCATCGGCGAGGGCGGCGATGGGACCGCCGCGCGCAGCCTCCGGCGCCACGTGCCCAGCCATCAGGCCGTGGGTGGCGCCGCTGAAACGGCCGTCGGTGAGCAAGCCCACCGCTTCGCCCAGCCCCTCACCCACCAGTGCGCCCGTCACATCCAGCATCTCGCGCATGCCTGGGCCGCCGCGTGGGCCTTCATAGCGGATTACAACCACGTCTCCCGCATGAATGCTCTTTCCGATCACAGCACGCATGGCGTCTTCTTCGGAGTCGAAGACCCGAGCCGGCCCGCGATGGTGGGTTCTTTCGTAGCCCGCCACCTTGATGACGCAGCCTTCCGGCGCGAGGTTCCCCTTCAGGATGACCAGTCCGCCGGTTTTCTTTAGCGGGTTAGAAACAGACCTCACCACGTCCTGCCCCGGCGTCTCAGTGACGGACCGAGCTTCCTCCGCAATGGTCCGCCCGCTGGGAGTCATTTGCGACCCGTCGATCAGTCCCGCTTCGAGGAGCTTCTTGGCAATCAACGGGATTCCGCCCGCGCGATGGACATCCACGGCAACGTAGCGCCCCGCTGGTTTCAAATCAGCAATGATAGGCGTGCGGGAGCTGATGGTGTCAAAGTCTTCGATCGCGAGCGGGACTCCGGCCTCACGGGCCATGGCTAACAGGTGGAGCACGCCGTTTGTTGAACCACCCGTCGCCGCCACGCTGGCAATTGCGTTCTCGAACGCCTTCCGCGTCAGGATATCGAGCGGGCGCACACCGCGACGAAGCTGGTCCATCACGAGCTGGCCGGCGTGATAGGCGACCTCGCCCTTCCGCGGATCAAGCGCGGGCACGCTGTTCGCGCCCATAGGCGAGAGCCCGATGAACTCCATGGCGGTGGACATGGTGTTGGCCGTGAATTGGCCTCCGCAGGCGCCGGCCCCGGGGCAGGCATGGTCCTCGAGATCCTTAAGCTCCGCGTCGGTCATCTTCCCTGCCGCGTGCGCTCCGACCGCTTCGTACACGTCCCCAATCGTGACGTCATGGCCCTTGAAATGTCCGGGAGCGATCGACCCGCCGTAGAGAAGAACGCTCGGCACGTTGAGGCGGATCAATGCCATGGCGCCTCCGGGAATCGTCTTGTCGCATCCCACTAGGGCCACCATGGCGTCAAACATTTGACCGCGCCCCAGCAACTCAATAGAGTCCGCAATGACTTCCCGGCTCACGAGCGATGCCTTCATGCCTTCGGTGCCCATGGTTTCGCCGTCGGAAATGGCGATGGTGTTGAACTCCATGGGTGTTCCGCCCGCCGAGCGCACTCCCTCTTTTACCTTTGCCGCCAGTTCGCGCAGATGGAAATTGCATGGCATCGTCTCAATCCAGGTGTTGGCGATTCCCACGATGGGCTTGGCCAGGTCGGAATCTGTGAAACCGATAGACTTGAACATGGCTCGCGCGCCGGCACGGTCTCGGCCTTCCGTCATGATACGACTGCAGTGCTTTGGATCTAGTGGCATACTTACCTCCGGGGTGATTAGTCTTATTCCCTGCCCTAGCGCTGACCTGGCGTAGCGCTGACCTTCAGGTCAGCACTATGACTTTGTGCTGAACTCGAAATGTTCGCAGATTCTCCGCGAGGGAGCAAGCAGTTTTCGGCAGGCGTGTGCTATCTCTCTGAGCGAACTGTCATTCTGAGCGCAGCGAAGAATCTCTGCAGTCGCTTTTGGATTCAGAGAGGCGCAACAAACTGCGGGGATTCTTCGCTTCGCTCAGAATGACAGACTTAGCTGACTTGGCTTCGTGCCCCCTCGAGCGCCGCAATCAACGCTTCGATATCACTCGCTTCAGTCCGGTAGTTGGTGATGCAGGCGCGCAGCACGGGCACTGAGCCGGCCAGGCGTGTGGTTGAAATCCAGGCTTTTCCGGAGGCGACGACTTGCATGGCGATTTTGTGCAGGTAGGCTTCGGATCGGCCCTCGGGGTGGCGCTGGTCCACGAAGCAACACACCGGCAAAGGCGTTTTATTCACCACCTGCCAGCCTGAAGCCTCGAGCTGCTGCCGCAGCAGCGCTCCCATGGCCACCATGTGACGGATGGCCGTGGCGTAGCCCTCCCAACCAGCCACCGCCAGGGAAAGAAACACTTTCAGACCGATGGCGCGGCGGGACCACTGCATCGAGTGCGTGTAGGGATCGATCACATCCAATCCAGCCGCCTCGCGGGGCATATAGGTCTGAGCAATACGGAACGTTCTATCGAGAATATCAGTATTGCGCGTTATATAAATTCCCGCACCCATCGGCACCGAAAGCCACTTGTGCGCGTCGAAGATAATCGAGTCGGCGCGCTCGATCCCATCGAGCAAGGGTCGCAACTCGGGGACCAACGCGGCCGCTCCGCCCCAGGCTGCGTCCACGTGAAACCAGAGCTTTTCGCGCGCGGCAATTTCGGCGATGGCAGGTAAAGGGTCGATTGCCCCCGCGCTGGTGGTGCCCGCCGTGGCCACCACCAGGAAAGGCGCGAAACCCTGGCCGCGGTCGCGGGCGATTTCTGATGCGAGGGCTTCGGGATCCATGCGAAGGTCATTGTCCGCGCGAATCTGGCGCACGGCGTCCGTCCCCAAGCCGCACATCCGAGCCGCCTTCAGCAAGGAATGATGCGCCTCAGTGGAAACGTAGAAAACGGGCTGGGCTGCAAGCGCCCGGAGGCCGCGCCTCGCGAATTCCGGAAACTTCTCGACCAACGCGGTAAGGACCGCCGTGTGGTTGGCTTCCATGCCGCCGGAGGCAAAAGTGCCATCGGTGCGCGCCGGGTCGTAACCGAAGCGAGCCCCGAAAGCACGCACCAAGTGCTGTTCGATTTCGATGGCCAGCGGGCTGTGGCTCCAGGCGGCAAGCTGCGGATTGAAAGCGGCCGTGAGCGCGTCCCCGGCGATGCCCATCGTGGTGGGCGCGGGGTTGAACAACCCGTAATAGCGGGGATGCGGCGTATGGGTTTGAAACTTCCAAAGACCTTCGACAAGAAAATCCAAGGCTTCTAAAGCGTCAACCGGAGCGGCAAAATCGAAGCGGGAAAGTGAGGCGCGCAGCCTCGCGGGGTCGAGCGGAGGCGTAACCCGGCTACCCTCCAACTTCGTAGTGTAAGTTTCAATCGCCTCCACCAACTTGCGCCAGAGTTGGTCCCGTGTTTCGGCATCGAGCAGCAAGTGTGAGTCAGCCATTCGTTAATCCGATTCTCCACTTTGAAAATACCCGGGAGCGCGGGCATCCTGCCCGCCTTTTACGCCGCAATCGTACTCGCGTTGCGGGCAGGATGCCCGCGCTCCCGGGTATTTCATGGTTTGCTTTGTCGAGCGGCTTCCCAGGCCAGAATGGCCTTCTTGCGCGCCGCTCCCCAGTGATAATCGCCTGTAATGCCCATCTTGCGGATGGCCCTGTGGCACGGGATGAGGAAGGAGATCGGATTCCGCCCCACGGCGCCACCCACCGCCCGCGCGGCTGACGGATGTCCCAAGTGGCGCGCCAAATCTTCGTACGACACCACCGAGCCTGAAGGAATCCGTAGCAGTGCTTCCCAGACTTTGATCTGGAAATTCGTGCCCATCAGCAGCAGTTTTACAGTACGCGCACCATTCCTCTTCTTGGCATCGAAAATCCCATCCATATAGGTACGAGTCTTTTCCGGATTCTCCTGGAACTTCGCCGCCGGCCATCTTTGCTTGAAGTCTTCGAGTGCTTGCTTGCGGTCCCTTTCCTGCACAAACCCCAATCCGCAGATTCCGCGCTCGGTTACAGCGAGAAGGCACTCACCGAACGGGCTGGGATGAAACCCGTAGCTGATCTCGAGGCCTGCGCCTTTGGCCTTGAACTCGCCGGGCGTCATCGCCTCGGTCGTCACAAAAAGGTCGTGCAGCCGGCTGGGGCTGGAGAGCCCGGCGTCATAGGTGGCGTCCAGCACGCTGCGGGATTCCTCGAGCGCTTGCTTGGCATGCTCCAAGGTCAGGAACTGCACCAGGCGCTTGGGGCTGATGCCCGCCCAGCGGCGAAAGAGCCGTTGGAAGTGAAACTCGCTGAGGTTGACGCTGCGTGCGACTTCGTCCAAACTCGGTTGATCCTGGTAATTCTCCGCCAGAAACTCGATGGCTTTCTCGATCCGGCGATAATCATCTCCGTTGGTTTGCATTTTCCCTCCTGGTCCCATCATCGTCCAGGGAGAACCACCAGGCAACCCGATTCTTGCGGAGTCGAGAGCATGCATTATTTTGGGCCTTCTGCGACGAGAAGGTCTTCTGTGCCCGGTGTGGCGGCAGCAGGAGTTGGCCGGTAAGTGATGATCAGGGCTACCCCGGCGATGATGGTCGCGCTCGCCAACAACTCGCGGCCGGTCACGACTTCACTCCCCAGCGCCCAGCCGAGGAAGACGGCCACCGCCGGGTTCACAAACGCGTAGGTGGCAACCCGCGCCGTGGGCACGGTGCGCAACAACCAGAAATAGGCCGTGAAACCCACGAGCGAACCAGCCGCGATCAGATAGATAAGACCGACGAGAGAACGTGCGGCGACGGCATCGAGATGGAAATGCCTGGTCTCACCGCCGAGCAGGCCCAACGCTAGGAGTATAACGCCGCCCGCCAACATCTCCATGGCCGCCGCCTGGAAGGGAGAACGAGGCAGGCTTACTTTGTGCGAAATAACGGAGCCCAGCGCCCAGGAGAAAGCGGAGAGCATGAGCACGCCCGTCCCGGCCGGCTCCACGCGCGAACTTCCCCACATGTGGGCTGGCCCCACCAGCAGGGTGATTCCCGCCACCCCCATAACCATCCCACCGATCACCCTTGCCCCCAACTTCGTGCCGTCCCTTCGCAGGCTATCGAGCAGAACCATCCAGACGGGGATGGCCGCCAGCAGCAGAGCCGCCAAGCCGGAAGGCACGCGCCGCTCAGCCCAGCACAATCCTCCATTCCCGCTCACCAGGAGCAGGGCCCCAACCAGGGCTGTGCCTCCCCACTCACGGCGGGAGGGGCGGGCGGCGCCGGCCGCGCGCGTCCACAAGTACAACACGGCGCCAGCGGTCAGGAATCGGCAACCCGCCATGAAGAATGGTGGAATGGTTTCCACTGCATAGCGAATCGCCAGGAAAGTGGAACCCCAGATCAGGTACACCGCGGCAAACGCGAGCACGATGCCGGCTCGCGAGGGATGCGCCTTGGAACGTGTTTCAGGCAATGAACCTCCGAGGAGTTGAAAGTCGACAATCAAAAGTAAAAGAAGGACGGCAGTTGACGACTGGATATGATGCGGTGAAAATGCGGCGGAGTAAATAGGTTTCAGGTGCCGGTAGTGTCCTAATTTGGCCCGTAACGCCGGCTTCCTGCCGACAATGGTGCCGCCAAGATGGCGGCGCTACGACCAAATTAGGACAGCACCCAGGCGCCCGGTTTCAGGTGCGAGGGGAAAAACAGGCTTCGGGTTTTACACGCTGGATGCCAAGTGCCGGACACCTGACACCTGGCACCCGACACCTGAAGCCTGGCTACTGGGTAGGCAGAATCGACTGGTAGTAGGAGAGCGCGTTCACGTCCGTAAAGCGAGGCACCCCGGGCGGGAGCTTGTTGATATTCTGGAAATCGGTATCAAAGGTGTAATTGCGCGTCGGAGCATTGTACACGTCATTGCAACATTTATAGATTCCGGTGGCCTGTTGGGAATAGTAAAAGCTGGCCAGGGATCCTTCATAATTCAGAGTCGCAGAGCCCCAGTCCTCGATATAACGGAGGAAGTTGTGAACTCCGCCGTCCGTTCCCGTGTCTACGACTCCCCAACTGAGCAGCGCGGTGGTGCCATTGTAAGCTGGGAAAGGAATGGTCTTTCCGGACATCACCGCCATCCGGAAGTAGGAATTGGTGGCACATCGGATGCTAGGGCAGTTGGCGTTGTCGGGGTTTGCGAAGTCGTTTGCATCTCCCGAGGTATTTCCTGACTGAGCGCCGGGTATCCAGGCGTTGGAGAGCAGGGTCACGGCATCACCCATCACGGAAGCCGGCACGTGGCACAAGGGGAAGGCGTCGCTGAATCCGTTGGCCACGCTGGAGTTGTAATCACCTTGAACGTAGATAGGATTCTCAGAAACCACGGTGAATCCACCCGCCGTGCCGCCGGAGCACGACGAGCCGGAGGAAGGGTTGGCGGCCGACAGGGGTGGCAAATTACCCAGACTGCCGTTCACCAAACGGAGGGCTCGCCGGAATATGACCACACTGTTCTCTTGTGCCTGGGTTTGGTTGACGCGCACGAAGGCCGGGTGGCCCGTCGCAGTATTGGCCATCGAGGTTATGATCGAGTTCCACGTGCTGGTCTGGTTACTGCCCACGACGCTCGTGGGGGTCGCGATGGGATGGGCATAGGTGCCATAGGTATCCAACACTCCGTTACCGTTTACATCCTCGCCAGTATCTAAGGTTTGGTTGGGAGCGCCATTGGCGTTCGAGGTGTTGATGATATCCTCATTCCCGAATTGAGCGGATTCGCCGGCTGTGGGCACACCATTCGTAATCACATTGGATGAGCAGGTGCCCTCAAGGTCGTATTTCCCATCCATGCAATTCATTCTGCGGTCGGAGGTGTAAACGATATATCCCGAGTTGTTGAGGGCATCCGGGCCGTTGTAGGCGAACTTGCCGCTGGTCGCGATGTTGCCGGCAAACCACTGTTGCAGGTTGCCCACGTCAATTTCGACCAGGTTCATGATCCCGTTGAGGGACGAGGTGGTGTTGGTGCTGGGCTCCGTGTCTCGTACCTCTCCCTCCCGCGCGTCGTACAAGTTGATAGGCACAAAATTCGAAGACGTTGACGCGGCATTCAACCCCGTAGAGGTCCAAGTGCAAGATGGCGTCGGCAACGCGGACTCCGGGCCCACGGGCGCCGCGCACAGATTAGTGACAGTGGGCGAAGCTTCCTCGAGGTGGATGATGGAAGTGTTGGTGCAAGCGGCTGGAGGCGTCTTGGAACTTAAACTAGCTCCGATATCATTGTAACTGGTCGTCGAGCCTCCACTTACAGACGCATACACGTTTTCTCCCCCGGAACTCGTTCCGCGATAGACGTTGTAGCCGGTGGCGCCGGTGACGGCTGTCCAACTGACGGTGTTGGTGTTGGTGTTGGTGCTGCCGTAACCCGAATTCGTTGTGACGTGGAGCTCCGCGCCGGCGCTTTCGCCCCAGGCGCCAAGCGCGGTGACCACATAGTAGTAAGTTGTGCCCGCATGGATCGATCCTCCCGTCGTGCGCGTGGTGGGCTGGTTCTGGAGCATGGTATCCGCCGCACCCGAAGCCTCGTCGCGCGAGATTCCCTGGGAGAGGATTTCTTCCGTCACGTCCTTCCAGGTCCCTGGGGAGGACTCCTGGTTCATTTCGATCTTGATGAAACCGCCGAGCGACGTGGTCTTGTTGGCCAGCATGTTGTTGCTGTCGCCGCCGGACCAGGCCATAGGCGGAGTGCAGGGGGTCAGGGCCGGAAGGTAGTAGTTGGCGGAGCTATTGGTGCGCTGAATCGCGTAGTTACCTGAACCGGTCGGATACCCATTCGTACTTCCGACTTCGGCAAGTGGGTACGGGGCTACCGTGTTATCGATGCCGGGCAGGTTGGTGATATCGCTGGCGGTGTCCGACAACAGAATGCGCAAGCTGGCCTGATTGTAAAAGCGCGCCATGCCGAGCGCACTCGTCGCTGATTCGCTGAAGGGGGGGCGCTGAATCATGGCGATAGGCTTGGAGTTGATGCCGGGCAGCGCGATCGCCAGGTTGAGGACTTTCGCTCCCGTCGTGCCGTCCTGAATATAGCCGCTATAGGTCGACAAGGAAAGCGTCTGCCAGTTGGGGTTCTCCGTGCTTCCCGGCCCCTGCTCGACGCTGCCTTGGCCGGTCTGGAGCGTCAGGCAGCCTCCTGTTTGAGCCCCCGTCGCCGTGGAGGGGCAGCCGTTCGCGGTGGTCAACACGTTCACGTAACTACAGTAGGTGCCTGTGTAAGCACAATTGGTCGGGTAAGTCGCCATCGTGTAGCCGTTGACGAGCTGCTCGCGGATGATTCCCTTGGCGGCGGTGACGTGATCATCGAGGTCCAGGCTGCTGCCGCTATCTTCCGCCAGGTACAAGTTGCCATTGGTGTGGACGCGGCCTCCGAAGGAAAAGTTGGCGCCGGCGTGAAAGGAGAGGTCGCTGTCGGAGAAAATGCCGAACTCGAAAATGGGGACGGCGACTTCCTGCACCGTCCGGGACAGTTTCACTTCCGTATTGCTCGGGCCGTCCGCCACCACGGTGATTTTGAAGGGAGCGACGAGGCCCTCGAGGCCTTGCAGCGGACCGTTACCTCCAATCGGGCCGACGCAATATCCCAGCGAGCTTACGGTGGAACAGAGCGAGAGGGTCATGGTGTTGACGTCACACGTGCCTGAGGTGGGCGGCGCAGCACAGTAGAGCGTGTAGGTGCCGGTGACCAGGGGAACGCCGGAGGTGCTTACGGTAGTGGGGTAGGTCTGAAAATTGGAGGCGCTCGATACCCAGGTGGTGAGGGTCGATGGCACGGGAGTTGCCGTGTGGGAGAAATAGTCGGCAATCAGACTGCTCATCTGTTCGAGCCCGGCCATCGCCCAGTAATAGGTCACGCCGTTGTCGCGGTTGCTCCAGGCGACTTTTTGCTCGCCACTGGTGACGAAGTAAAACCCGAGCAGCATGATCGTGAAGACCAGCATCAGCAGCATGGCAACAATGAGAGCTGCTCCCGATTCCCGATCTGCGTAGCGTTTCATGCTTCCTTTGAGGCTCCTTCAGTTCTGCGTCATCTGCGTCGACGAAGAGGACGTTCCGTACTGGTTGGAAAAATCCAAATTCTGAATCGTGACCGCGCTCTTAATCTCTTTGCTGCACCACTGGCTGTTCGCAAAGTTTTTGTGGTTGGTCTCGCCAATCAGGGCGATGACCACCTTACGAATGTGGTTGGGGCTATTGCCGGTGTCCGAGGTGGTCGGCCAGGGATCCTCCGTCGGGTCCGCGGTCACGCCATTAAGGGTGGCCGCGGGGAAAAGATTGTAAAAAATCTGCACGACGTCGATGCCTAAAGCCACCACGTTCGTACAGGTAACGGCCGCGCACCCGCTCGTGCCCATGGTCGTTAGTTTGGTGAGGTTTCGTTCCGGAGTCGTACTGTCCAGATAGTAGGTCACCATGGAGATGGGATAGGCCGTCAAGCCCGTAGGCCAGCTATACGCGGTCGTCGTCACCCCATGCGACGACGTCTGCGTCGCAGTTTGAAGGAAGCTGAATGTCCCGCTCGTCGGGCCTGAGGTGACTGCGAAGGCAACCGCTCCGGTGGACAGGATCGAGAATTGGTTGACGCCCAAAAGGTCGTTCGTGGTGTCTCCGTGCGTAAAGGTGATGACGCCGGTCGTGGTGTTCACGGACGAGATCGCGAGTAGGCAGTTGCTGTTGATGTTGGACAGCATGATCAATTGCCCCGGTGAGACGTAGCCGGCAGCCGTGCTCGAGACGGTGATGGTGGCTGACGAGGAGGTGATCGTGGGGGGAGAGGTGGTTGTATTCACGGTTGTCGGATTGAAACTCGAAGTCTGATTGACCCCAATCATGGTCACGACGTCCGTCGAAATCGCGGTGCCGCCACTGCCTTGCGAAGGCCCCAGGCCGTTGCCGGCAATGAGCACGGGCATGTACAAGCTGCTTCCGGAGGGAGTGGGAAAGTTTGTTGCAGAGGGGTAGAGCTCTTTGATCGCAGACGTACCCGTGCCGCCGTACGGGAGAGGAATGCCGGCGACCGGAATATTCTGCCCGGCGGTCGAGAGATCGCGCGACATCATGTTCACTGCCGCGCGCAGATTTTCGTTCACGTCCGCCATGCTGCCGACCACGTCCGCGGAATTGTCGAGCTGTTGAACGAGGGTGAACGCCAGCGCAAACATCAGCAGGGAAAGCGCCATGGCCGTGAGCAACTCGATCAGGCTGAACCCCGCGGCCGAGCGCGCGCCGCACGAGTTGTGAGGACACTCAGACATAGGGAGACATCACGGTGATCATGGTCACGGTGCGCGACAGCCAAGGAAGCGGGTTGTACTGAATCGTGACCGTGACTTGAGCCAGGTTCGTGTAACCATCGCTCGAACTGAGCGCCGTCACCTGGATAGACCGTTGAAAGCCAGTGAGATTGTAAGGGACGTCGTCCGCGGTGCCCAGAATTCCGTCCGGCCCCGGCGTCACGTAGGTTTCGAGGGTCCCTTGTGTTGCAGACGCGTTGGTGTTGACGAGTCCGCTCGAATCCGAGGTATACATGGGCTGAAGACCGTTCACAAACAGGCAATTGCTGGGATTGCCTCCACTCGTGGGGATGTTGCAGATCTGGGTAAAGGCGATGGCAGACGTGTCGCGCGCCGTGAAGACGTCCTCCATGGCTTCGCGGGCCTTTTCGCGAGCGATCGTATCCATGGTGGACATCTGCACCGCAGCCAGCCCGATTCCTATTCCGTAGGCCATGGAAATCAGGCCGACGACCAGGATCGCCATGGCAATTAACACTTCGAGCAGGGTAAATCCACGCTCGTCAGTTTGGACCGGAATTGCTGGATCCATAGAGTACACGCTAGTGCCAGGCGCTGCCGTTATAGGTCCAGGCTTTGATTCTTCCCGTCGCGCTTAGAATCTTCACCGCCCGCGCGGTCTGAATTTGGCCTGTAATGCCGATGAAAATGGAACCATTCGTAGAACCGCCGGAGCCGTCGAGCACCGACCCGTCGCTTTGAAAGGTGATGGTGCAGGGAAGAGTATGGCCGGGGCAGGCGTAGTTGACTGCGTACGAGTTTCCATAGTTGTCGGGCGCGGGCGTGTCTGGAACACCGCTCAGAAGCACGAATTTCAACCCTTCGGGGAGGAGGTAATCGTAGATCGTGGTGTTGGAGGCGCCGTTGATTCCCTGTACGACTGCAACAAGTTCCGCTGTCCCTTGAAACGTCACCGTGACGCTTCGCCGCTGGTCGATCGAAACCTGCCGCGCCTGGCGCAACTGGGCTTGCAGGAGACTTACCGCGGAGGTGGCTCGAAATGCGGGGTAAGCGTTGGCGTAGGCCTCAAAAACCACCACCACGACAACGCAGATGATGGCCAGCGTGAACGCGAGCTCGACCAACGAAAAGCCTGCTTCCCGTGGCGAGGCAATTGCCTGAGTTGCGCTCCAAGGCTTGACGGCATCCCCTCTGCTACACACGAAGCGCGGCAGTCCTCGAGGCATCGGTTCGAAACACGCTGCCGTCGTATGTTCGGCGTTGACAGTCGACACCTGAGCCTTCGCAACCTCCGCTGAATACCAGCCTGCCAGCCATTGCTCAGCCCGCGCTAGCAGTCCAAGCACATTCGGAACACTCCAGTGACCTGCGGGATGGCGATGGCGGCGAAAACTAGCATAATCGCCGCCACCACCATCAGTCCGACGCGTGAGAACCCGCAGGTTGAGGCCCGCCAGGGTGATAACATTGCCTGGCGGTTTTTCCCCTCCAAAACTCGACCGCCACTTGGAGAACTGCTATTCCGTTCGACGCTCGTCCGCACACTGACACAACTCCGCCGGCGCTTTTTCCCCCGTGAATGCGCAAGCGCCAGTGGGAAACAAACGGCCTTCGGGTGTGTAGAAATAGCAGTCCTCACGTGGACCCTCGAACCTCCGCTGATTGCCTGTCTGGAAGTGCGGACCTCGTCCATTTGAGTTCCGCGGTCCTCCGCACACGATAGCAGTCGAGCGTTTGGCACGGGCTCCGCCTCGTTACTAGTGTTCAATTAGTGGGCAGAGATGGCAAGAGTACGGCGGTACTAGAAGCAGGTTTCAGGTTTCAGGTGTCGGGTGTCTGGGTCAGGTGCCACGGAACGCAGCCTCTGTAGACCTTCTGGGAGATCAAGCGCACGGAGCCATATAGCTATTGTCCAATCGAAAATCATTTTAAATTTGCCATTAGCCGTTTGCCATTTGAACTGCTTGTGCTGGCAGTTAGCCAGGAAGCCCCGGGTAGAGCGCAAAACACGGTTTATTTCAAGATCACATTACCGAGAAACCCGCAGTTCTCCCCCCGAGCGTCTTCGACAAAGACGCTTACGCGGAAAGCGCCCGCGGGTGCCGGGATGGACTTGTCCAGCCGGACAACCTCTCTGGGGTCAATGGCTTGCAACGTCTCGTGACTCAATTCCTCGCCCATCACGCTATAGAAGTTGGCGACCAGCGCGCCAGGCGTGAAGACGCCAAATAGTCCCTTCAGACTAACCTGGCCGCCTTCCAGTTTTCCGCTAAGTGGCTCGGAGATCGCGCCGGCCCAAACGGCGTTGCGAACAGGGTTCGTGACGCTGGTGGGCGACCAGTAGACCGGGAAGGAATACTCCTCCCCAGGGTTGAGCGCCGCATAGGGGCTGAGCACCTCAGTTTCCAGGATGTAGGGATTCTGCTTCGGATCGTCGAGAAGGGTTTGGTCCCAGGGCCCGCGGGAGATTACGCCCGGGCCGTTATTCCAGGTCTCTACGGCGGCCCCGTCCGGGTATTCCTTTTCCGGGAATGGTGTGAAGTTTTCGACGTAGCCAATGTTCTTCTGCCCATTGACCACCGCGTACCAGCCACGGTCGGTATCTGCGGCGGCCTTGCCCACGCGATAGAGATAATGCACCTGCAACATGCGGCCACCATGCTGCAGTTGGTAGCTGGGGTGTCGCGCGTCGCCATACGGATTGTAGTAGCCCTGGGGATACTGGCTGTGGGGGTTGAGCGGAAGATACATGTAGAGATCCGGGTTGGGTTTTGTGGGGTCGTGTGCGTCGGCAGCGTCGTTCTGAATCAGATGCCAAATGCCCCAACGAATCTGCCGAGGGCTGATGTTGCGCATCACCTGGTCGACCTTCACGCGCGTTGTGCCGGCGTAAACGTGATACGTCCGCACAAACTGCACGCCACTGCGCGGGTCGGCAGGGCTGGTAACGCGAACCGCAACTTCGGCGGGCGTCTCCGTGACCACCTCCGCGGCAAACCGGCTGCCGTCGAGGATGTAATACGGGATGCTGGGCCACTGCTCGTCGTTCATCCAACCTTCCGGCGCCGGCCAGACTTTGTCGCCGCCATAATTGGCCCAGCCGGATTTCAGGTTGTTCTGCTCGGCTGGCAGAACCTTACCGGCAAGGTCCTTGTTGACGAAGAAGAGCCCCTTCCCGCCTAACTCAAGCTGAATCGCGCGGCCACCGATGTCCGGCGCGACATACAGCGCGATGATGCCATTCGTCAGGCGATAAGCGTTCCAGCCGTTGAATTGAGTCTTTTCTATTCTTGCGGAAAAGGAATCGTTCTGAGCTGCCATGGCCAACCTCGCTGAAAATGGAGTAAAGGGATTTGGCGCCGACGGATCGTGCCGCACTCCGAGCGACGCGATAACGGACACAAGCAAACCGCCGAGGGCACAGTCAAGCACAACCCTCGCAACCCGCGCAACTTTCGGAGAGATTGCTCTCTCCCTTGGGGAGAGGGTGGCCCGCGACGGCGTTTTCATCAGCCGTCGCGGGTCGGGTGAGGGGTTACTTCCATTTGGAATCCTGCTTATCGTGCCCAACCTGCGCATCAGCAATTCTCCCCCCTCGCAATTTCTCCGGCTATTTGGACTGTAATGACCGCGTAAGCCTGCGGCCTGTGATCCCGAACTCTGCAAACGACCCCTCACCCGTCTCGCTTCGGCTGGTGAAAGCGCCGAAGCGAAACACCCTCTCCCCAAGGGAGAGGGCATGAGGTACAAAATCAAAACCCTGTCGGCACAATCCAGAACGAAGCCTCGAATGTCTTACCCGGCTCAAGGACGATCAAATGCTTGAATTTCCCTTCGTGCTGCAGATTGAAGGCATCCGTCGGACCCAACTGAGGCTCGGCGCAGATCAGGTCGTTATTGAGTGGAGCGTAGACAATCGCGTAATCAAACGCCTTGTCGTACAGGACTTCAATCTTCTCGGTCTTGCCTTGGATCGTAACGCGGCCAAGTCCGTTCGCGTCGCGCGCAAAATCGGAAAAGCCGTCGTCAATGAAAGTCTTATCGAGCGCTACGCCCTTGGCCGCCCCGGGCAGAAACTTGTCGGTAGGCTCGGTTTCGCCCGTCGGAATCAGTTGATTGGTGACAATCCAGTGCTTCTGGGCGCCAATCGTCACCTTCCATTCTGGGCGCGGGCCGTCGGGGTGAAAGTAGGGATGAAATGCAAAATGGACGGGAAGGTCGGAGTTGCCGACGTTGGTGACCCGAGTCGTGCACTCGAGACTGCCCTCCTTTAAGCGGTAGGTCATCTCATAAACCTGCGCGAAGGGAAACTGCTCCATCAGATCGGGATACTTGTAGAACTCCAGTCGCGAAACCACAAACGCGCCATCCGCGGCGGTTTCCCCGGTCTTCACGACTTTCCAGCGGGGTTCGAAAACCAGCAAGCCGTGCAGCGGTTGCTTGAAATTGTCGCGGATGATGTTTCCCAGGCTGTCATTCAGCAAAAACTTCTTGCCCTCAAAGTAATAGTAGTCATGATCAAGACGGTTGGCCCACGGCGCCAGGAAGGGAATTCCCCAGCCAAAAGTGTGCTTCGCGAGGTAGTCCTTGAAGGACTCCACCGGAATCAACACATCTTTCCCACCCACCTTGAACTGGTAAGCAAAGTTGCCGATGTCCGGCACAACGCCCACGTCCATTTTGAGCTTCGAATCGAGTAGATGGTATGTGACGTGGCCTTCCACGACTTCCTTCTTGACCGCATAATTCTCCACGGCGAAGCCTCCCAAAGAGAGCGATGGAAACAAGCATAGTAATGCAAGTAAGGCAAGTCGAGTGTTCATTTGATACCTACGAGCCGGAGAGGCTGCCCTCTCCCCTGGGTTCTGTGTGGCAAGGCCTCGGCGCTTTCATTCCGAGCCCTTCGCTGTCATCCTGAGCCCTTCGCTTGTCATTCTGAGCGGAGCGAAGAATCTCGCTCTGGGTGCTCAGGGTAAACTCCGCGACGAATCTCGCTCTGATGTCCTGAAGGCAATGCGAGATTCCTCGTCGCCTGAGGCTCCTCGGAATGACAGGCTAATCGAGTTTTCCCGTAGACTCCTCTGGGGAGAGGAGTATCCATCTCCAACTCTTGGACTGCTTGGGTTCTCGATTCGTCGACTTCCGCCATGGCCCTACTCGATATTCGCCAGCGTGTGCGCCAGGTCCCGAACTGCGGGGTATAGGGCGCGATACACCTGGTAATATCGGTCATAAGCTTTGACGTTTTCCGCCAAGGGAGCCATGCTCTCTTTAACCTGAATGGCTTCGCAAGCCGCTTCGGGAACGCTGGAGTAGGTCTTTGCTGCAACACCGGCGAGCAATGCTGCGCCGAAGGCAGAACCTTCGGAAGTCCGCAGGATCACAAGATCCGTGCCAAATATGTCAGCCTGGATTTGCCGCCAGGTGAAGTTACGCGAGCCGCCGCCCGAGGCGCGAATCTGCTCGACAGGAATCTTCAATTCCCGAAAAATCTCGATCGAGTCACGCAGACTAAAGGCCACCCCCTCGAGGATAGAACGAATCAGGTGCGCGCGGGTGTGAGCGGCGGTCAGTCCAAACCACATGCCTCGCGCCTGAGCGTCGAGGTGGGGGGTTCGTTCACCCATCAGGTAAGGCAGCCACAGCAGGCCGCCACTTCCAGGTCGAATATTCCGCGCCTCATCAATGATAAGGTCGTAGGGGTCGGCGTCCGTGTGGCGGGCGTACCTACTTTCTGAGGCGCCGAAATTATCGCGGAACCAGCGCAACGAAAGTCCCGCGCCTTGTGTGACTCCCATCACGTGCCATTTTCCGGGAACCGCATGGCAGAAGGTGTGGATGCGGCCGCGCGGGTCGAGTTTGGGCGCTTCGGTGTAGGCGAATATCACGCCCGAGGTGCCCAGTGTGGCAGAGGTGAGGCCGGGCTCGACGATCCCGTTACCCACAGCGCTTGCGGCTTGGTCGCCCGCGCCGCCCACCACCGGCGTCCCGGCGCTCAGGCCGGTGAGCACGGCGGCTTCGCGAGTGATCGCGCCGGTGATTTCAACCGATTCGTAGGCGCGCGGCAATAGCTTGGCGTCCAGATCGAGCGCCGCGAGCATCTCACGCGACCAGCGGCGGTTGGTCACATCAAAAAGCAAAGTGCCCGAGGCATCGGACACGTCGGTGGCGAATTCGCCCGTCAGCCGGAAGCGCACAAAATCCTTGGGCAGCAGGAAGTGAGCGGTGCGCTCGAAGATCCTTGGCTCCTCATCTCGAATCCAAAGCAGCTTGGGCGCGCTAAACCCGGTAAGCGCGGGATTGGAGACCAGCTTGATCAATCGCTCGGCCCCAACGGTCGATGTGATCCAGTCGCACTGCGCCTGGCTGCGCTGGTCGCACCAGATCAATGCAGGCCGAAGCACGGCTGGGGTGCTATCCATCAAAACCACGCCATGCATCTGCCCGGAGAATCCCACCGCTTCAATGTCGCCGCCCTTGAGTTGGGCCTGCTCGAGCGCCCCGCGGATCGCCACCAGAGTTGCACGCCACCAGTCCTCGGGCTCCTGCTCGGCCCAGCCGGGCTTGAGCATTTTCATAGGCTGGTGATCGCCCGTGGCTGCTCCCACAATATGACCATCCGGCCGGACAATAATCGCCCGCGTGCCGGTAGTTCCAACATCAATTCCCATCATGTATGCCACGATTTACTCTCCCCGTATCGAATAATCGGGAGATCGGGTGATCGGGAGATCGGGTGAACAAAAGAACGCCGATTCTCCAGATCTTTTTATTAATCGCCCGACGCGTTAATTGCGATGTGCCAAAATCCTTGATTGTTCAACCGATTCTCCCGATTCATCGTCCTCTTGCAGTTTTCTGCGACGCAACAAAAATCGAGACAAGCTCATTTGCCTCCGCGAGGAGGTCATTTAAGCGAGCCTTGGTCATCATCCCGCTCTCCATCAGAAGTTCCAGCCAGAAAACAGACTCGTCAGCTTCCTCGACCACCAGCCCCATTTTGGCCACGAACTCAGCTCGCGAGCGCGCTCGGCTGGTGGCGCGGTAGTTGGCGGCGACCGACGTGCCTGAACGGAGAAGTTGTCGGCTGATGATGCGTGCCGCCTCAGTCTTAGGTAGTGAGCCGCAGAGCTTTATTACCGCAAGGCAAACCGCTTTGTCCGCTCTCGGAGATCGAAATGCTTGTCTAACATCGTGCTCCATCGATCTCGGGAGCAGTTGATCGGTAGAACAGTTGAGGGAAATCAGAGAGTCGGGAAATCGGAAGCGCAAAACGCCTTTTTGCCGGCCGTGAGTTTTTTGCTCGCCCGATCTTCTGATCTCCTGATCGCCCGATGGAATTGTTCATCCGATCACCCGATCTCCCGATCAGACGTCAGACTTTCACCTTCTCCCACTGCCCCGACTTCGCCGAGCGCTCCACCGTGTCGAGCACAGCTTGAACCTTCACGCCTTCGTCGAATCCGGGCTGGGGCGGTTTGCCGGTCTCGAGGGCCACGAGGAAGTCGTGGATAGCGTGGACGAAGGTGTGCTCATACCCAATGATGTGCCCTGGCGGCCACCAGGCGCCGACGTAAGGATGGTTGGCCTCAGTCACGATGATTGTTTTGTAGGCCTGCACTTCGTTGGGCTCTGTACGGTCGAAAAACTCCAGTTCATTCATCCGCTCCAGGTTGAACGCCAGGCTGCCTTTGCTGCCGTAGATCTGGAAGGTGTTGAAATTCCTGCGGCCCCCGGCGAAGCGTGTTGATTCAAACACTCCCACCGCACCGTTCTTGAAGCGCGCCAGGAAGTTCGTGTCGTCGTCCACGGTGACTTTGCCTTTCTTGCCTTCGGCGCCCTTGGCCCCCCACGCACCCTCGCCGGTTCCCGGCAAAGGCCGCTCCTTTATGAACGTGGTCATCTGCCCCGTGACGGAAGTGATGTACCCAATCAGCATCTGGGCCAAGTCAGCAGCATGCGCGCCGATATCGCCCAGGGCACCGCTGCCCGCAAATTTCTTCTCGAGGCGCCAGACTAACGGGAAATTCGGGTCCATGATCCAGTCTTGAAGGTAAGCGCCGTGATAATGATAGATCTGGCCCAAGCGGTCTTCCTCGATAAGCTTCTTGGCGAATGAGACCGCGGGTATGCGGCGGTAATTGAAGTTCACCATGTGCATGACGCCCGCTTTCTGAACGGCTGCGAGCATCTCTTTGGCCTGCGCCAGGTCGTTGGCCAGAGGCTTCTCGCAAATCACGTGCTTGCCGGCTTGCGCAGCAGCAATGGCCATGGGGTGGTGCAGATACCCCGGCGTCGCGATATCGACAATGTCAATATCCTTGCGTTCGACAACACGCCGCCAGTCGCAGTCAGACTCTTCCCAACCCAACTGCTGCGCCGTGGCTTCAAGCTCCTCCGTGCAGGCCTTTCCACAAAGCACTTTCATGCGCGGCGTGAATTTGCCGGGAAAAAACCTGCTGACCTGCCGATAAGCATTGGAATGCGTCCGCCCCATGAATTGGTGACCGATCAGTGCTACGTTGACTTCTGGCATGTTCGGAATTCTCCTCCCTTTACGAATGGAGTCAGGAGTCAGAAGTCAGGAGTCAGAATAAACACTCTGAAGGTCGGCTCTCGCCCCTAGGTTTTCGGCGAGCGACGTCCCAGCCGAGGCTTGCTGAAAGCTGATAGCTGACGGCTGATAGCTGAATCTTCTGATTCCTGACTCCTGACTTCTGACTCCTGCCTTTCTCACGCCCACCACATCTCCTTCAGCTTTTCCTTGATAATGATCTGGTTCAGGAAGCCCGCGGCTTTGCTCAAACCCTCGTCCACGGACATCAGGCTGTCTTCATGCTCGATGGAGAGCACATCGTCATAGCCGACCATTTGCAGTGTCGAGACAAAGTCAGCCCAGAAATCCATATCGTGGCCGTAGCCGACGGTGCGGAAGATATACGAACGATTCTTCTCGTCGCTATAGGGCTTGGTGTCGAGCACACCGTTCACCATGATGTTGACGTTGTAAAGACGAGTGTCCTTGGCGTGAACGTGAAAAACGGCTTCCCCGAGCTTGCGCACCGCCACGCAAGGGTCGACGCCTTGCCAGAACATGTGGCTGGGATCGAAGTTACACCCGATGGCCGGGCCGGCGGCTTCCCGCAAACGCAGCATCGTTTCCGGATTGTAAACCGTGAATCCCGGATGCATCTCGATGGCGATGCGCACCCCGTGGTCCTGCGCGAACTTGGCGCGCTTGACCCAGAACGGGATGACTTTCTTCTCCCATTGCCATTTCAGCAGTTCCAGGAATTCGGGAGGCCATGGAGTCGGCGACCAACTCGGGTATCTGGCATTATCTGAATCGCCCGGACATCCGGAGAAGTCGATGACTCGTGTGAGACCCAGTTTTTCAGCCAGCAAGATGGTCTTCCGGCTGGCTTCCTCGTGCGCCTTCGCAATCTCTTTGTTGGGATGCAGCGAGTTGCCGTGGCAACTCAAGGCGCTGATGCCGATTCCTTGGTCGTCGAGTTTCTGCTTGAACTCCTTGAGTTTCGCGGGTTGCTTCAACCACTCCAGCTTGAGATGAGGATCACCAGGGAAGTTGCCTGTTCCCAGCTCCAGGGTGTGAATACCCAGGGGCTTTACCTTCTCGATCACCTCGTCCAAACTGAGCTTGGCCAGGAGCGCCGTAAAGAGTCCGACCTTCATATCGAGTCTCCTTTTGTGAATGTTTAGACGGTAAATCTATAGTCCGCCAGCCCTCGCGTCAACTGGAAAATATCGGAGTGGAAGATATCGGAATCACTCGGCGTTGGTCTCCTATCTCTTCGGATGATCAGCCGTGGGTCGTGGTCACCGTTAATTCTCCGTGCTTAACCCCCCTCAGGCTCAGAATCCGGTCCGCGAGGCTCCTGACCTCCCCACTGCGGCCTTTCAGGATGACCACCTCGAGGCAATGGTGGTGATCCAGATGCACGTGCGTCGCTGCGAGGACCTTGCTCGAAGCCGCGTGTTGGGCCTCAATCAGCTTAGCCGAAAGATTCGGTTGGTGGTGGTCGTAAACCATGGTCAGGGTTCCCACAATCACCTTGTTCTCATCCGTTGCCGCGTGCACCAGATGCTCGCGAATCAGGTCGCGGATGGCCTCCGACCGGTTCTGATACCCTTTGCGGTGGATGACCGCGTCGAACTTTTCGAGCAGTTCCTTTTCCAGCGAAAGTCCGGTGCGAACCAGTTCGCCCATGGCTCCCCTCCCCTTAGTCACGATAGGACTCGACTTGCTCACGAGCAGCGTCATTTCTATGCACGCCGTGGCTCAACATTTTCCTGCGCCGGCAACACACTACGCATTATAGGCGACAAGACGGTGCAGGGCGCCAGCCAAATTGCCGTTCTTTGTTTGTTGTGGGGAAGCGGCAGTTTTGTGGTGACGAGCCTCGCCAAAGCGCACGCCGCGAATCTCGCCAATCTCAGACCTTAATGACCAAACCTGTAGGTAAAGTTTACGCTCGCGTAGGAAGGCATGCGCACCCCAACAACCTCCGCGATGGGGTTCTCGGGAACCGGTAAAGGACCTACATACCCAGGTTGATAGTTCGTGGCGAAGTTTTCCGTGGTCTGCCCGGTATAGCCGCTGGCAATCATCATATTTAGACCGACGCTGATCTTTCCCTCGAGAAATGGCCGCGCCAGCGCCAACCGGAACTCCTTGTTCGGCACCCCGAGGCAGTAGGAGGTCCGGTCATTCGGGTTGCTCTCGTCGCATCCATTTCCGACCACCTTCCTTCCCACGTACTCGAACTCGCCTTTCGCCTGCAAATGCAAGGGCAACTTCTGGTACGTCCAGGAAAGATCGCCGATGAGTCTCGGAGCCTCCGGCGTAACCTGCCCCGTGTCCAGGTCGCGCGCATCGGCCTGCTCGATTGTCGCTTGGACCGATCCATAGCTGAAACTCTGGCGCAGCGTAACCGCCATATAGCGTATGCGGCCCGGCCCCAGATCGAATTGCAATCCGTCGTCGGGGTCGATCTTCCCGTGCTCGGCGGTTTGCGTCTCGTGTCCCAGCGTCAGCTTCAGATCCGTCTTGTGAAAGGTCTTGCTCGCGACCAACTGATACGAGCGTGCCGTCTCCACCGGGTCATCGGCTGCCGGTGCTCCGGTTGCAGTGTCCTGTCCCGTCGCCCATCCCGTTCTGGGATCTTCCGTGAAGAACGATTTGCCAAAACTGACGGCGACCTGAGGAACGTACCAGGATTCCTTCGGAAAGAACGTCATCGTCGCCTTTGGCGAATTGAGGCCCACCAACTTGTTCCAGGAATTGGCCGGACTCACCAGGTCCTGGTTGTCGATACTAATCTCGTCGCGTCTCCAGCCCAGGTGGTAGCGAAAATACTTGCCTAACTTGCCCTCGCCCGCGACGTAGGGCGATAGCGGAGCGATGGTTACATTGTTTCCGTCCACCTTGATGAAAGGTCCGTAGTAATTCGGGTTGGCGGGATTGAAGAAGTTGTAATGGTCTAGATCGTCGCGCCGCGGCGCCTCGCGCTCGTAGTCCATCCCGGCCAGCAGTGTGAAGTTCTTCGAAAAATTCTTCTCATACGCCGCACTGGCGCCGGTTACGATGCGGAATTCGCTCTGCCGGATCAGCCCGACCCCAAAGTCGGAATAAAGAGAGAGATTGTAGGTGCGGAAGAAACCGGAGAGCTGAAGTTCCTGGTTATTGCCCAGTCTCCACACATCGTTCAATGCCACGAGCGCCGTGTGCGTCTGGTCCTTCTGCCTGGGGTCAACCGTATCAGGGTACTCCTTCCAGCCGTTAGTCGCATCGACGGAATTGAACCCGTAAATCGGGCGAAGTCCCGCCACGTAAGAGAAACCGTAATATCCGATTCCGAACAACGTCAGGGTGTGATCTCCCAGATAGAAGACCCGCCCGCCATTGATCTTCAACTGCTTGCGGTGCTCCAGCCGGTCAAGGAATCCATTGCCAAACGAGCCCTCAGCCGCGATCCATGAATACCGCGAAGGACTCAGGCCCGCGGTGCCGGTGATGTCCCGCTGGTCTGCGGTCAAGGTGAAGAACGGATTGAGATGCGAGCGCAGGGAATAGGTAGTGGCCAGGTTCAATGCGTGATTGCCTTCGCGCACATTGAATGCGCCGCCATCCACCTCAACGCTCTCGATCACATCCGCGATGTAAATGTTCGGATCGGTGTAGCCATTGCCATGCGCATTTGCCGACAGATTGTTCGGCACCAGGTAGCTGCCCACCTGGACGAACTGCGCGATGGGCTCGCCATGGTCACCCGCCACGCCCGGCGCAAAATACTGCGGGGCCTTGATGCCGCTCGACGCGGTCTCGATAGGGTAGCCGGGAATTGAGATCGGCGCGCCCGGCCGTCCCGGATTTGCATCCAGCAAGTCCTGGCTGGCGAAAACCTTCTCGGCGGGATCAGGCGACAGGACATCGACCTCGGTCACGTCCGCGGTGACGGTGACGGTCTCGTTGCGGGAAGCCAACCGGTCAAAACGCAAATTGACGGTCGATGCTTCACCGTCCTCCAGGGTGACCGTCTGGCTAACCCTGACAAAGCCGGGCGCCGTTCCGATGAGCTTGTACTCGCCGGCGGAAAGGGTGGAGAAGGTAAACCGCCCCTCAGAATCGCTGCGGGTCTCCTCAGTGCGGGAATCGCGGTTTTGCACGGCGGAAATCTTCGCTGCAGCAACAGGCTTGCCCTGCGGGTCGATAACCTGGCCACTCACACTCCCGTTCGCGGCTCCGAGCGCCGTATCCGTCATCAGCACGAAGCCGACAGCGAGGACGGCAGAAACAACTTGCAATGGATGGTTCATCGGTCTCTGCCGATTATCACACGAATTTATAAATCGTGCTACTCATTTGGAAGAGGCCCAGTGTTCTAATTTCGGCGTAGCGCTGGCCTTTAGGCCAGCATCTTTTGCGCCATTATCACACGAATTTAGAGATCGTGCTACTCATAATGAATAAGAAGAATCGGGGGAAGGCAAAAACTCTTCTCCGTGTCATTCCGAGCCCTTCGCCGTCATCCTGAGCCCTTCGCTTGTCATTCTGAGCGGAGCGAAGAATCTCGCTCTGCCGCTCAGGGTAAACTCCGCAAAGAGCCTGTCCTGAACGAAGTGAAGGAATCTCGCTTTGGGCGCTCAGGGTAAACACCGCGAGGAATCTCGCTCCGCCCTTATCATTGGAGCGGTTTGTGATTCAGAGCGACCCCCTCACCCAGCCCGCCCCGGCTGAAGAAAACGCCGGTGCAGTCCACCCTCTCCCCCAAGAGGGAGAGGGTAACGTTCTGGCGCAAGGGGAGAGGGATAGGAGTCCCACTCGAAGACGATTTTCCAATTTCGGATTTCGGGTTTCGAGTTTCCGCTACTTGAGGTGTTGGTCAAACCATTGGACAGTGCGCTTGGTGACGTCCCGCTGGTGCGCAGACTGCCAAATCATATGCCCTTCATCCGGGTAGACAACGAACTTGGTTTCAACGCCGACGGTGCTTAACGCGTGCCAGAATTCAAACGACTGCGGTGCGGGGCACTCGCCGTCGCGGTCGCCCACCAGAACGAGCGTGGGGGTTTTGGCGTTCTTGATAAAGGTGATGGGCGAACTCCTGGCGTAGACCTGTGGATCGTCGTAGACCGAGGCGCCAAAAAAAGGAATCATCCACTGGTCGATATCGTTTTCGCCGTAGTAGCTAAGCCAATTGGCGATTCCCGCGCCGGCCACCGCCGCGTGGAATCGGTTCGTCCGTGTCACGGCCCACATGGTCATGTAGCCGCCATAGCTCCAGCCTGCGATTCCAACCCGGTTGTCGTCCACTGGAAGCGTCTTCACCACCTGATCGACTCCCGCGAGAATGTCCCGGAAATCGCCGTAGCCGAAGTCCTTGACGTTGCCCGCCGTAAAGGCTTCTCCTTCGCCAAAGCTGCCGCGCGGATTGGGGAAGAACACGAAATAGCCTTCCTCCGAAAGCAAGGCGAGGTCGAAGAACGGCCCGGGCCACCCGGGCTTTTCGGCGGCACCGGGGCCCCCATGAACCGAGACGACCATGGGATATCGCTTCGAGGGATCATAGTTCACCGGGTAGAGTAGCCAGCCCTGGATTTCCATTCCGTCGTTCTGCCAGTGAACGCTCTCGGACTTCCCCCACTCCGGGCGAATACGGCTGTTCTGGTGCGTGACTTGCTTCCAGGCTCCGATGTCTCCTGCCCAAATCTCCGGGGGTTCCTGGAACGATTGACGAGTCAGCGCTGAGGTCTTTCCATCCGCCGCAAGAGATATCCCAAAATCCCAGACGCTTCCAGTGGAAATGGTCTCGGGCCCGCGCCATAACGTTTTCACTTTCCCCTCGCGGGGGTCTACCGTGGCGACGCCGCTCTCGCCATCGATCTGCTCGGTGAACAGGATTCTCTCCGGTGAGGCTAGCCAAGTGAGAGTTGCCGGCGAGGCCTTGAGGCCGGGCGTAAGATCGCGAGCCTCGCCGCCACAGGCTGGGACTGCGTAAATGTCGCCTCCCGTGCTCCCTTCATCGCTCATCAGCCCTTCGACGAACGCAATGCTTTTGCCGTCGGGCGACCAGTGCGGTTGGGCAATTTGCAGGCGTGGCTTGTAAATGAAACGGACCTCTCCGGAAGCAATCGCGATGGTCGAGAGTTGGGCGACCCACCAGTTGGCGTCGCCCGCGCCCTGCGCAGCCGTAGCAACGAAGCTTTTTCCGTCAGGCGACCAATCGTATTCGTAGATGTAGAGGTCGGCGGGCGATGCCTGCCGAACCTTGCCTGAATCCGCGTCAACCGTCGCCAGGCGCTGCTCGTAGACGTGCTGCTCGATGACGCCGGAGGGTGGCGTCATGGGTTCGAGGGGACCGGCCGCGCGCGGGGCGTTCTCAGTGAAAAGCAGCGCCACCTGCTTGCCGTCCGGCGACCAGGAGGGAGAAGCGAGAAATCCGGTCAGGTGGGTGAGTTGACGAGCCGAATTCCCCATTAGGTCTGAAACGTAGATTTGAAGCTGCTCCGAACTCTCTTTATCCGAAAGAAAAGCGAGTTCCCTGCTGTCGGGTGACCAGGCAATATCATGCTCGGCATACTCCGCGCTGCCGTCGCCGGCAGAGATGCGGCGCGGCCGCCCAGTAGAGCCTGGCGTCGCCACATAGATTGCCGAGTTGCCTCCTGCCTGAGACTCGACCCAGGCAATTTGTTTGCCGTCGGGAGAGATCGCCACTTGCTTGAAATTTCGCACTGCGTACAGCGAGTCAAGCGCTTCGTCGATGGAGTATTTGTGGGCGGCGAGACAAGTTGCCGCGCCGGCAATCCAGATCGCCAAAGCAAGCGTCAGGCGAGTTCCCGTGCGCATGAACAGTCTCCAATAGGAGCAAGATCGCAGCCCACCAGAATAACAGAAATCAGAAGGCGGATGGTGTTGCACCGCGAAGAATGATACTGGTGTTCCCAAGATCTTTTGCGGCGCGCGAAGAAAAGCAGATCCTTCGCTTCGCTCAGGATGACATGTCATTCTGAGCCCGTTCGCTGTCACCCTGAGCGAAGCGAAGGGTCTGCAGTTTGCCAGCTCAGGGTAAACTGCGCGAAGAATCTGCATTCGGTTGAGGCTTCGCCGCGCTGTGGCCTCTGTGATGAATCTTTTTGGCTTGAGTCGTCGGGCCGTGCGCTATAATCGGGGCTTTTGGGCGGGGCAAACAAAGGAGGCAGCGCCATGGGGGCAAAGGACAGCGACGAGGACGATGTCGAACGGGAAAAGAGGATCGCCGAGTTGAAGCGCCAGGCACAGGAACTGACGGGCGGGGAGATGGTGGAAGGTGGAGCGGAAGACACCCCGCCCGAGGTGGCGGAGGGATTCTGGAAACATGTGGTCGACTACGAGAAAGCTCCCTGGACCACGAATTTCAAGCAACTCGAAGAAGCCGGCATCGAGCTACCCGCCCCTGACACACTCAACGATGAGCAGCTTACCAAAAAGCTCTGGGAAGTGATTCGCGCGCTGGCCCTCCTGCGCGTGTTCCTCGAGCAAACAGACCATCTGAGCGATCGCGAGCTTTACACGGAGCTTTGGCAAGACATGCTGCGTGAAGAAGTTAAAGCGATGCCCCCGGATCCTGACGGCGCCTGGCACTTGAGTCCCTTGGGCGGCTGCAGCAAAGAGGATATCCAATTGGACATGAAATACTATGCCGACGAAGAATGGCGCCGCAAATGGCAGGAGGAATATCCGGACTTCGTTATGCCCGAGCACAAGGACCCGCCCCATGACCGCGACCGCCTCCTTCCCCAACCCGACTACGGCCCTCCCGGCGAGCCGGATTCCGTGAACTGACGAGAAGGCAGAAGGCAGAAAAACGGTATCTTTCCTTCTTCCAAGGCGTCACTGGACAAGTTGGCGTGCAGTCATGTATATTCGGCGTAGATACATATGAACGCGACGACCAAGACGCAGCTTGCAAGGTGGGGCAACAGCCTCGCCGTGCGGATCCCTCTGAGAGTTGTCGAAACGGCCCGGCTGCGGGAAGGCGATGAACTCACGCTGGCGGTCGCCAAGAACGGTGCGATCGTGATCAAGCCAGCGCAGCGGAAGTACCAGCTTAACGAGTTAATCTCAAAAATTACAGCCCGAAACCGCCACGAAGAGACCGAATGGGGTCCGCGAGTGGGCAAAGAAGCTTGGTGACCCGCAGTTACATCCCGGACGCAGGTGACTTGATCTGGCTGACGTTCGATCCGCAGGCGGGGCGCGAGCAAGCGGGACGCCGCCCGGCACTGGTCCTTTCGCCCGCTGCATACAATGAGAAGGCAAGCCTCGCCCTCGTCTGCCCCATTTCCAGCCGCGTCAAGGGCTATCCTTTCGAGGTACCTTTGCCGGAAGGGTTGGCGGTTTCGGGAGTCGTCCTCTCTGATCATCTGAAGAGTCTGGATTGGACGCAGCGGAAAGCGGAGTTCGTGGCCCGCGTTCCAACCGAGGTAATATCCGAAGTGCTCGCCCGACTGGCCCCGCTTCTCGGTTTCTGACACAAAGAGAAAAGGCGCGGACCTCAAAAGCGGAGGTCTCTGCTACTCGCCCGCTGCCTTATAATGGAGCCTGACTGGAGGTTCCGGAATGAGCGACCACCTAGAGGTCAAAATCGTGCTTCAGCATAGGATTCTGCAGGGAGCCAATCAGTCGGGAGTTCCGCAAAGAGTCGCTACTGTTTACATTAACGGCAAGGAGCACCGCGTTTATGCGCCGTCAGAAGCAAAGGGAGACGCGCTTGACTGGCTGCCACATTTCACTGTTAGACAACTGGTGGACTTCAATTCAGAGGAGGAGGTTCACGGTTCGCTTCGCGTTCTCGCCCTAAAGGTCGTCAAAGAGGAACTCGCTTCCGAAAAAGAAGCAGGGGCACGACCGGGTTTATTGGGACCAGAGGAATTCGCGGGCATGACCGACAAACAGCTCCATGAAGTGAAGATGGGGGCTGAGCCCGGCTCGAACTACTGGGAGTGGGCGACGGCTGAGCAGCAGGAGCGCGCAAGAAAGGCGCGGTCAGGTCTACCGACAACTACCCTGGGCGCTCGGGAAAAGGACACCTCGCTACCAGCGGGTCTGTATGGACCAAAGGAATTCGCGGCGATGACCGACGAACAACTCCATCAAGTGAAGATGGGGTCTGAACCCGCCTCAAACTACTGGCAATGGGCAACGGCTGAGCAGCAGGAGCGCCAAAGAAAGGCGCAGCCAGGTGTACTGAGAACAACTGCAGCCCCTCCCACGAGAGAGTCGGTCCGTTGGGATTTTTTCATTTCCCATGCGAATGAGGACAAGGAAGAGATCGCTGGGCCGCTGGCAAACGCCCTTAGGGAAGACGGCTGGGCTGTCTGGTATGACGAATTCTCTTTGAGGTTGGGCGACAGCCTCCGCGAGTCAATCGACCGTGGTTTGGCCGCTTCGAGATTTGGAATCGTCATTCTGAGCCCGCACTTCTTTGCGAAGCACTGGACTAAGCAAGAGTTGAATGGCCTAGCCACGCGCGAAGTTAGCGCGGCAAAAGTCATCCTCCCCGTCTGGCACAAAGTGGGGTTTGAGGAAGTGCGCGAGTATTCTGCCACATTGGCCGACAGGGTCGCCGTCGGCACTGATAAGGGCCTGAAGCATGTTGTTGAAAGGATCTTGGATGCCGCGACGGCCGCTCCCACGTCAGTCACATCTTCCGCAAGGGGCGGAGACCTGATCTTTGGGGAATCAGTTTACTGGAAACGGAAAGACAGCGAGATGGAAGGTCCTTACTGTCCCAATTGCTATGACGACAAGCACAAACAAATTCACCTGACGCCCGGGGCAACGAAGGGTACTTATCGGTGTGGCGTTTGCGGGAACAGCTTCGCGACGGAGGCGTACAACCCAAAACCGGTGAGGCGTCTCTCGTTCCGCGGCCGGCGCCCTAAGCCAGAAACAGACCTTTCCCAACCTCGGCCCGCTGCGCATACGCCTGCTGTTCTCACGGCACCGCTGCCGGACGTTCGAGTCGAAGCTCGTGTCACGGTCGCTGGCCACCGCTTTCCCAGATTCGGAGTTCCACCTCAGACCGTGCTCGCGGTTATCGTGTCTAACCATTCCCCGATCGCCGTGTATATCGAGAACGTCCGTCTGGCGCTTAGTAACGGCGGAAAATTGTTTTTCCCCCGCGATGCGGTGACGGAGGATAGCAATATGCGGCGAGCACTTCAGCCGGGTGACAGTTTCTCGTTCATGATGCCACCGCGTGAGATTTTCAGGCTCGCTTCTGATGCTGGCGCGGAGCCGGTCTACGCATTCGCGGTGGATGCTATCGGCCGGGAGTACAAATCGACAGAGGCGTCGCTGAAGGCAGCTCTGGACGCGCTGCGCGGGCCTGGGTAGCGGAGACCTGCTTTTCCTGCTTTCTGCCTTCTACGTTATGTGAGCGCCTTGTGTATCCACATACACGGCGTAGAGCGATTGGCTGGCGCACATGAACAAGCGGTTGCGTTTGGTACCGCCGAAGCAGACGTTGGCGCAGATTTCAGGCAGCAGGATGACGCCAATGCGTTCACCGCTGGGCGTGAAGACATGCACGCCATCGTATCCTTGACCGGCCCAGCCGGCTGCGGACCAGATATTGCCATCCTTGTCGGCGCGGATGCCGTCCGAACTCCCCGAGCCCTTGCCCGGCCATTCCATGGAAGTGAAGGTTCGCCCGTTGCGCAGGCTCTTGCTGTCTACTACGTCGAAGACTTTAATGATTTTGGGAGCCTGGGGATAATGCGTCCAGCCTGTGTCCACAAGGTAGAGCAATTTGTAGTCCGGTGAAAAGCAGAGGCCGTTGGGCTTGT
>JBEKLY010000027.1:0-41235 GCA_050010015.1 Terriglobia bacterium
GGCCTGTGCATGCCTTCGGCTGAACGCTTCTGCGAGAGCCGGATGAGGGACATCCTCACGTCCGGTTCGACGAGGGGAGAGGCTGTCGTGCCTACGGTATCACTTCCTCTCCTACTCTACCTCAAAAACCTGGGCTCCGCGCGCGCTGCGATTCGTTTCCTATTGAAACGCGGCACGAATTTCATGCGTTTTCCACTTGACAACCTCATCGGGCTGTGATAGCCTACTTACATGGTGTGGTTAGGGACACATTGTCGTAGACGGGCGCCAGGGCGCGCCGTGGCGCGGGGGGAAGCGGAAGGGTCCCGGCTGCGGGGGGATGTGGGGAATTACAAAAATTAAAAATAGTGGGAACGAAGCTAAGAAGTACCTGAAAACAAAGCACATCACTTTTTTGAGTGCTGCAAATTATGCGCGTTTTGGGTGCGATTTAGCCCAATTTGGAGCCTGAAATGGGCACAAACCGCACGATTTGCGAAAACGAACCGAAGCTTAAAGGGGGAAGGAAGGGGCCCGGAAGGCGACAAGAAGTCGGCTACATAGGCTTTGTGTTTGCGAGCCCTGTGACCGAGAAGCCGTGAAAAACTCACGCTGTCATGCTGAGCGAAGCTAAGGATCTGCATTGTCTCCTGGAAAACAAACAAATGCAGATTCCTCGCTCCGCTCGGAATGACAGGCCTTGGTGATTTTGTCACAGCTCCGGGCGTCAGGGAATTCTCAATTGAATCCCGCCACCGGGTGCGGGATGTACGGTTCCTCGAGGGCCGCAATCTCCTGCGGAGTGAGGCGCAGCGAAAGCGCCGCCACGGCCTCCGTCAGGTGATCGGGTTTGGTGGCGCCGACGATGGGGGCCGTGATCCCGGGCTTGCTGAGCATCCACGCCAGCGCGAGTTGAGCGTGCGAAACACCCCTCTCGCCAGCCAGCTTAGTTAGTCGATCCACAACCGGGCGGTCGATTATCTCCGTTTTCGAATACAGGCTCTTCGCGAATCCGTCGGTCTCGAAGCGCTTGGTCTGTTCCGCCTGCCAGGGACGCGCCAGGCGCCCCCGCGCCAGCGGGCTCCAGGGGATGACCCCGATTCCCTCGGCTAGGCAGAGAGGCAACATCTCGCGCTCCTCTTCGCGATAGAGAAGGTTGTAGTGGTTCTGCATGGAAACAAAACGCGTCCAGCCGTGCAGGTCGGCGAGATAAAGGGCTTTGGTGAGCTGCCACGCGAACATCGAGGAGGCGCCGATATAACGCACCTTGCCGGATTTCACGGCGTCATGGAGCGCCGCGAGGGTTTCCTCGATGGGCGTTTCGTAATCCCAGCGGTGAATCTGGTAGAGATCGATGTAATCGGTCTGCAACCGGCGAAGGCTCTCGTCGAGTTCGTAAAGGATGGCCTTGCGCGACAGGCCGCGGCCGTTGGGTTCGTCGCGCATAACCCCGTACACCTTGGTGGCGACAACCACGGCTTCGCGCAGAGTATGGGCCTTGAGGAAGCGCCCCAGCACCTCTTCGCTTGCGCCGCCCGAGTAGACGTTGGCGGTGTCGAAGAAGTTGATGCCCAGATCGAGCGCCTGGCGGAAGTAGGGCTGGCTCTGTTCTTCGTTCAAAACCCAGGCGTGCCTGCCGGCCTTCAGTTCGCCCGTAGCCGGCGCTCCGTAGCTCATACAGCCGAGGCAGATGCGCGACACGTGCAGCCCCGTCTTGCCAAGATTAACGTACTCCATAGTCACCTCGATTCGTTCGTGCCCAATCGATTCGCCAGCGTCCGTCCCGCAGCGGCACCCACACAAGCTGCTTCGTGGGAGTCCCGCGCGCGTGATGATAAAGGACCGCGGTGCGGGCATAGAAGCCGCGAGTGTGGGGCGTATCTCCAAACCCCAGGCGCTGCACATCCAGATGATGACAGAACTCGTGGCAAAGCGTGCTGAGAAATGTCCCCAGCGAAGTCACTCGCTTGCGCACCGCGGTCCGCATCCAGACGCGGATTTCCTTTTTTCGAAGGTCGTAGTCTCCAAAAAGCTCCGATGCGCCGCCGCCCTCATAGACGCGCACCGGGCGGGCCGCCAGCACTCGCACCTGCGGTTGGGACACTCCGTAGAATTCCGACGCGGCGCGCAGAAACTCCGCGCAGGCCTCGCGGACGGCTGTGCTGCTGTCGCTTCTCATGGCCGAATCAACAGCGACGGCCGAACTGCGCAAGCGGTCGTCCGGTGGCGTTTCAAGGTCGCAGAGTTTGTCACTGGCGCAGTACTGTGCCCGTAGCGTCGCCTTGCGCGGTTGGCGGTCCGTAAGCATCGTCACCCCACATTAACGCATACCGTGTCCAGATTCCAGCCCTCCTCAAAGTAGTCACTTATGCCACTGGCGGCGCGTCGAGGTAGAGCGGGCGTCCCGCCCGCTGTCGCGTGGGCATTCCTTCGTTCCACTCAGGACAGGCTCTGCCCACGCGCGGGAGCGAGACGCTCCCGCGACCGCGGGCGAGACGCCCGCGCTACGTTTCGGGCGCGGCTCCTCCGCGCTGTGATAAGATTTTCGCGGGGAGTCCGAATATCCCATAAGAATCTTGCAGTCCTCGGACGGGTCTCGTTCCACCCCGTCGGGGCGAATCGTGGCATCCCTGGTAATCAGAACCATGAACAACCCAATCAGCAGAATCCGAGGACCGTTGAAGCATAGGTCCTCGCTGTTTCCTTACTTTGCGCTCATCGCCGCCTGCGTTCTCCCGGCCCAGCTTTCTGCCGCGACCGCGTCGGCCCTCCACGCACGCGGGTACGCGGCGCTGCCTAACCCGCAGCGGGTAACGCTAGGCGGCAAAGATTTCGAGTTGACCCCGGGGTGGCGCCTCGAGTTCGGACCAGCGGTTAAGCCGGATGACACGGCCATCGCGATCCTGAAGGAAGGCTTGAATGAACGCTTTCATTTGGCGCTGGGAGAGTCGAAAAAGCAACCGAGCAGCGGCACGATCAAGCTCGCAATCGTTCCAGGCGTAGTTGCAGTCGGCGACACGACCGACCGCGATAAACCTGCGTTGGCCGAACAGGCTTATAAACTCGAGTTGTCGGCTGACCGGGTATCAGTCAGCGGCAACACGCCGACCGGCCTGTTCTACGGCGTTACGACGCTTCTCCAACTCATCAAGCAGCAGGGGGGAAAGCTGTGGCTGCCGGAAGGGGAGATCGAAGACTGGCCGGACCTCGAGTTGCGGGTGATCTACTGGGACGACGCGCACCATCTCGAACACCTCGAGGTGTTGAAGGCAGCCTTACGACAAGCGGCGTTTTACAAGATCAATGCATTTGCCATCAAACTGGAAGGACATTTCCAGTACAAACATGCCCCGGCGGTCGTGGAGCCCTACGCGCTCTCGCCGGCAGAACTCCAGGACCTGACGGACTACGGGCGGAAGTATCACGTCGAACTGATTCCCTACTTGGACGGCCCGGCGCACGACGCGTTCATTCTGAAACATCCGGAATACGCCGGATTAAGGGAGTATCCGCAAAGCAATTATGAGTTCTGCGCAACCAATCCGGAAACTTATACGCTCTTCCAAGGTATGTTCGAGGATCTCGTCGAGGCCACGAAGGGCGGCAAGTATTTCGTCCTCTCCAGCGATGAGCCCTACTACGTCGGGCTGGCAAATAACCCGCAGTGCAACGAGGCGGAGCGGGCAAAAGAACTAGGCAGCGTGGGAAAGCTGCTGGCGGAATTCTTGACCAAGACGGCGGGCTACCTCGACGACCACGGGCGTAAAGTGCTCTTCTGGGGGGAATTTCCACTCGAACCCGGAGACATCGGCTCGCTGCCTTCTTACCTCATCAATGGCGAGACCTACGGCCCGCAGTTCGATCCCATGTTCAAGGCGCACGGCATCCGGCAATTGCTTTATACCTCAACAGAAGGTGAAGAGGCGCTCTTCCCGAATTATTACCCGCTGCCGCCCGAGAGACTTCTGCACCCTCGCCCGCTCGGTCGAGGGCGTGTGTCGGAAATGCAGGAGCTGATTTCCTCCGCTTCCTCAACTGACCAGCCCCCCGCGCAACCTGACTCCACGCCGCCGCGCCAGGCAGATTTGATGGGTGCATTCGTAGCCGGATGGGCCGACAATGGGCTGCATCCCGAGACGTTCTGGCTTGGCTATGCAACCGGGCCTGCCGTGGCGTGGAACCGCGCTTCACTCGATTCCGGGGAATTGATGAACTCGTTCTATCGCCTCTTTTATGGGCCGAGCGCCGCAGAGATGGGACGCGTCTACCAGGGAATGAGCCAACAAGCGGAGTTCTGGCAGGATAGTTGGGAGACGATAGCCTCGAGCGCCCGCACACCAATCTTTGGCGCGTCGTACGGCGTCTTTAATCCTCCCCGGCCGGCTCATGACCAATCACTTCCGCTCATGCCCGTCCCCGAGCCACAACTTCTGCGTCTGAACGACGACTGGGGGAAGGAAAACCAGCGGCGGCTCGAGTTGGCCGGCCAATATCTCGTCCGGAACGATTCTCTTCTCGATCTGCTGCACACGAACCTCGAACGCGTGGAGTTCAACCGCTATAACCTAGAGGTCTTTCTCTCCATTGCCGGTCTCTCGCGCCAGAATCTGGAGATGATCTTGGATTTGGGCCGCATCAGCTCGGACCTGAAGTCGGCCGAAGCTGCCGGGGCGCGGGCGGATGCGGCTCGCGCGCTTCGCGATATCGACCGGGCGCTGGACATTGCGGAAAACATTCGGCAGCGGCGGAACGCGGCTCTCCGGGACGCCACGGCAACTTGGCAAAAAGCCTGGCTGCCCCGCGTCGCCGAGGCCAACGGGCGCCGTTACCTCGACCAAGTCGACGATGTGAAGGACCACCTTCCGGTGAGAACGGTGGATATGAGCTACCTTGTATACAGAGAGCTGCGATACCCGCTGGGAGAGTGGGCCAACCAGATTCTCGCCGCGAGAAATCAGTACGCGCAGGCGCATCAACTGCCGACGCGCCAAGTGCGCTTCGATTGGAAAGACACGTCAACCTTCGCTACAGCGCCCAGGGCGGCAGACGACGAGGAGTAGCAGAATGCCAGGGAAAGACCAGCTTATGGTCATGTCTCAAACCGCAAAGATCGATCCTCGCTTCTGTTGTTTCCGGTTGCGTGTCGGCAGCTCGAAAATCCACGGCCGGGGCGTCTACGCTGACCAGGATATCCCGCCCAACCGCAAGGTGATCGAGTACAAGGGGGAGAAGATCACCAAGAAGGAGGCCCGCAAGCGCCGGCAAACCCCTTATCTATTCGTCCTCAGCCATCGCTGGATGCTCGACGGCGCCGTGAACGGCTCGGGCGCCGAGTTGGTCAACCACTCCTGCGCGCCCAACTTAGTGACCCGTATTTTTAAGGGGCACATTATCTACATGAGCCTGCGCCCCATTCGCAAAGGCGAAGAGCTGACCATCGATTACAACTACGACGACACCGATGAGACCATGCGCTGCATCTGCGGCGCTGCCGGTTGCCGGGGCACCATCAACCTCAAATGACCATCTCAGACCCGAGTTCAAGATTACGTCGGCTTTCTTGACGGAAGTGACTTGCGGGCCGCCCTACAGTCCGCGGGTCTCCATGTTGACTAACCCCGAACAGCAAGGTAGCGCAAACCTGCTCTTCAAGTCTGCGGTTCTTCGCCAGCCGCGCCAAACGCCGCAGACCTTGAACCGCAGGTCTGCGCTACCCCGCTAACCCCGAGTTACACCCTCGCCCTCAAAAGCGCAATCGGCTACAGTCTTTTTCACTGCAAAACTCCGCTCTTCGCCTGCCGCGGTTTTTGCTCAGTTTCCGTCCGCACGGCAACGAGAGCCGGCTTCAAACGCGCCAACTCTCTCTCCAGACTCTCGAGCGTATTTGCGGCCTCCGCCCAATTGCCGGTGTGCGCGAGTCCTTCGAGCTTGAAGGCGGCTTCCGAGGCTAGTTTGGCGGCAAGGTTACTCGTGCAGCCTTTCAGGCTATGCGCGCCCCTTTGCAGGGCCCGGGCGTCTTTCCGTTCGAGAGCCGTCCGGATTTCATCAACCAGGCGAGGGTAGTCGGCGAGGTACAAATCAATCAGGTCTTGCATTAATTGCAGGTCATTATCCACACGCGACATCAGCACCGCTTCATCCAAGACCTCCGCCGAAGGTCTTTCGGCAGGCGTGGGCGCGGGTACGTCGGGCATCCCGCTGACCAGTCGTTGGATGGTTTCGAGCAGATCCTGGTATCGAATGGGTTTGGACAAGTAACTATCCATCCCCGCCGCCAGGCACCGCTCGCGATCCCCTTTCATGGCGTAGGCGGTCAAGGCAATGATTGGAATATGACTGTCGCTCGCCTTCTCTCGCTCGCGGAGGAGCGCCGTGGCCTGCAGGCCGTCCATCACCGGCATCTCCACATCCATGAGGATCATATCGCAGCACGCAGGCTCCTTCTCAAGCAAGTCAACGGCCTCCCGGCCTGTCGTCACTGCGATAATGGTGTGTTCGTGTTTCTGAAGTAGCCGCGTCACCAGTTCGCGGTTGATCGCGTTGTCTTCCACTACCAGGATGCGCAGCTTGCGGCGCGCTTCCCGGATCGTGTGGCGGGTGACAAGGTCGGGCCGCTCACCTGTCTGAACGGGCTGGCCGAGCACGCGCAGCACGGCCTCCAGGAACTCCGTCCGCTGGATCGGTTTCACCAGGTACGCGGAGACGCCCAACTCCCGGCAACGCGCGCCGTCGCCGCGCTCTCCGACTGTGGTCAACATCATGATCGCGCTTTCGGCCAGGGTTGCGTCTTCCTTGAGCTTCCTGACTACGGTGAAACCGTCCATCACCGGCATGTGGGCGTCCAGCACGATTAATGGGAAAGGCTCGCCCATGGCTTTTGCCTGCCGCATCGCAGCCAGACCTTCCTGCCCGCTCTCCGCCAACCTGGGCCGCATCGACCAGCCCTCGAGCATCGTCGCCAGATTACGCCGGCTCGCCGCGTTATCGTCAATGACCAGCACCGGCGTGTCACGGAGGTTGACTTTCATCAAGGGTGGGGGTGGCTGCTGCCGCCCTTTCACCAGGCCGAGCTTCACGTTGCAGTGGAACCTGCTTCCCTGGTTCACCTCGCTTTCCATCCAGATCCGGCCGCCCATCATCTCGACCAACCGGGCTGAGATAGCCAGACCCAGGCCTGTCCCTCCGTATTTCCTTGTGGTGGAACTGTCCGCCTGCATGAAGACTTCAAAAATCCGCGCTTGCTTTTCCCGCGGCACCCCGATGCCGGTATCGCTGACGCAAAAATGCAGGACAATCCAATCCTCCGCCCGGGATTCGGTTTCGACTCGCAAGTCCACGCCCCCGCGTTCTGTGAATTTGATGGCGTTTCCCACCAGATTCACGACGACCTGCCGCAGCCGTCCGGGGTCTCCGATTAAACGTGCCGGCAGGTCGGGCGGAGCCTCCCACGTCAACTCGAGGCCCTTTTCATCGGCGCGCGGGGCAAGCGCCCGCAGGGTGTTGCTCAACGAATCTTGCAGATCGAATTCCTCGGGTTCGAGCGTAAGCCTCTTCGCCTCGATCTTGGAGAAATCCAGCAGGTCATTGATCAGGGTGAGGAGGGTATCTGCCGACTCCTTCACGGCGCCGAGGCACTCTCTCTGCTCCCGTGACAGGTTCGTATCCAGCGCCAGTTGGGTCATGCCAATAATCCCATTCATGGGGGTCCGGATCTCATGACTCATCACGGCCAGAAACTCGCTCTTGGTCCGGCTGGCGGATTCGGCAGCCTCCTTGGCGTCCCGCAGTTGCTGCTCTGCGCGCTTGCGATCCGTAATGTCGATGAAGCTTTCGAGAAGGTGCCTTCTGCCGTTAAGCACCACGCTGACAACTGTTTTAAGAACTGCCCGTTTCTCCCCGCTCGCCGTCAGGAGAGTGCGTTCGGAATGGTCCACGGTCTGTCCGAGATCCGTCACCGGGCAGGCCCCCTTTTCGGCGGGGCATATGAACTTGTAGCACTCGGCTCCGATCGCCAGATCGCGGCCCACGCCGATGGTTTCGAGAGCCACGGGATTGGCATCCACTATCCGATGTGTTTCCGGGTCGATGATGAAGATGCCCGTCTGAACGCTATCGAAAATGACTTGCAGGCGGGCCTCGCTTTCTCGCAGCGCCTCCTCCCCATGCTTTCCCGGGGCGGTCTCATGAACGGTCCCCCCGGACGGCTCAACCTTTTTGCTCGAGCGCCATGAAAAGTTCATACGGCTCCTTACGCACCTCTCCCGGCCGGGCGCGAGGCCCTAAATCCCTTTATCGGAAGGACCGTCCTGGAGGTTTAAGGTAGTGTCCTACTTTGGGCCGTACCGGCTGCTTCCAGCCGGCGCTGAAGCCCCCAAGATGGCGGCGCTAAGGCCAAATTAGGACGGCGTCGGGTTTAACGGGGTTTTGATAAGGTCCAGGCGTTGTTGTATGATGTGACCCTTGTCTGGAGCGCCATACTAAGGAGGACTTCGATGCTTGAATTCACCCGTCGTGAGTTCCTTTATACCGCGGTTGGTCTGAGTGTCCTCTCCCGCATGGAATTCGCCAAAGAAACCAGACTTCGGATTGGCGTGACGGATTGGAACTTGGAGAAGGGCACCGATCCGGATGCGGTTCCGCTGGCCGCGCGGCTCGGCTTTGACGGCGTGCAAGTGTCGTTTGGAAGAAAGATCGTGGACAACAGGATGCCGCTCGACAACCCGGATATCCTGGTCCGCTATCTCAATCTGTCCAGGCAGAACAACATTCCAATCGACGGCACCTGCGTCGATCGACTACACGACAATGGCCTGAAAGACGATAAGCTGGCCATAAAATGGGTGCAGGATTCCATTCGATTAACCAAAGCCCTGAACTCGAAAGTGCTTCTGCTTCCATTCTTCGGCCGGCGGGCCCTCCAGACTCGCGACGAGATGGATCACGTCGGCGATGTCTTGCGCGATCTGGGACCGGAAGCGGAGCACGCGGGCGTGATTCTGGGGCTCGAGGACACGATTTCCGCTGAGGATAACGTTCGAATCATGGAGCGGTCGCGGTCCAAGAGCGTCCTTGTGTATTACGACGTGGGGAACTCCACGAAGGCGGGGTTCGACGTGGTAAAGGAAATCCGCTGGCTGGGGAAAGACCGGATTTGCCAGTTCCATTTGAAGGATAATCCGCACTACCTCGGCGAAGGCAGTATCCAATTTCCCGCTGTCATGCAGGCGATTCGGGACATCGGATTCAGCGGCTACGCAAACCTGGAAACCGACGCGCACCCGAACCAGATCGAGGCGGATATGCGCAGGAACCTGAGCTACATCCGCCATGTGATGGATCAAACCGGATGATGGTCAAGGCCGCCTTTCATTCCGAGCGAGGATTCCATGATCCTTCGGTTCACCGCTTGTCATGAAAATGCCCTCTCCCCCTCGGGGGAGAGGGTGGCACGCGCCGGCGCTTTCACCAGCCGGCGCGGGTCGGGCGAGGGGGGCCTGGTTAGCTATTCTCCTGGCAGCAAGCAATCTTCCACTGGACATTCAGTGCGAGATTCCTCGCTCCGTTCGGAATGACAGTTTCCTGTGGAAGGCGCCGCTATGGCCCGGTTAGACTTTGACAAGTTTCTCGACAAAGAGGTCTCCCGGATCTACATCGCCGGCGAATTGGCGGAGGCGAAGCGCGTGGAAGATATCCTTACGCGATGCGGCATCGACTACGCGGTGGACGTCGAACCGTATCAGAAGTCAGCGCTGAGGGTATTAACGTTGTTCTCCTCGGGTGTGTATGCCGGGGCTGCGTTTTTCGTTTTGTCCGGGCAGGCGGCTTTTGCTCGCGATGCTTTGCTTGCCGCGGGCCTGACGGGCGGAATCCAGGATGACGACGCGGAGATCAGTTCACTAAGCCCCGACCACTAGCCACGGAGGTGATACATGGAGCAAAACGAATCATCTACTTACACTCGTCGATCGTTTCTCAGCCGGTCGTTAGGCGCCGGAGCGGCTGCGACGGCGTTTACGTTCGTCAAGCCGGAACTGGTGCGAGGCGCCGGAAAAGAGCGTTTGCGTGCAGGTTTGGTCGGCTGCGGCGGACGCGGCACGGAAGCAGCCGTTGACTTCCTCACGGCCGACCCGACTGTGGAACTCGTCGCCATGGGAGACGTCTTCGAGGACAAGCTCCAAAAGTCTCTAGCCAACCTGCGCGATCCGAATTTCTTGATGGAGGCCAGCCCCAAGAAGGCGTCCCAATTCACCGGCCAGCCCTTAGCCGAGTTGGTGGATTCGATTCGCAAACGAGTCAGCGTCGATCCCGAACATTGCTTCGTTGGCTTTGACGCGTATAAGAAGATCCTCGCCTCTGATATCGACGTGGTGTTGCTATGCACTCCCCCGGGCCACCGTCCAGTGCAGTTTGAGGCTGCGGTCGAGGCCGGGAAGCACATCTTCACGGAAAAGCCCATCGCGACTGACCCTGCCGGAGTGCGGCGTTTCATCGCGGCACTGAAGAAAGCCGAGGAATCGAAGCTGACGGTGGTGGCGGGGACGCAGCGGCGATCGCAGAAGGACTACATCGAAACGGTTCAGAAGATTCGCGATGGCGTGCTGGGCGAGGTGGTGAGCCTCAGCGCAACTTACTTGAGCGGACCTGTCCTGCACGTGGACCATCGCGACCCGTCGTGGGGCGACATGGAGTGGCAGCATCGCGACTGGTATTCGTTCGTCTGGATTTGCGGTGACCAGATGGTGGAGCAGCACATTCACACCATCGATTTCTGCAACTGGGTGATGGGCACCCACCCGGTAAAAGTCGTCGGGTCGGGCGGGGTGGCGTGGCGGCCGCGGGAAGAACTCTACGGGAATATCTACGACCACCTGACGGCGGATTTCGTTTATCCCAACGGCGTTCACCTCTACAGCGCCTGCAGGCAATATCCCAAGGGTTCGTATCGCAAGGTGTGGAACACAATTGTGGGCTCGAAGGGGCAGACCGACGGGCTCGACATGGGCACGCCGGGTCTCGATCCCTACGTCCAGGAACATGTCCGGCTGGTCAAGAGCATTCGCGGCGACATTCCCTGCACCAACGACGGCATGACCGTAGCCGAAAGCACCATGACCTGCATTATGGCCCGCGAAGCCGCTTACTCCGGCACGGAAATCACCTGGGACATGATCATGGACTCAAAGCAGGACCTGCAGCCTAAGACCCTGGACTACAAACTCGCCATGAGCGTGCCGCCCGTGGCGGTGCCGGGGCAGTATCAGTTTGTGTGACGGGGGAGTAGCGGCACCTGCGGTGGCGAGCGATCGATGGCACGCTAATTGGGGTTTGGGTTTGGAGGTGCGGCTCACATCGGTACAAGTCCAGCAGAGTTTTCGTGGTATTGGCAAGGACCTCGGAAAGTTCTTCTCCGCTAACCAGCCACCGCGTATTCGACGGAGCGGGGATTTGAGACTCGTTTGGAGGCATCGAGGATTTCCAGGCCCACGATGTTGCCATCCTTGTCGTAGTCGAGGATCACCCCGGGCTTATCTTCATCGGATTCTTCGATGGGCGCATCGCTCAGCAAGATTCGCAGCACGTCCACTTCGGGATCGTAGGTTACTCTCACGGTTTGTTCCAGTATTTCTCGATTTTTGTTGTCCTATAGACGGTCACGACCAGCGCCGGATCTGCACGGTCATCCACAATGACCCGCACAAGATACATTTTACCACCGATGTCGCACTTGGATTGATAAGCCTTCAGGGCTCCTCTTCCGGGCGTGATCTGGTCTGGATTCTCCAGAACCTCCTCGACCAACGGCAGCGGGATTCCGCGGCGCTCCATTTCCTGTCGGGCGTGGGTGGAAAGCCGGTAATTCAAGGTCTCCTCTCCGTTTGCGACGCCCGTCGCTCGACCGCCTCGTAACAGGGCACTCCGGTTGATCCCCCCACGGCCTCGATGCAGAATGCCGCGCAGGCGTTCCCCAGGCGCGCCGCGGTGACGACGTCTTCACCGCTGGCCAAACCGGCAATAAAACCCGCATCCCAACAATCGCCCGCGCCCGTGGTATCAACAATTTTGGCGGGCAGCGCTGGAACCTGTATGCGGTCGCTTCCCCGCGCGATCAGACAGCCGTCGCGTCCCATCTTCAAAACCGCGGCGCGAGCGCCTGCTTCGAGGAGTTGGCTCGCCATCTCTTCCGGCGTAGCGTCCGGATATATTGCCAGCAAGTCATCGAAGCTGGGAATCACATAGTCGCAGTAGGGAAGCATGGCGGCGAGTGGTTCGAGCTTAGGTCCATAACCAAAATCCTCATCCAGAAAGGTTACCACGCCACGCCGCTGGGCCTCTTCCAGCAAGCTCGCCGCGGGTTCTCCATCCAATTTCGGTAGAACGTTCAAATCATGATAGAGGAGAAAATCGGCGGCCAGCACTCGGTCGAAATCCAGGTCGCTGAGTTTGAAATTCAGGTTAGCGCCGGGAGTGTGAATGAACGTGCGGTCTCCGTCGGCGCGCACTCCCACGAAGGTGAAGGGTGTGGCTTCGCCCGGCGAAACACGCATGCCTGTAGTGTCAACACCCAACTTGGAAAGCTCCCGCACAATGAATTCGCCGTTGATGTCGTCACCCACCTTGGCGAAGGTAGCGACTGGCAATCCCATGCGCGCTATCGCCGAAGGCATGTTCGCGGCGCCGCCCCCCGGCATCATGCGAATCCATTCCGCGGTGACCTGGCTTTGCAGGCGTGGCACGGGATACTGCTGGATAGGCCCGTTCAACAGGTCCATCACCACCACTCCGACACAGTGAATTCGTTTCATGCAATCGTGCGCTGCCGCGTAGGGGCGGCCCTTGTGGCCGCCCTCGGGTAACCACAAGGGTTGCCCCTACGTGGTTTGTCGAGCCTCCGCCGGCCGCATACCGAGCAGGTCGTGGGCAGTGTCGTAGAGGATCGCCCGCGCTACCGCCAGAGCATCGTTGCGAGTGTATTGGCCATAGTCAATCTTCGTGGCCAGGACCACAGACAGTTGGTTGAGGATCATCTTCGCTTTGGCGTAGGTCCATTCCAGGCAATAGGCGTCGGAGAAGAACCCGACTTGTTTATTGACGGGAACCATATCCAACCGCTCTTCCATCACTTGGCGCATCACCGAGGGGAAGAAGTTATGCCACCAGATGCCACAGAGCGAAAAATTGGGCAACTCGCGGCACATGGTGCACATCGATTGATTGGCGTGGCGGCTGGCCAGATGGCACTGGAATCGAATCTTGGGGTAGCGCGCGATCATCTCCGCTACCTGTCCGATGGTGCGCTGCGAAAGCCGGCTGCCCGTCTCGAAGGGTAAGGGCTCCGCCGCGATGCTGAACTGGAACACGATTTGGGCCGCGTGGGGTTCGAGCGCCTTCAGATAAGCTTCGTTCACGTAAGACGCGTACACATCCCGTTCCCGCGGTCCGGCGCTCGGACGTCGCGCAAGGGCCTCCGCCATCTCCTGGTCGCTCACCACGCGCAAGTCAAGATCCGTCGAGATGCCTGTAGCCACGGAAAGGATTTCGTCGTAGGGAATGTTTTGAACGTAATGATCAACGGCGGCGTGCACGTCGTGGAGGGTTCGGATCACCCGTTCGGTGGGGGGACGCGTTCCGCCGATGGGGCTGGGACTCTCCGGTTTTCTGCCCCAGCATCGTTCGAGTTCGTACAGCGCGGTGTCAAACTCTCCCCACTGGGAGCGCGTGAAGAAGGCCCACTCGAGCGAATATTGGAGAATGTCACGGTCGCGTCCGCTTTCTCGCCGCGCATATTCCGCGCAATAGCGCTGAATATTGGCCCGACGCATGATCTCGCGTTGCCATGCCTTGTCGTCAGCCCGCTCCCGAATCTGCGCGTCCAGCCGCTCCCAGTTGTCCGGCTTCACCGGTTCCTTCCAACCGTACAGATCCTCGAGAATCAGCCGGATCCCCCAGGAGATACTTGTGTTGCGCACATACTTGAAATAGGGCAAGGCTTCCGCAATGCGTTGATGCGCCTCTTCCCGCGACGGCCAGCCGGGAAATTGCGTCAGGCGTGCGCCGCTCGGGCACCCCGCTGCATAGAGATCGCTCACAGCCATGTGATAGAGAAGCACATCGTGCAAGCCGCGCGCTCCCAGCTTGCCGTCCACAAGATGCGTGTGAACGTCCAGCAACGGCATGGAACACAATTCGTCGAACAAGTCGGCCTGCAGGCTATGATTGGTCATGAGTGTTTCTCCTTTGGCACGTTCTGCGCATGACTATCTGCGATGATCGAACCCGCTCACCCCCGGCCCGCAAAGGCGCGAGAATAAGCCCGTCACCCCACGCCAAGCCGCATCAGCGGCGCAAGAATGTGGCCCACGGCGCCCGCCGTGGGATCACGGCACACAGAGAGCACGCCGAGCCACGTAGTGGCGACAGAAGATGTGCGATCATCAAGACAGCTCTGTCGCCCCTCCCGGGGCTTTTCAGGCGCATCGGGCCTGCTTTCTCTCCACGGCTCTCGCCGTGGGCCACATTCTTGCGCCCGCCCCGGCGGGCTCCGGAAGCGGTCCGGGTGAGGGGGTCGGTGATTTCAGAAGCTGACTGTGACCAGAAGCTAAGCCCGGCCCGCCGCCATCGTCAGATGAAACCACTTCGCGACGACTTTTGCCATGGCCTCCATCGCTACTGCCTGCGCCATCGGGGCCCAGAGATTCTTCCCTGTCCCCCACTGTTCGAGCAGCGACTGCCGCATCGCGGTAATGGCTTCCGTCGCGACATTCACCTTGGCAATCCCCAGTGAGATGGCGCGGCGCAAATCGGCCTCGGGCGTTCCTGAACCGCCGTGCAGGACCAGCGGAATGCGGGTGGCTTCTTTGAGCTTTGCCAGGCGCTCGAAGTCGAATTGCGGCAGCTTCGTGTAATGGCCGTGGGCATTGCCGATGGACACTGCTAAGGCGTCAATCCCGGTCTTTTCGACGAAGGCAGCGGCCCTAGCCGGGTCAGTTAGCGTGGATTGCTCTCCGCCTTCTACGGTGACTTGATCGGCCTGGCCGACCACCCCCAACTCGCCCTCCACTGTCACGCCGCGGGGATGCGCCAGTGCCACGGCGCGGCCGAGCGCCTCGACATTCTCTTCCCACGGCCGGGTCGAATAATCGAGCATCACCGACGTGTACTTTGCAGCAAGGCAATCTTCGACCATCGCGATGGAATTGCCATGATCCAGGTGCAGCGCCGCGGGCACATCAAACCGTTCCGCCAGAGCGTGCGCCACCGCACCCAAGTCGCGCGGGGAGAGCAGCCCGAACTCTCCGGGGCCGTTCATCAGAATCACCGGAGCCTTAAGTTCCGCCGCCACGCGCAACACCACTTCGATGCTTTCGGCATTCCAGACACAGAATGATGGAACGCCGTAACCATCCGACACTGCTTGCTGCAACAATTGCAGCATGGGAACGAATTTCATACTCCGCCTCTCGTAGCCCGGGCGTCGCGAGAGCCTCGCGCACCCGCGCCACTATCATGCTTTCTTCTCTTGTCCCACCAGCGCCTCCACCTCCGCACGCGTGGGCAGGGAAGGTTGGGCGCCCAATCTTGTGGCTGCCAAAGCGCCGGCACAATTGGCGAAGCGGATGGCATATTCGATGTCACCGCCTGCGGCCAACTCGACGGCCAGAGCACCTGTAAAGGCATCGCCCGCCGCCGTAGGATCAATCGCGGCAACCTTGCAGGCAGGAAAGTGTTTTGACTTCTTCGCAGTCACTAGCATTGAACCGTCGCTTCCCAGCTTGAGAACCACTGTCTTCACACCCATCGCAAGGAGCTTTTCGGCCGCCTCCCGCGCTGAGACTCGTCCCTGAACTTCCTCTCCGGTCAGTTGCGCGAGTTCCGTTTCGTTGGGAGAGACAACATCCGCGAGGGTTAAAACCTCCACGGGGCAGTAGCGGGGCGGACCGGCGTCGAGCACCGTCAGTTTTCCGGCTTTCCGCGCCAGGCGCAACGCTGCTTCTACGGCTTCGAGGGGGATTTCGAGCACGGTCAATAGCGCATCAGCGCGCTCGATTACATCCTTGGCCCGCTCGATGTCCGCAGGGGTCAAGCTGAAATTCGCCGCCGGGTCAACCGCAATGCAGTTGTTCCCGTTGGGGAAAAGCATGATGAAAGCGCTGCCGGTGGCGCGGGCGGAGTCTCGCCGTACCCAGGTAGTGTCGATCTTCTCCTTCACTAACCCTTGAAGCAGGAAATCTCCGATGATGTCGGCGCCCACGGCGCCCACCATCGACGTGCGCGCACCCATTCGCGCCACGGCTACCGCCTGGTTCGCGCCTTTGCCGCCCGGGAAAAACCTGAGGTTCGATACCAGTAAGGACTCGCCTTCCTTAGGCAGCCGCTCCGACTTGACCACCATGTCGAAATTCGTACTGCCCACAACCACAACTTGAAGATCTTCCACGCGACGCGCCATAAGACCCCCTTCCGGCGCTCCATCCGACGTCGTGTCCTCGTTTCGGCGCAGCGCTGGCCCTTAGGCCAGCACCTGCCGACCCTTCGCGCTGCTCAGGGCAAGCTCTGAAGGTCGGCGCTACCAGTCAAATTTGGACACTACCCAATCCGATCGCACCTTTACAAGCTGAACGGGAAGAAGTATTTTATCATCACTCATTCAAACTTCAGGGAGGCGATTTTACCATGCCCAAAGCAAAACAAATCACCGCTTGGTTGGAAAGTAAGCCTGGAGAACTCGGCCGAATCACTGGAGCCCTCGGAAAAGCCAAGGTCAACATCACAGCATTCTCCGCCTGGAGCATTACCGGGGAGAGTCCCCTTCACTTGCTCGTTAGCAGTCCGGCCAAGGCGAAAAAGGTCTTGGGAAACCTCGGCATCCGCTGCACAGAGGAGGAGGTTTTATGCGTGACTCTTGCTAACGAGGCCGGAACTTTAGGGGAGGTCGGAACGCGTCTCGGCGCCGCGAACATCAACGTGGATTATGGCTACGGTAGCGTCGCGGAAAACGGCAAGAAGGCGGATATCGTACTCGCCGTTTCCGATCTCGCGGGCGCCGCAAAGGCTTTGAAAGGACTGTGACTTTACGGGGTGCAGAAAAACGCTTGGACGTTGTCATTCTGAGCACAGAGAAGAATCCCGGCAGTCAGTTTCGGACCTTAAGAACTGCCGAGATTCTTCGCTGCGCTCAGAATGACAGTGTGATTTCATGGTTTCCGAGTGCTCGTCAGCCGGCGGGCATGTGCGACTGCTTTGACAATTACTCCCCTCCTCAGCGGGAGGAGGGGTAGGGGCGGTGGGTGTCGGCTTCACCGCGGGACCAACCACCCCTACCCCCTCCTTAGCTAGGGAGGGGAGTCGCGACCGCTTTATTCCTGCAGGTTTTCGAAAATACCGGCCGCTCCCATTCCGCCGCCCACGCACATCGTGACCATGCCATACCTTGCGTTTCGACGCTTCAACTCCCCAAGCAGAGTAGCCGTCAGCTTGGCGCCCGTGCAGCCCAGAGGATGCCCGAGAGCGATGGCGCCGCCATTGACGTTCACCCGCTCCGTGTCCAGTTGAGCCAAGTCGATCACCGAGAGAGCCTGCGCTGCGAACGCCTCATTCAATTCAATCACCACAATGTCCGCGAGATTCAAGCCCGCGAATTTCAGCGCCTTAGGGATCGCGTAAACCGGGCCGATGCCCATCTCCTCCGGCGGGCACCCCGCGGTCGCAAAGCTCACGAACCGGGCGAGCGGTTTGAGCCCCAGCGTCTTCGCCTTCTCCGCTGACATTACCACAGCCAAAGCGGCGCCATCGCTCGTCTGCGAGGCGTTGCCCGCGGTGACCGTGCCGCGGGCGTGAAAGGCGGGCTTCAACTTGGCCAGTGCGTCCACGGACGTGTCGCCTCGCGGTCCCTCGTCAGTGTCGAAGCGGATTTGACGCGTCTGGGGTTTGTCCTTGCCGTTAGGGCTGACCTCGATCACATCGAGTGGAATGATCTCATCTTTAAATCGCCCTTCCGCAATTGCCGCCAACGCCCGCTGATGACTTCGTAGCGCAAATTCATCCTGCCTCTCGCGCGTAATGTTGTGTTTTCGCGCCAGATTTTCAGCCGTCAAGCCCATGCTCAGATAGGAATCGGGATAATGCTCGATCAGGTAGGGGTTGGGCGCAAAATGAAATCCGCCCATAGGAATCATGCTCATGGTCTCGGTTCCGCCGGCGAGCACGACCTCGGCGAAGCCCGCCATGATCCGCTCGGAAGCGATGGCAATGGCCTGAAGGCCGGAAGAGCAGAAGCGGTTGATCGTCATCGCCGAACAGTTCACCGGCAGTCCGGCGCGCAGCGACGCGACGCGCGCCACGTTGTTTCCTTGTTCCGCCTCCGGCATCGCGCAGCCGAGGACGACGTCCTCAACCTCGTTGGGGTCGAGGCCCGGCGCCCGCCGCAGCACCTCACGAATGGCCGCCGCCGCCATCTCGTCCGGCCGTGTATTACGAAGCGTGCCGCGCGGCGCCTTGCCCACCGCCGTGCGAGCAATCGAGACGATCACTGCTTCTTTCATAAAACCTCCTGAAAGCAGGGACTAGGGGCTAGGGACTAGGGGTTAGGGCACAGCAATAGCCCGCCTTGAGCCACTTCCCCTCATGCCTGCGCCGTCCAAACTCCGGTCGCCGCGACTCTCTCCCCAGTCCCTAGCCCCTAGTCCCTAGCCCCTAGTTTCTTAATGGCTTCCCGCGCTTCAGCATATATTGGATGCGCTCCACGGTCTGCTTTTGGCCGCAGAGACTTAGAAAAGCCTCCCGCTCCAAATCCAGCAGGTACTGCTCCGAGACGAGTTGAGCCGACGTGAACTCGCCTCCGCCGCACAGCACCTTCGCCAGTTGTGTCGCGACCATCACGTCATAATCCGAGATGTACTCCGCGCGGCGCATCAAGTGCAGTCCCAGCTTCATTTTGACGAAAGCCGCCTGGCCGAGCACTCGAACGTCCTCGCGAGGCTTTCCGGGCCGATAGCCCAGACGCGCCAGGTCGAGCGCCAACTCCTTGGCGTCTCGAATCTGCCGGTCGCGGTTCATGCTGATCGAGTCCTTCCCAGAAAGGTAACCCAGCTTGCGTCCTTCTTCGGCGCTGGCTGAGACCTTAGCCATGGCGAGATTCATAAAGACCTCTTTGACGAATACAAAGGGGTCGGCCTCAGGGTCGGAGGGCGACTTATCCATGGCGCGCACCAGCATCTCTTTGGTACCGCCTCCCGCCGGGATCAGGCCCACGCCAGCCTCCACCAGGCCCATGTAGGTTTCCGCAGCGGCACGTACGCGTGCGGCGTGGAGAATTATCTCCGTTCCGCCTCCCAGAGTCAGGCCGAAAGGAGCAGCCACTACGGGCTTGGGAGCATATTTGAGGGCCATGTTGGCGTTCTGAAAGGCGCGCACGGCGGTCGAAAGATCGTCCCACTCGCCGTCCTGAATAGTCGTCAGCACCAGCATCAAGTTTGCGCCGACGCAGAAATTCGCCGCCTGGTTCCCGATCACCATGGCCTCAAAGCCGTCGTTCAGGCTTTTCAGCCCGGCATGAACCATCCCGACGACGTCGGCTCCGATCGTGTTCATCTTGGAATGGAATTCCAGGCAGATCACACCGTCACCGAGGTCAATCAGGCTTGCACCGGCGTTTCGCTTGATTTCCTTCTTGTGGGCTTTGAGCGAAGGCAGCAGAAGGACTCCAGGCCGCTCAGGAACCTCCTCATAAGCGGAGCTCGCAAAATCGAAATAGCTCGGAGCACCGTCGCATGAGGCGTAAAAACTCTTCATTCCCGAGGCAAGGAGTCTTTCAACCAGAGGCGGCGTCGGCTGGCCGGCCTTCTTCCAGGCATCAATCGCCTTCCCGATCCCCACCGCATCCGAGAGCTCAAACGGGCCGCATTCCCAGTTGAACCCCCACTTCATCGCATTATCAATGGAGACGATGTCGTCCGAAATCTCCGGCACGCGCATCGCAGCATAGTGGAATATGTCGAAGAGGAGCTTCTGGTAGAACTGTCCTGCGCGGTCGGGCGACTGGCAGAGCATTGCCACACGTTCACGGACATCTTCGATATTGCGCGCCATCTCGAGCGAACCAAAACTCGGCTTCTGTCGAGCCCGATATCCGAAAGTGTTAAGATCGAGGGTAAGAATTTCGCTCTCTTCCCCGCCGTCTTTCCCCTTCAACTTCTTATAAAAGCCTTGCCCGGTCTTATCGCCCAGCAGGCGGCGCTCCATCATCTGTTGCATAAAACCGGGAAGCTGGAAGAGGTCGCGCCGTTCATCCTCGGGCAAGGCCTTCCGGAGGTTGTTGATGACGTGCCCCATCACGTCGAGGCCCACGATATCGAGAGTCCGGAAGGTGGCGGACTTGGGCAAGCCCATGAGGGGCCCGGTGAGGGTGTCGATCTCCTCAATCGTGTAGCCTCCTTCCTGCATGACCTGGATGGCTCTCAGGGTTGTGAACGTGCCGATGCGATTAGCAATGAAATTGGGCGTGTCTTTGGCGATGACGATCCCTTTGCCCAGCGCCACGTCGCCGAAGCGCGCGATCGCTTCCACAACCTCCGGCAATGTCTCCTGGGTGGGAATAATCTCCAGCAGCTTCAGGTAACGCGGAGGATTGAAAAAGTGGGTGCCCACAAAATGCTGCCGCAGTTCGTCACCGAAGCCTTCGACTATACTGCCGATGCTGATCCCCGAAGTGTTGGAACTGAGCACCGTCCCCGGCGCGCGTACTGCCAGCACCCGTTCGAGCAGGGCGCGCTTGACGCCGAGGTCTTCCGTCACCGCTTCGATGATCCAGTCGCATTCCCTGAGCCAAGCTAAGTTGTCCTCGAAGTTTCCGAGCGTGATCATCCGCGCCGCTTCCGGAACAAAAAACGCCGCTGGACGAGACTTCAGCGCTGCGTCGAGCCCGGCCTGCGCGAAGCGATTGCGGACCTTGCCATCCGCGAGCGTGCGGCCCTGAGCCTGCTCCTGCGGTGTAAGCTCGCGGGGAACGATGTCGAGTAGAACCGACGGAACGGAAGCATTGGCAAGATGGGCGGCAATACGAGCCCCCATCGTGCCGGCCCCCAGCACAGCCACTTTGCGTATGTCGCGCACGATTTGCCCCCTGGATTGGTGAGAAGCTCAACAACTATTATGAATCGTGAAAAGCAAATAGTAAATTGTGAATTGGGGGAGCTTCAGAAGTTGCGGAATAACTCTTCAAAACCGAAACCTGGTTTTGACGCGAAATCGTCACGAGACGGTGTGCTCCCGGCTGTATAATGCTAGTTCCGAGGAGGTACGCGATGTTTGATGTTGTGACTTTTGGCGAAGCGATGATTCGCCTCTCTCCGCCGCATTTCGAAAGATTCGAGCAGGCCAACTCTTTGGACGTGCGAGTGGGCGGCGGCGAACTGAACGTAGCTGTGGGCGTGAGCCGTCTGGGTCTGCGAAGTACCTGGGTTTCGCGCCTCCCCAAGAACCCGCTGGGGAAGCTGATGGAAAACAGAGCCCGCCAGGCCGGGGTGGATACTTCCAACCTGGTTTGGAGCGCGGACGGAAGAATGGGGCTTTACTTCCTCGAGTTCGGCGCGGCGCCTCGCGCCAGTTCGGTACTCTACGACCGGGCGCAGTCCGCCATCAGCTTGGTGAAGCCGGGCGAGATCAACTGGGAAAAAGTGTTTGAGGGCGCCAAATGGTTTCACACCAGCGGCATCACGCCGGCGCTGAGCGATTCGGCGGCCGCAGTCACGCTCGAGGCCTTGAAGGCCGCCAAGCGCGCTGGCGCCACCGTGAGCTACGACTTGAATTATCGCGGCAAGCTCTGGACGCCCGAGAGGGCTCAGGCTATTCAAGAGCCCATGATGGAATATGTGGACGTGCTCATGACCACGGAGGAAGACACCAAGGTGGTCTTCAAGATTGCCGCCGCCGGTAAAACTGATGATAAAGGTTTCGCAGAAGTCTCCGCCGAAACCTACAAGGATGTGGCGCGGCGGCTCCAGGAGAAGTTCAATTTCAAGGCGGTCGCGATTACCTTGCGAGAAAACCCGCTGGTCTGGCGCAATACCTGGACGGCCATTGCCTACGCCGACGGCCAATACTTTGACGATGTAAAGTACGAACTGGAAATTGTGGACCGCTTGGGCGGAGGCGATTCTTTCAGCGCCGGATTCATTTACGGCTGCTTGACGAAGAAGTCTTACGCCGATGCGGTCCGCTACGGAAATGCTTTCAGCGCCCTCAAGCATTCCATACCCGGCGATTTCAACTGGGCCACGCTTCAAGAGGTGGAAAATCTGTTGAAGGGAGCGAGCCTTAGAGTGGCGCGATAGCGCTCGGGGACTGGGGACCTGGAGACCAAATCTGAATGGTGAATGATGAATAGTGAATGGCGGTTCGCAATTCACTATTCGCGACTGATGATTCGTTCCACGTCCCTAGCCCCTAGTCCCCAGCACCCAGCCCCTAGATTTGAGAGGTATACATGTCGTGGACTCGAGAGAAGACACTATCGCTTATTCGTGAAGTCGGTCTGGTTCCCATCGTTCGCGCGCCCTCGCCGGAGGACGCTCTGCGTGCCGCGGAGGCTATCATCGAGGGCGGGATCGGCATTGCCGAAATTACCATGACCGTTCCCAACGCCCTTCACGTGATGGAACGCGTGGTCGAGAAGTTCGGTGATAAGGTACTGCTTGGCGCCGGAACCATTCTCGATCCCGAAACTTGCCGGGCGGCTCTGCTGGCGGGCGCGGAGTTCATTGTTACCCCGTCTCTCAATCCCCAAGTGATCGAAGTGGCGCGCCGGTACAGCAAGGCGTGTTTCCCTGGCGCGCTCACACCCACGGAAGTGGTCGCCGCGTGGCAGGCGGGCGCCGACATGGTAAAGATCTTTCCGTGCGGACCCGTGGGCGGTCCGGCGTACATCAAGGCGCTGAAGGGCCCCTTCCCTCAGATCGATTTTGTTCCCACGGGCGGAGTCAACCTCGAAACCACTCCGGAGTTCATCAAGGCCGGGGCTGCGGCAGTGGCAGTGGGTGGGGAACTGGTGAATGTGAAAGTCCTCAGAGAAGGCAAACTGGACGTGGTGGTCGCCAATGCCCGTAAGTTCATCGAAGCTGTCCGCTCGGCTCGCGCCAAACAGCAGTAACGAGCAGCAAGTGTTGCGTTACCGAAGAAAGTGAAACACCAGGTGGTCTATCACCCTGAGCGCAGCGAAGGGTCTCTGCAGTTGTCGTCTTTTTCTCCGTAAAACTGCGGGGATGCTTCGCTTCGCTCAGCATGACAGCATGCGGCCGGCGTGTTTCACCTATTTACGTAACGCGGCACTGGCGGGCAGGACCAGCGATCCGGCCGCTGCCCGTCGCTGCACTTGCATGGCGTCCATCCTTCTCAATGCCGCCTTCGCCGCCGCTATCCTGGGAGGCGCTTGGCTGCTGACTCATCTCTTCGCGCGCGCCATGTATATCGTTTGTCCGGCCTGCCGGACTCTGAACGCCCGGCGGCGCCAACACTGCCGAAAGTGCGGGGAACTGATCCGCCCGCCTCAGCATCGGTAACTGAATGACCCGGGAAGAACAGCTTGCGGCCATTCGACTCCAGCCGGAAGTTTCAGTCCTCATCGTGGGAGGCGGAATTAACGGCGTTGGATTGCTTCGTGAACTGGCGCTCGAAAGAGTGGATGCGCTGCTGGTGGAGAAAGCCGATTTCTGCTCCGGCGCCAGTTCCGCTTCCACTCGCATCATTCACGGCGGGCTGCGATATCTCGAGAACGGCGAATTCCGCCTGGTCAGGGAATCCTTGCGCGAGCGAAACCGCTTGCTCAAGAACGCTCCTCATTATGTAAGGCCACTCCCCACCACCATTCCCATCTTCGGTTGGACCGAGGGCCTGCTCTCAGCTCCCGCGAGATTTCTGGGCCTCAAAATGCGGCCGCGCGGCAGGGGAGCGTTGCTTTGCAAAATCGGGCTCTCTTTATACGACCTCCTGGCAGGGAGGCACCAGGGCCTACCCGCTCACCATTTCAAGTCTCGGCGTGCCTCGTTGGTCGAGCGGCCTTACCTCCACCCTGATATCGTCTGCACCGCAACGTACTTCGACGCCTGGATCAGTTACCCCGAACACCTCTGCCTGGAACTGGTCTTGGATGCCGAGAGGCAATGTTCCACCGCGCGCGCCCTGAATTATGTAAGCCTCGAGCGAGCGACCGGCAACAAGGTCGTTCTGAAAGATGAGATAGGGGGCGAGAGATTGGAAGTCAAGCCCGGGATCGTCGTCAATGCGACAGGGGCTTGGATCGATTTCACCAATCGGCGGCTTGGTCAGCAGACTCAGTACATCGGTGGCACGAAGGGCTCGCACCTGGTGCTTGATCACCCCGAATTGTTGGCCGCAACGCGAGGCGAGATGCTCTACTTTGCCAACGCAGACGGGCGTATTTGCATTTTCTATCCTGTTTACGGGAAGGTGATTGCGGGTTCAACCGACATCCCTGTTTCCGATCCCGAGAAAGCCGCTTGCGAGGAGGATGAGGTCGACTACATCCTCGAATCCGTCCGCCAGGTTTTCCCCTCACTGTCGCGCCCGTTGGACCGGTCCAACATAGTGTATCGATTCTGCGGTGTGCGCCCGCTGCCGCACAGTGATTCCTTCACTCCCGGCGAAATCAGTCGCGATCATAGCTGTGAAGTTCTCCCGGCGGGCAATGGAATTGACTTTCCCGTTTACTCTCTGATCGGAGGAAAGTGGACCACCTTCCGCGCGTTCAGCGAGCAAGTGGCGGATAAAATACTCGGCCACTTGGGACGTCCACGTTCGGCCAGTTCTGCCACGGCGCCCATCGGCGGCGGCAAGGACTACCCAACCACCGCAGCGCAGCAGAGCGCATGGCTAACCTCTGTTGCAGCGGAAACTCGCTTACCTGTGGAGCGCCTGGCGGGATTACTCGAGCGGTATGGGACTCGTGCGGCCGACGTGGCGCAATTCATCAGCATGGAGCCCGACCGGCCACTGCGGGCGCTGCCTGAATTCACCCGGCGGGAAATTCAATTCCTGGCTTCTCACGAACGGGTTGTGCACCTGGACGACCTCATCCTCAGACGAACTATCATGGCTCTGTTAGGGCAGTTGAGCCATGGACTCTTAGCGGAGCTGGCAGAGATCTTGGGCAAAGAGCTTGCGTGGTCGCAGGAGAGGAGCCAGCACGAAATCGCGAGGACCGTGGAACTCCTCGCTGAAGTCCACGGCGTGAAGCTGAATTGACAAGTGCAATCATGAGGAATCGCTGAGTTCGGCCCGGCATCGTGCTGAGTGAGAGCTCGTTTTTGCTGTCATTCCGAGGAGCCGCAGGCGACGAGGAATCTCGCTCTGCCCTTGAAAACTTTCAGAGCGAGATTCCTCGCGGAGTTTACCCTGAGCGGCAGAGCGAGATTCTTCGCTCCGCTCAGAATGACAAGCGAAGGGCTCGGAATGACAGCCTGAATGAGGCTTTCACACAGACCCCAAAGGAGAAGGCCATTTTTCAATTCGCAATGAGTCAATGACGCAATGACTCAATGACTCAATGAATCAATCATTCAATTCCCTCATCCCATCACCAGTCCCCCGTTCACGTTGATGACCGCGCCGGTAATATAGCTGGCGCCTTCCGAGGCCAGGAAGGCTATAGCAGAAGCCACTTCCTCGGGCTGCCCGAATCGGCGCATAGGCGTCTGGGTCATCCATTCCTTCTCGCGCCCGGCCATCCGTTCCGTGAGCAAGTCCGTGACGATTCGTCCCGGAGCGACCACGTTGGCGGTAATTCCGAATGGCCCCAGCTCTTTCGTCAAGGAAAAGGTAAACCCCAGCAAGCCCGATTTGGCGGCGGAGTAATGTGCATGATTGTTCGACCCGGTATAAACCACCTGTGATGAAACGTTGATGATCCGCCCCCAGCGTCGTTCCTTCATGGATGGAATGCATTCGCGCACGTAGCGGAAGGCGGAGGTTAAGTTAATGGCCAGAGACTTTTCCCAATCCTCGTCTTTCATATCGAGCACCGAGAAGTCAGTCATCTCGCCGGCGTTATTCACCAGAATGTCGATGCTGCCCAGCTTCGCGGCCGCTTCTCTTGCCGAACGTTTAATCGCTTCCGGATCGAGCACGTCGGCGTCGATGGCCAGCGCCCGGCCCGCGGCTGACTCGATCTGTTCGGCCACTTCTCGAGCTTCCTTGATGCGGCTTCGGCATAGGACCGCCACCGCCGCGCCGCGCCGGGCCAACTCAAGGCACGTAGCGCGCCCAATGCCTCGCGATCCTCCCGTCACCAAAGCCACCCGGCCAACCAGATTCCGTTCCGCCGAACTGCTTCCACCTTTGTTAGATGATTCCATTCTCGATTGCTCCTTATAGGTGCTGCGCGATCCCTTGGTAAGTGTACGTCATAGGGCGCGGCCCCGCGACGTAACACGTTTTAAGGTCGGATATTTGAAACCCCGCTTCCATGACGAGCTCGTCAATCCGCCTGTTCAAGTGGCAGCCGCCCGTGATGCGCTTCCAAACAGGTGTCAGTCTGTCTTGCCAGGCCGCAACAGCAGGATCGGGAGCGCGGCCGTGTTCGACAAAGATGAGACGGCCGCTCCCCTTCAGAACTCGCTTCATCTCCTGAAGTGCTTTTGCTGCGTTCGGTATGGAGCAGACCGTCCAGGTAACTACGACTGTATCGATGGTTGCACTGGCCAGCGGTAGCGGTTCCTCCGCGGATTGCGTCAGGAATTCTACCTTTCCGCGGCCGGTTGTAGCCCTTTGGCGCGCCATCCGCTGGAGCTCAACCGAAGGGTCCACGCCGTAGATCTGGTGGACCTCGGAAGAATAGAACGGCAAGTTCAGCCCCGAGCCGATGCCGATCTCCAGTACCTCGCCCCGAGCTTGAGGAATCCAGGCAGCACGCAGGCGGGCTGTCTCCTTATTCCTCATCGCCAAATCGAGGAGGCGGGGCAGGATGTGTTTCGCATAGAAGCCCATACGGTTTACCGCTCGAACCTTGCTCCCGCGGACTTAGGTGTATAATCGCCCGCCGAAATCCAAACAATCAATAGAAAACGAGCAATCGTGCATGGGTCCCCTCGGCTGGCCTGCTCATTCAGCCGGAGTATCGCACTGGATGGGCGCTGTACCAGGCTGCGGGAGAAGCCCTTGAGCTTGTCATCATGAGGAGTCCCGAGCCGATCGGGGCAGTCCTGAGTGAAGCGAAGGAAGGATCTCTCCAGTTGTTTGATTTCGCTGGCCAAGGCGAACTGCAGAGATCCTTCGTTGCGCTCAGGATGACAGTCGGGATGGATTTTTCAGCAGACTCCAAGGGGGCGGCAAGCCGTCCCCCTACAGGGTGGTCGTCCTTGTGACAGCGGCGGGGTGCGTCCACACTTCCGGCTTGATTTCCATTCCAAAGCCCGGCAATTCGGGAACGCGTATGGCGCCATCCTTCGGGACAAGGGTATTGTTCAGCATCGTGGGCCAGGTGGATTCGTAGAACACCTGGCAACTTTCCTGGATGGCGAGGTTAGTGAGCGCAGTTGAGAGGTGTGTCGAAGCATAAAATAGGAGCGGCCCGCCCGCGGTGTGCGGCGCCACCGGCAATTCGAAGGCTTCGGCCAGGTTGGCGATTTTCCTGGCTTCGCTTAGCCCGCCGCACCAGGTCACATCGAACATGACGTATCTGGCCGCTCGCGATTCCAGCAATTGCAGGAATTGCATTCGCCCCGCCAGGCGCTCACTAACGGTGAGGGGGATCGACGTGGCGTCGGCCAGTCGGCGGTACTGCTCGAAATTGCCCGGCAGCAGCATGTCCTCGAGCCACATGGGCCGATAGGGTTCGAGCGCTTTGGCGATGCGGACCGCCGAAGTCAAGTCCCAGCCAGAGTGGAACTCCATGAGGATTTCAATCTCATTCGCGAATTTATCGCGCAGCAGGCGGACCGGGTAGAGACCTTCTTCGAGGTCGGCGCTGGTGACGTACTCATGCTGATTGCGTAGGGCGGCGCGATCGAAGGGCCAAATCTTGATCGCCTTGATCCCGTAACCGTCGATCAACTCGCGCATGATTTTATCCGGCTCTTTTGTGAAGTCGTATTTATGGGGGAAACACGTGTTATAGAGGCGCACCGCAGGATTTGACTTGCCGCCGATGAGGCGATAAACAGGCAGGTTGACGGACTTCCCCAACAGGTCCCAAAGCGCCAGATCGATGGCGCTGAGAGCCCGCATCTCGGCGCCGCCGGTAACCTGAAAATCGAAGGTGCGGTACAGTTCAATCCAAATACGCTCGATGTCGCGAGGGTCGCGCCCGAGCAGGAGACCTGCGATGGTCGAATGCACCACGCTTGCCTCCACTTCGTTTCGCGGATAAGTTTCACCAAGACCCACCAACCCGGAATCGGTCGAGACACGTACTCAAACCCAGTTCGGTTTCCAGGAGGGCAGATCACTCCCGGACCGCCAATAGGTGGTGTCGATGCGAGTGATTTTCATGTTAGGGGCCGAGTTCGCCTGAGCGACCGCCTGCTGCAAAGGCGCGGCAAGCACCGGCGTCACAAGATATGGAAGAAAGGTTCTTCGGTTCATAGGCATAGGAACTCATTGACTTGCAAGCGACTGCGCATTATAAACACGCTTCGATTGCATTGTATAGTCGTAGGGCCGGCCCTTTTGGCCGCCCGGTGGCAGCCGCAAAGGTTGCGCCCACAGGGAGGAACGATGGCACACTCGCTTGCCGCAAGAACGCGTTGGTTGTTCCTTGCAGTTTTAGTTACGCTTGCCGCGCCGCTCCTGCGGGCGGAAGGGAATGTCGCCATCTTCAACGTGAAAGATTACGGCGCCACAGGCAGGAAAGCGGACTACGCCCGCGAGGCCATCCAGAAAGCGGTGGATGCTTGCGCTAAAGCCGGGGGAGGCATGGTGTACCTGCCTCCGGGCGAGTATACGTCCGGAACCATTCACCTGCGCAGCCATGTCAGGTTTCATGTTGAAGCGGGCGCCACACTTTTTGCAGCTCAATACGACGCCGCATTCGATAAAAGCACGCTTCTTTACGGCGAAGACCTGGAGAATATCTCGATCGAGGGCCGGGGAACCATCGACGGACAAGCAGAGTACGAGTGGCGGTTGAACGATTTCAACGACGCCTACATCCACGACAACCAACTGCTGGCGGAGAGGCTGGGCAAACCCCTGATGCGCTCTTTTCCGAAAGACCTTCACACGCGCAAGGTGTACCCGCACATGGTTTTGCTGCTGCGCTGCAAAGATGTGAAAATTGCCGGGCTGTCGTTTCTTAATTCGCCGAGTTGGACTATCAATCCTTACGCCTGCGAGAGGCTGACGATAGACGGCGTGTACATTCACACCAGTCTGAAATACGGCGTCTGGGCCGACGGCATCGACCCGGACGGCTGCAAGGACGTGCGCATCGCCAACAGCACCATCGAGACCGGCGACGACGCAATCGTTTTCTATTCTTCGAACGAGTGGGGACCTCCACTGCCCTGCGAAAACATCACCATCACCAATTGCCGCCTCTCCTCGGCTTCGAGTGCGTTGAAATTCTGCGACGGCAACATGAACAGCGTGCGCAACGTGACGGTGGACAACTGCGTGATCACCGGCTCGAATCGCGGCATCGCCTTCATGGTGTACGACGGAGGTTATATAGACAACGTGGTGCTGTCGAACCTGATTGTCAACACGCAGCGCTTCGACTGGTTCTGGTGGGGAAATGGCGATCCCCTCTACTTCACCATTCAGCGTCGCAGCGAGAGTCAAGGCCTGCCTCCCAAGCCCGATGAGCCGCCTGCCGGGTCGATTCGGAACGTCATCGTCCGCAATGTCATCGCGCACGGCAAAGGTTCCTGCCTGATCCTCGGCCACCCGCAAAGCTGGCTCGAGAACATCAGCCTCGAGAACATCAAGCTGTTTCTCTCGACCGACCCCGAGGCTGCCTATGACCGAACTGTGAACGCCATGCAATTTCGCTTCGCACGGGATATCAAAGTGAGAGACCTCGAAGTGACGTGGGAGAAGCCTGAGTTGAGCCAGTGGCAGAGCGCGCTTTACTTCCAGGACGTTCAAGGGTTGAAACTGGATGGCTTTGTGGGAGGTCCGGCGAAGTTGCAGACGGATATTCCCGCCGTGGTATTCGAGCGCGTTGAGGATGCAGCGATTTTGAACTCGAGAGCGCGGCCCGGAACGCAGGTCTTTCTCAAAGTCAAAGACTCAAGGAGCCGCCACGTCTACCTTATCAACAACGAATTGCACGAAGTTCGATCGCGCTATCGGGCCGAGGCGGACGTGCAAGAGGGGACCGTGAAGGAAAGTGGGAATTGGTAGCACGGAATAGAGTGTGTAAAGGAAGCACGTCGTAGGGCGGCCCTTGTGGCACCCCTTCAGTCCATCCCGCCGCACCGAAATAAACTAGAAACCATCCTGACAATTAGTCCGTCTATATAAGTGTAGGGTACGGAACAGGGCGATAGGTGTGAGTTTAGCAAGACTAACTGAGCATTTTCCTCCGGGCTTCGTGTGTTGGGGCTGCGACCTTTTCTTCACAGAGGTGACCCGTAATGCCCGCTTTGGCCAAAATGCTGAAAAGCGGTTCGAATCGACCTGTCGGCGGGTTTACCTTGCCATATTCCCAAGAACTCGATCACGCACGGCGGCGCGATGCCGCCCCTATGGTGCTGCAAGATAAGGAGCATGGATGAAATCTCAGACAGTTCGAACGCTCACACTCGCCTTCGCGATGCTGTTGCCCCTTTTGGCTGTGCGCGCGCAGGCTCAAACGGCCACGGCCACCATTCACGGGCAGGTGACAGACCCTTCGGGGGCCGTCGTCCCCGGCGTCTCAGTGATGGCGACTCCGGCCCCGGGCCAGGCAGGCCAAGCCAAAGCTGCAACGGTTGGTAAAGACGGCACGTACCAGATCAACGGCCTTGTGCCAGGGAACTACTCGGTGAGCGCAGTTGCGCAGGGCTTCTCGCCCTTTGATCAGGAGAACGTGCAGGTGACGGCCGGCCAGGTTCGGCAACTTGATATCAAGCTCGAGATCGAGCAGGAAAAAGAAGAAATCAACGTCACGGGCCAGGCGCAGACGCTCAGCGTAGCGCCCGAGAACAACGCCAGCGCAACCATAATCAGCGGCAAGGACCTCGAGGCGCTCTCGGACGACCCGGACGAGCTGCAAACCGAACTCGAAGCTCTGGCCGGACCGGCCGCAGGACCGAGCGGCGGCCAGATTTATATCGACGGTTTCACCGGCGGGCAACTCCCACCCAAAGACGCGATTCTGGAAATTCGGGTCAACCAGAACCCGTTCTCGGCGGAATACGACAAGCTCGGCTATGGGCGAATCGAAATCACCACCAAGCCCGGCTTCAGCCAATTCCATGGCAACTTTTTCGCGGACGGGAATGACAATGCCTTCAATGCTCGAAGCCCATTCGCCGTCATCCAGCCTCCTTACCACACGGAGTTTTTCAACGGTACCATCGGCGGGCCGATCAGCAAGAAAGCCTCCTTTTTTCTCGACGCTTTTCGCCGCGACATTCAAAACAGCGAAGTGATCAGCGCCGTCACGGTGGGCCCCGCGCCTGATTACGCCCAAGTGCCTGTCAACCAGGCAGTGATCAACCCTCTCACGCGCACCACCATCGCCCCGCGGGTCGATCTTCAGCTCAGCTCGAGCGACGTCCTGACCATGCGCTACCAATGGTGGAAAGACACTGAAGACAACGACGGGATCAATTCGTTTTCGCTTCCGAGTCAAGCCTACGACGAAAGAGAGGTCGAGCACACGGTTCAGATCAGTGACACGCAAGTGATCAGCTCGAGGACGGTTAACCAGACTCGTTTCCAGTTTCTGCGCGACGATACGACCCAGAAACCCTTCAGCAACGATCTTGCCGTGAACGTGCTAGGAGCGTTCACGAAGGGCGGCAATGTCACGCAGACGCAACTTGACACGGAGAACCATTACGAACTGCAGAACCTCACCACCATGACCTCGGGCAAGCACCAGGTGGTTTTCGGAGGCCGGCTGCGTGACTATGATGTCCTGCAGAATTACACGAATCAGGGCTACTACGGCGCGTTTACATTCGGCACCCTCGACGAGTACATCGCGGCCCAAAAGGCTTACGACATTTGCCCCGCGCCCTGCAAGTCCGGAGTGCCGGGGGCGACCCAGTTCAGTTTGACAGCCGGCATTCCGGAAGCGAGCATCAACTATTTCGACGCGGGGCTTTATGCTGAGGACACGTGGCGGCCCCGGCAAAACATTTCGCTCAGCCTGGGCCTGCGATTTGAATCGCAGAACTATATCAACGACCACGCTGACTTCGCTCCCCGCCTGGGCATCGCTTGGGGCATCGGTGGGCAAGGGAAAAAAGCTCCCAAAGCCGTCCTGCGGGCAGGCTTCGGCATTTTCTACGACCGCTTTCAGGAACAGCAGATCCTCTCTGCCGAGCATTTGAACGGCATCAATCAGCAGCAGTACCTGGTGAACTCGCCAAGTTTCTACCCGAATATTCCTTCTCTGAGCACCCTGGCAAGCTTATCCAGCTCCCTTCCTACGAGAGACTTGATCGACCCCCATCTCCACGCGCCGTACACCGTTCAATCAGCGATCGGGCTCGAGCACCAGTTTACGAAGGCGCTCACCACGTCTGTAACTTACATCAATTCCCATGGGGTGCATGAGCTCCTCACGAACGATATCAACGCGCCGCAGAATTTCAGTTTCTGCCCGCCCTCCGCTCCACAGGACACGACAACCTGCGGTCCCCTCTCCGGCACATTTCCGTACGGAAAGCAGACGGGATATTTGGACCAGTTCGAATCGGCCGGTCTGTTTAACGAAAACCAGTTGGTAGCAAATTTCAGCCTGCGCGGCCGGCGGGCAACGGCTTTCGGGTTTTACACCCTGAGCTACGCGAAAAGCGACACGAGCGGTGCCACCTATCAGCCGATGAATCCCTACGATATCGCTGAAGACTACGGTCCAGCTTCCTTTATCTCCCGCAATCAGGCTTTCGTGGGCGGTTCGGTGCAGTTGCCGAAGGGCTTTCGCCTCAGCCCCTTCATGATCGCGAGCACCGGCAAGCCCTTCAACATCACGCTCGGCCAGGATGTATACGGCACCGGCGTTTTCAGCGCGCGGCCTTCACTGGCGCCGGTGGGCGCGCCCGCGTCGGTCCCGACGAAATACGGATCGTTCTACACTTACCCCCTCAAGGGCGAGGCGGTCATTCCTCCCTATGAATTCTTCGGGCCCAACCTGTTTTCGCTCAACTTGAGATTGGCGAAGACCTTCGGTTTCGGAGAGAAGAAGGGTTCATCGAACAACGCGAATGGAGGCGGAGGGCGTGGAGGCTATGGCGGCGGCGGTGGCGGCAGAGGCGGCCCCCAAGGCCTGGGCGGCCGCGGACTCGGTGGAGGAGGGGGCGGTCAGGGCATGTTCGGCGGCGGGGGAGCGGAGAATTCGCGCTTCTCGCTTGAGCTCAGCGTCAACGTGCGCAACGTGTTCAATAACATCAACCTCGGCCCGCCAGTGGGCAACATAGGATCGCCGCTCTTCGGCCAATCCAACACCGTTAACGGCTTTATGGGCTACCGGCACCTTGATCTGCAAGTCAGGTTCAATTTCTAACCAACCTCGTAGCGCGGACCCCCGGTTTTGGGGTCCGCGGCTCTTTCTTTAACCACGGGACAAGCCGCGGGACCCCAAAAGCGGGGGTCCGCGCTACGTCTCTGCGGTTAATTGTTCGCTGGTTCTTTCATCGTTATCCCCAGCTCTTTGAACACAAACGCAAACGTGTCTGTCTGCTCTTCGATCTGTTCGTCAAGCGAGGAGCCGATGTGGCCGGTGTCGGCGCTGGTGCGCAGCAGAATGGGCAGGCCGGAACTGGTGGCTGCCTGGAGTGCGGCGGTCATCTTGCGGGAGTTCATGGGGTTCACGCGCGGGTCATTCGCTCCGGTCATGAAGAGCACGGCCGGGTAGGCCGTTCCCTCGACCACATGATGGTAAGGCGAGTAAGCATAGAGCGCCTTGAACTGCTCGGGGTCTTTGACGCTCCCATATTCGGTGACGTTGAACACGGCGTTGGGGTTCATTTCGTTGCGCAGCATGTCGTAGATGCCGACCTCGGAGACGACGGCCCGAAACAGGTTGGGATGCTGGGTGAGCGCCGCACCCATGAGCAAACCGCCGTTGCTGGCGCCCTGGATGGCGAATTTCGAGGGATTGGTGTAACCCGTCTTAATCAAATACTGCGCGCAGGCAGCGAAGTCATCAAACACGTTCTGCTTGTGAGTCAGCATTCCGGCATTGTGCCACTCCTCGCCGAACTCGCTTCCACCGCGCAAGTTGGCAATCGCCATTACTCCGCCCTGGTCTAGCCAGAGGCGGGCGGTGAGGTCATAAGACGGCGTGAGGCTGATTCCGAAGCCGCCGTAAGCGGTGAGGAGCGTAGGATTCCGGCCGTCCAGGCGGGCGCCCTTGCGCCGGATGATGCTCATGGGGACTCTGGTCCCGTCTTTGGAAGTGGCGAATTCTCTCACCACTTCCGTATCGCTGAAATTGACGGTGGGTTTGACGAATAGCGCCGTGCGGGCGGCCTTGCCCGTCGAGGCGTCATAGCGATACCACGCTTGCGGCTGGATGTAGGACTCATTTTCGTAGAGCAGCTCGTCACCTTCGAGAGCCACCAGGCCGAAGACAGAGGAAACGGGTTCGAGGGGAATTCTTCCTTGCGGGCGCCCATCGAGATCGAAGACGCGGATGTCGGAGGGCCCGCCCCAGACGTCCGATACATAGAGCCTATTATCAGATACGGCCATATCCTGAATAACATCATCCGTTTGAGAAATAACCTCGACCGCGTGGCTTAACACCGTTTGGCCCGGCGCCAGGCGCAGAATTCTGCCCCGTGGCGAGCCCTTCAGGCAAATCATGTAAAGGGCGTCGTCCCGTCCGAACGCCGCATAGGTGAAGCCATCAGAGAACTGGGTAATCTCGGTCCAGTTGCCGTCGAGGCCCAGGAGAAAATGCTCGAACTGGCCGCCGTCCCCGTTGGCGACGGTGGCGAGGACGTAGCGGCCGCCGCGCGACGATCGAAGCTGGACCTCCGCGATCCGCGGCAGGTCCTTGCCCAGGCTGTAAGAATCCTCGGTGACGGGCGTGCCCAGCTTGTGAAAGTATGCTTGCTGGTAGAAATCGAGATCCTGCGGCGGCCGCTCGCCGGGATTAGGAAAACGCGTGTAATAGAAACCGGAGCTGTCAGCGTTCCAGGCCACGCTGCCGCCCCCGGTGCCCTTGTTGACGCGTGGGATGACGTCCGGCAGCGCCTGTCCCGACCGGACGTCGTAGATGTGAAGCGTTCCGTTCTCCGTGCCGCCCTCCGACAGCGAAACCGCCACCAGCCTCCCGTCCAGCGAGGGCGAGTAGAAGTCGATGGTGGTGCTTCCCGTGGGGTCAATCCGATTGGGGTCCACAACCGTGCGCTCAGACTCCGGCTTGTCGGGTGAGTCGAGGGTGACGAGAACTGGCTGCTGCTTCGTGGGGTCGAATTTCAGGGTAAACAGAACGGGAGGCGTGTACCTGAATCCGTAATAGGACGCCGGGACTTGGGAGATGAGGGCCTTCAGGCGATCGCGAATTTGCTGCCGCCCTGGAAGGGCCGCGAGAAATGCACGAGCGCGGCGATTCTCGGCATCACTCCACGCGCGCACGGCGGGATCGTTCCAGTTCTCGAGCCAGTTGTAGTCGTCTTCCACTTTGACGCCATGGTAGACATCCGCGTGAGGCTTCTTGGGCGTAGGCGGAATCGGAGGGAGGGAGAGGTCTTCCGCCAGAATCGCCAAGGCCGCCAGCAGGATGACAGAGGATATGGCCACGGCAAGAGGCAGGCTCGTCCGGCGCGAAATGCCCAAGTTTCGAAAGGGCCCCGAAGGAGATTGCGGTGGGTTCTGCAGATTCGTTTTTTTCGTCATGTTTGCACCCTGTTACCCCTGAAAAGTCTTGTTATTCCAAGCCCAGCGAGGCATCCCGCCCGGTTCGTACATTGTGACTGCGAGCGCGGGAAAGGACAAGAGCGGGACAGGCGAGACGTTGACAGGCCGGCTCAAACTAGTTTAGACTGGTTCGAGGTGATCTATGGAAGCAGTAGGTGCATTTGACGCGAAGACTCACCTCTCGGCTCTGCTCGATCGGGTGGCGAGGGGTGAAAGTATCACGATTACCAGACACGGCGTCCCCGCGGCTATGCTGGTCCCCGTTGGAGATGCGAGCCGTAAGTTGACGCACGAGGAGATTGTCGAGGGCATGCGGGCGTTGCGTAGACGCGTAAAGCCCGGCGCCATGACTGTCCGCGAAATGGTCAGGGAAGGGCGGAAATATTGAGCGGCGTAGTTGTGGATGCATCCGTCGCGCTCGCTTGGTGCTTCCCGGACGAGTCCAGTGAAGAAGCTGACGGCGTCCTGGTAAAGCTGAAAGGTCAAACTATCCTTGTTCCGGCGGTATGGGTCCTCGAGATTTCGAACGCGCTGCTGGTCGGTGAGCGGCAGAAGCGGTTAAGGCAGCTGGAAATCTCACGCTTCGTCGGACTCCTGGGGGGCCTTTCAGTATTGCAGGACAGCCAAACCGTAAGCGAGAGCGTGGTCAAGATTTTGCCACTGGCGCGCGATTATGGCCTTTCGGCCTACGACGCGGCCTATCTCGAACTTGCCATCCGCCATAACGCTCCCATGGCTACCCTCGACGGCAGTTTGCACAAAGCTGCTAGAAAAGCGGGCGTGCCGATTTTTCCATAGCGCGTCTGCGAGCCATACCGCGCAACCTGCCTCAGCATTGCAGGGGCGGCCCTTCTGGCCGCCCTCCGAGGGCTCTGGGCCGCAGGGCGGGGCAACCACAAGGGTTGGCCCTACGATATCCGGCTAAATCTTCTTCGCCTTCCACCGTCCGCGCCGGAAGAGCAGGACCATGGCCACGGCAATTGCGGATTCGGAAATGGAGATGGCCCAGAAAACGCCGTGGGAGCGCATGCCCAGCGGGAGGGCGAGCGCGTAGGCAAAGGGAATCTCAAAAACAATAAAGCCAAATGTATTCACGATCGTCGGTGTAAGGGTATCGCCGGCGCCGTTGAAGGCCTGCATCATGACCATCTCGTAGGCGTAGCCGATATTTCCGATGCTCATGATGCGCAGGCAAGCGACCGCGAGGGTAGCGATCGCCGGGTCCTGGGTAAACAACCCAACGACGGGACCGGGGAACAATATGAAGAACACTCCTACGCCGCCCATCACCAGCATGTTGTAGAAGCCGGTCTTCCACACGGCCTGCTCGGCGCGCTCAGGTTGCCCGGCTCCCAGGCTTTGGCCAACCAGCGTGGCGGCGGCTCCGCTAAGTCCCCAGGCTGGCAGGATAAAGAAAATGAGAATCCGGATGCTGATGGTGTAAGCAGCCAGAGCGGAACTGCCGAACACGCTCACAATGCGCATGAGGCTGATCCAGGCGATATGCGGGACCAGCATCTGCGCGATGCCGGTCACGGAGACCCTGATCAGGCGCTCCATAACTTGCAGATTGACCCGAATCTGCCGCGTCAGAATGCGGATGTGTTCGCCGCCGCGTGAGAGCCGGTAGAATTGATAGATCACTCCAATCGTGCGCCCGCTGAGCGTTGCCACAGCTGCGCCGGTCACACCCAAGCGCGGAAACGGTCCGAGGCCAAAGATCAGGCAGGGATCGATTACCAAGTTGATCGAATTCGAGAGCCAGAGCACGCGCATGGCGATGGCGGCGTCGCCCGCTCCGCGAAACACCGCGTTGTTCAACATCAGCAGAACCACCACGCAGCAAGCCCCCAGGGTGATGCGGGCGTAGCGTGTGCCGACGGCGACGACGGCCGGCGATGCGCCCATCAGGCGCAGCAGGTGGGGTGCGAAGAGAAGGCCGGAAGCGCCCATCACGAGACTGGCCGCGAGCCCCAGGGCGATCGCCTGTACGCCGGCCACCGCGGCCCCCTCGCGATCTTTCTCGCCGACACGCCGCGCCACCATGGCCGTGGCCGACAGGCCCAGCCCCATGCCCGTCGCATAGATGATGGTGAGCATCGCCTCGACCAGTCCCACTGTGGCAATCGAGTCCGCTCCCAGGCGCGCCACCCAGAAGACATCCACGATGGCGAAGAGCGATTCCATGAACATCTCGAGAACCATGGGCACGGCGAGAAGGAAAATCGCCTGCCTCAGGCTGCCCGAGGTGTAGTCGTGGTGCGAGCCGCGCAGCGCTTCGCCGAGAGAGGCCCAAAACGAAGACGAATTCGTGTTCGTGACGGCTGTTGCCATAAGCTAAAGTCTATAACGATGGTTTCAGGATTCGACCCGGACCGGGGTCATGCGGAATCAAATCGGCGCCAGTTGGGAACTACCGAGGCACGGTTCTCATAATCACACGATCTTGCCACAAGTCATTGGTGACAGGCAAGCGGAATGTCAGGCTGGTCTCTGGCGATCACAAAGGCGCTCAGCTTGACCATCAACGGCTGATATTCTAGGCTGTCAACTTGTGTGAGAAAGGGGGTAACCACACATGCGCTGTGTCAGACTACTCGGGGCTGAAAACGGACCCTCCGCCTATGTTGAACGAGAGTCCAACGGCGAGAAGATCGTGATTAACCGGCGCGAGCAAGAGGCTCGAAAGCCGGCGCCTGCCGGCCACAATTTGTGGAGGCCAAATGAGGAAGCGGCGGCTTTGAGCCGGGGACCGCGGACGGCGCGGCGACCTCACGTGGACAGGCATTAAGGAGCAACACATCATGATTATTGCTTTATTCAAACGAATTTCGCTTCACAAGTTTCTGTGCTCGGCTGTGGCCGTCGGTCTGGTTTTCGTGGCGGCCTGCGTCAGCATTCTTTCCCAGGTCCAGGCGCAGACGGCTCCGGCGGCTGCCACGGTGCACTTGGACGTAACGCCGGGGCACATCCTGAATACGATCTATCCCGACACGGCCACGGGGGCGTGGATGGACGACTTGAGCAAAACGCAGGTGGACAACCTCTCGAAGCCCGAGACGATTCAAGGGATCAAGAACCTCGGTTGGGGTTCCATCACCATGCGCAACAACAGCGAGCTGCGCCTGGCCGCTTGGCATTGGAACGAACACGGCGCCTGGAGCGATTCGGCCACGAAGAGCGGTTACTACGCAGGCAGCGCCGAACTGGGCGAGCCGATTCACTACGGCTATTCCTACTCGCTGCCGCATCGCGATTTCATGACCAGCGGAGACACCCCTCTGGTGGCGGGTTTCCAAAGCTATTGGAAGAGCAATCCGTACCTCACCAGCCGCTTCACCGGCGAAAGCGACGCCCTGCACCCGCAATGGGTGGTGGCCGATATGGGCATCGCACGCGCCGTCAATGCGATCCACATCCAGTGGGTTAATCCCTACGCGGTCACGTATGTGGTGCAATACTGGATCGGCGACGACAACGCGCTCGACTGGGATATGGGACCGAACGGCGTGTGGAAAGCTTTCCCATCGGGCACGGTCGAGAACGGCGCCGGCGGGGACGTGCACCTGAAACTCTCCGACAAGCCGATTACCGCCCGGTTCGTCCGCGTTTTGATGTCGAAATCCTCAGGAACCTGCGATACGCATGGCGAGCAGGACATTCGCAACTGCGTGGGTTATGCGCTCCAGACGATGTCCGTTGGGACGTTGGATGCGAGCGGCGCGTACGCGATCGCCTACCCGGCGGATGGCGTCGAACCGAAACCTTCCGTGCCCGGCGAGCGTCACCATCATCCCGCCGGTCAGCCCACTGCGTTCCCCAACTCGGCGGCTGACACCACTGGAAACTTCTGCGCCTCATCCGTCGATCCCTGGCACCAGGCCGATAACCTGGTGACCGGCGGCGGCGACGAATACAACGGCATGGACAATTTCTTTACCAGCGGCTTAACCATGGGGCATCCGGCGCTGGTGGCCTGCGCTGCGATCTACGACACGCCGGAGGATTGCGCCAACGAGGTTGCGTACATCCACAAGCGCGGTTATCCGGTGGTGGGGATTGAAATGGGCGAGGAATGCGACGGCAAGCACATGATGCCGGAAGACTACGGGGCCATCTACTGCCAATGGGCGACGGCGGTTCACAAACTCGTTCCTGGCGCCAAGCTGGGCGGCCCTGTTTTCGAAGGCGTCAACAAGGACATCACCCTTTGGGTCGACGACCAGGGCCGCACCTCGTGGATGGCTCGCTTCGTCGATTACCTGAAGGCCCACGGCCACCTTCAGGACCTCGCGTTCATGTCTTTCGAGCACTACCCATTCATGCAGAATGGCTCCGGGCCCCCCGACGAGTGGGACACGCTTTACATCGAACCGGGAATCATGAAGCACGTCCTCAAGATGTGGCGTGAGGACGGCGTTCCCAAAGACGTGCCGCTGATTATCTCCGAAAGCGGCATCACCGCCGGCCACAGCTCACGGGGCTACCTGGGCGTGACGGGCCGAGCCATCTGGGAATGCGACGCGTTCGGCACGTTCTTCGAACAGGGGGGCAAGGCGTTCTACCGGCCGGCCATTAATGATGGCGCCAGCGGCGGGGGCTTTCTTGGCGCCGGAAGAGACCCTAACGGCGGCGGGGCCTATGGCACCCCGGAATACACTCCGTTCACCTCCGCGCACATGATCAACTTCGAGTGGCTCGAGCACGGCGGAGGAGCGAACCAGATTTTTCCCGCCTCCGCCGACCTTTTTGACGCCGCCGGGCGCACGGTGATTACCTCTTATGCAGCGCATCGCCCGGATGGGAACTGGTCGTTGATGCTGATCAATCACGACCTGAATGCGGCGCACCAGATTCGCCTTGTCATCGACGATGCCAAACACGCGCAGCACTCTTTCGCGGGGCCTGTCACCCTTGTGCAGTACTGCAACACTCCCAGCGAAAACAAGAACACCACCATGGCTCCCAGCCCCGATGGTATGTATACCCTGCCCATCGGATCAATCACAGTGATTCGTGGAAAGGTGCAGTGAAGTCAATGACTCTCCTCCGTTACCTGCTTGTAGGGGGACGGCTTGCCGTCCCCTCATCGTTCCGCCGACACGGGGGCAGGGCAAGCCCTCATAAGCGTTTACTTAAGGCGCCGGGACTTCGAAAGCCGCGGAGCGGCGCCAGAAAGTAGCCCACGGCGTGAGCCGTGGGACGGAACGTGGCGTTAATATTCAC
>JBEKLY010000028.1:0-40587 GCA_050010015.1 Terriglobia bacterium
GTAACCCAAAATATTTCGGATTGTTGTGGTGGGGCGCACCCCGGTTTTTGGGTCCCGGGGTTTTTGTTGGGCCCATTGTACTACCCGGGTACCCAAACCGGGGGGGTCCGCGCTACGCCGCCATGCTACACTCGTGATTTCGCAGAGGTCTTCATGCTGATGCGCCGGCTGCGCAACCTGTTGTGTCTTCCAATCTGGGTTCTGGTTTCCTTGCTGCCAGCGCTGGCCTGGGAGCGCGAGCCACTGCCGGTTTATCACGAGCGGCGCGTGCGCCTGGAGCGCGAGACGGGCGGTGACGGGGTCATCGTGCTTTTTGGTTACAAAGATGCCGACGTGGCCGCCAGCGTGACGACCTTCCATCAGAATGAGAACTTCTACTACCTCACCGGCTGGAATGAGCCCAACGCCGTGATGCTGCTGGTCCCCAAGGTGCCCAAGGCCGGCGCTGCTCCCGAAGTTGATAAGGAGGTCCTGTTCATACCAGCCCGCAACTTGTTCGGGGAGAAATGGAATGGACCGAAGCTTGGCCCGGACGACCCCGACGCGAGGGCGCGCACCGGCTTTCCCACCGTCAAACCGGCTCCTCTCTTCCAAGCCGAGCTTCTGGAAGCGCTTAAAGCATTCCCCAAAATCTATACGGAACTGACTCCCCAGCCTGAAAGCGGTGAAGATTACTTCCAGGCTGAGGAGGTGTCCAAACTGCGCGAAATTGCCCCGATGGCAACCCTTGCCGACGTGCGCCCTCATGTTGAGCGGCAGCGCGCAGTGAAATCGCCGGGTGAGATCGATCTGCTTCGGAAAGCCATTGATGCTTCTGTCGAAGCGCATTTGGCGGCTCTGAAAACGGTTCGGCCGGGCGTTTGGGAGTACGAGGTTGCGGCGCGCATGGAATACGAGTTCCGGCGGCGCGGATGCGAATGGCCTGCCTACCCGCCTATCGTCGGGTCGGGTTTCTTTTCAACCGTCTTGCACTACGACGCTGACGATCAGCAGATGAAGGACGGCGACGTAGTCGTGATGGACGTGGCGGGATCTTATAGCGGCTATGCCGCCGACATTACACGTACCCTGCCGGTGAACGGGCACTTTACCCCACGCCAGCGCGAAATCTACGAGATCGTGCTGGGCGCGCAAAATGCCGCGATAGCCGCCGCCAAGCCGGGCATGTATATCGGACATGGCAAGAACAGCCTCCAGGAGATTGCCTTCAATTACATCAACACCCACGGAAAGGACATGCACGGAAGCTCTCTCGGCGACTACTTCATCCACGGCCTGGGCCACTCGATCGGACTGAACGTTCATGACCCCATGAGCTACAGCGTGCCTCTCCAGCCCGACATGGTAGTTACTATGGAGCCGGGCATTTACATTCCCGACGAGAAAATCGGCGTCCGCATTGAGGATGACATCCTGATCACCAAGGACGGAAACGAGCTGCTCAGCAGGCGCCTGCCGCGGGCAGTGGAGGATATTGAGAAGCTGATGGCCGGGCAGTGAGCGTTGTAGCGCCGACCTTCAGGTCGGCACTTTCCTTCCGGCGAGAAGGTGTGAGGAACTCAAGTGGTTGTCATCCTGAGCGTAGCGAAGGATCTCCGCAGTTTCTTGCGGTCCAATGGAATACGAACAACTGCCGAGATCCTTCGCTACGCTCAGGATGACAACTGGTTAGGGTTCTCCATAGCTTCTGACCTGAAGGTCAGCGCTACCAGATAGAAACATGCTTCCTTTAAGATGTTTACAGATGTACAATAGGAACTTAGCCGAGTGAAAGAATCAGCTCGAGCGGATCAGGGCCAGTTGTCTGCCCAACAATATGTTTGACGCCCTTCAAAGTCGCTTCCAAAAAGTTTTCAAGTCACTGCGCGTGCAGGCAGTTTTGAGCGAGGACGTAGTTGACGAAAACTTGCGCGAAGTGCGGCTAGCCCTCCTCGATGCCGATGTCAGCCTGAACGTGGTCAAAGCCCTGCTCGAGCGGGTACGTGTGAAAGCCCTGGGCGAACAGATTCGCTCCAGCCTCTCACCGGGCCAGGAAGTGATTCGAATCGTTCGCGACGAACTGATCGAGATTCTGGGGCGCGAGGCCTCGCTTCTCACGTTTTCGAAGGAATACCCAACGGTCTTCCTTCTTGTCGGGCTTCAAGGTTCCGGCAAAACGACCACGGCAGGCAAACTGGCGCTGTGGCTTTCCAGCCGCAAGCGGCGGCCGATGTTAGTCTCTACCGACGTTTACCGTCCCGCGGCGCGCGAGCAACTGGCAGTGATTGCCAAAGCTATCCAATTGCCCTGCTTCGCCGCACAGGGGGTTGACTCGCCCATCGAGTTGGCGCTGGCGGCCCGCAGAGACGCGGCGGACCGCGGACACGACGTGCTTATCGTCGATACGGCAGGGCGCCTGCACATCGATGAAGAGATGATGCAGGAAGTCAGCGACCTGCGCACACGCCTTCGCCCCAGCGAAGTGCTCCTCGTAGCCGACGCTATGGTTGGCCAGGACGCCGTGCGCAGCGCCCAGGAGTTCCACGAGCGGCTGGGAACGTCCGGCGTGATCCTGACCAAGCTTGACGGCGATGCGCGCGGCGGCGCGGCCCTTTCCATCCATCATGTGACAGGCCAGCCGATCAAGTTCATCGGGGTGGGTGAGAAATATGACGCGCTGGAGGTCTTCTACCCGGACCGGATCGTTTCACGGATCCTGGGCATGGGCGACATCCTGTCGCTGATCGAAAAGGCTGAGGAAAAGATCGATAAGCAGAAGGCCCTGGAGGTTCACCGTAAACTCCAGACTGATACTTTCTCCCTCGAGGATTTTCGCGATCAGCTTCGCCAGGTCCGCAGCCTGGGGCCCATGGACCAGATGCTGGGCATGCTTCCGAAGGTGGGCATTTTTAAGGATGCCGCCAAAGCCAAAGTCGACGAGAAGGAGTTGATTCACATCGAGGCGATCATCAACTCCATGACCCCGCAGGAACGGCGCAACCACGAGATCATCAACGGGCGGCGGCGCAAGAGGATTGCAAAAGGCAGCGGCACAAGCGTCCAGGAAGTAAATCAGCTCTTGAAACAGTACTTCCAAATGCGCAAAATGATGAAATCCTTCAGCCAGAACTTTTTGGGACGGCAACTCAGCCGGCTGAAGATGCCTGTTGGGGAAGGCGGGGTGAAGGTTTGAAGGACGCTATCGCGAGGAGTGTCATTCCGAGCGAAGCGAGGAATCTTGCCTTGCTGCCGGTTCGCAGAGCGAGATTCTTCGCTTCGCTCAGAATGACAGACTTTCGAGAGAGCGGTTATGGGCCTGGTGAGCATGTACGGCGACCACAGTCGCTGTCATCCTGAGCGAAGCGAAGGATCACCGCAGTGGTTTTTCGGTTCAACGATTGACGAGCAACTGCAGAGATTCTTCGCTTCGCTCAGAATGACAGACTTTCAAGTGAGCGGAGCGAGGAAGGTCGCTCTGGGTAGGGGAAAGCAAGGCGAGATTCCTCGCGGAGTTTACCCTGAGCACCCAGAGCGAGATTCCTTCACTTCGTTCAGGACAGGCTCTTCGCTGCGCTCAGGATGACAGCGAAGGGCTCGGAATGACACGCTTGGCAGTCAGTGAAACACTGCAGGGCTTCTCAGCCCGCAAAACTTGGATTTCAGGGGGGACGATTGTTAAGGATACGTTTGGCTCGGACGGGAGCCAAGAAAAAGGTCAGTTATAGAATTGTGGTCATCGCTGGTGAGAAAGCGCGGGACGGGCGCTTCTTGGAAATACTAGGTCACTACAACCCGCGCCGACATCCCCCAGAAGTAGTCTTTGATAAAGAACGCGCGAATTATTGGATCAGTCGGGGCGCCCAACCTTCCGAGACGATACAGACCTTGCTCAAGAAGGCGCCGGTAGTCCCGGCGACGAGTTGACGGCACTCGGGAGGGCCACCGGGTCATGCCGGTGCGACTTGCACTCATTTGTTCTGACACAGCCTTTCTGTCTGGAGATACAACTAGCAGTCGCGTGCGAGGGAGGGCCACATGAAGGAACTGATCGAAGCAATCGCAAAGGCACTGGTGGACAACCCTGACCAGGTAACAGTGCGGGCTATCGAGGGCGAGCAGGTGACGGTACTGGAACTTCGCGTACACCCTTCGGACCTGGGAAAAGTGATCGGCAAACAAGGCCGCACTGCGCGTTCAGTCCGCACGATTCTCAACGCCGCCGGGATGAAGTTGAAGAAACGATTCACCCTGGAGATCCTTGAGTAGAGGTGGAATTTCTCCCGCTGCGGTTCGCAACACCCTTGATGCCCGCCTCAGCCGGCACGAGACGAAAAACTGTGCGGAGGAGCGACGTCAGGGGTGCCGGTGCGAACTTTTGGGGGAGGCGTGGCCGAGAACGTTCCTGATCGTTTCCTTGCCGTTGCGCGCGTAGTTCGCCCCCAAGGACGCCGCGGGGAAGTTCTGGCTGAACCGCTGACAGACTTCGCGGCGCGCTTCAAAGAACTCCGCGATGTCTTCCTGGAGAGTCCTGGAACGGATCCTCAACCCATTAAGGTCGAAGACGTTTGGCCCCACAAGGGCCGGGTGGTGATCAAGTTTTCGGGAGTCGACTCCATCTCGGACGCTTCTGGTTTGAGGGGCCGGCACGTGCTGATTTTGGCGGAAGAGAGAATGCCGCTTCCCCCGAATCAGTATTACCTCTGGCAACTCGAAGGTTGCCGGGTAATCGCGGAACGCAGCGGAAGACAAGTGGAAGTGGGCACAGTCACAAGCATCGAGGCGACGGGTGGTGTGGATGTCCTGCATGTGGCGACGCCAAAGGGAGAAGTGCTGATTCCTCTGGCGCAGGCCATCTGTACCAAGATCGACACCGAAGCCAGGACTATCTTGATTGACCCGCCCGAAGATTTGCTGGATTTGAACGCATGACTTTTGATGTCATCACAATCTTCCCGGATTTCTTCCGGAGCGTGCTCGAGTACGGCGTGCTCAAACGCGCCCTGGCCGGCGGCCAAGCCAGCATTCGCTTGCATGACTTGCGCGACTTCACAGAGGATCGCCACCGGAGCGTGGACGACCGGCCGTTTGGCGGCGGCCCCGGAATGGTCTTCAAACCCGAGCCCATCTTCAAGGCCGTCGCCGCGCTCGAATCCGAATCGCCGGGACATCGCCTTCCGGTAATCCTGCTCTCGCCGCAAGGCAGGCTCTTTACCCAGGCGCTGGCCGAGGAACTGGCAAACGAGGAGCGCGTGGCGCTGATTTGCGGCCGATACGAGGGAGTGGATGAGCGCATCGCGGAGCACTTAGCCAGCCAAGAGATTTCGATCGGCGACTATGTGCTAAGCGGCGGAGAACTGCCCGCGGCGTTGATTATGGAATCGGTGATTCGCCTGCTGCCGGGTGTTCTCGGAAATGAGGAATCCGCCTGCCAGGAATCCTTCACCGCCGCCGAGGCGAGCGCCGAGGTGCGCCAATCGAGTGCAACGGCAGCCCTCATGGCCGCCCAAGGGCAATCATCCCGCGCTGCAGGACCCCTGCGTCATGGCCTGCTCGATTTTCCGCACTATACCAGGCCGGCAGAGTATCAAGGTTGGAAAGTCCCGGAAGTCCTGCTGTCGGGAAATCACGAAGAGATTCGCCGTTGGCGTCGCCAGCGCGCGCTCGAGAAAACATGGCGCCGGCGGCCCGATTTATTGGCCGGTTTTCCGCTCAGCGAGGAAGAGCGGCGCTGGCTGGATGCGCTCCGGGCGGAGGAGTGCGAACCGGTTGTTATTCCAAGTTCGGGAGAATAGGAACTATGAATGCGCTCGAAAAAGTTGAACAGTCACAGTTGAGGAAAGACTTGCCGCAGTTCCGGTCTGGTGACACGGTGCGTGTGCACGTCATCATCAAAGAAGGCGATAAGGAACGGATTCAGGTCTTCGAAGGCACGGTCATCGGCCAACGGCGGGCCGCGAATCACTCCACCTTTACCGTGCGTAAGATTTCCTTCGGCCAGGGCGTAGAGCGAATCTTCCCCTTACATTCACCGACCATCAGTAAGATCGAAGTGGTCCGTTCCAGCCGCGTGCGCCGAGCCAAGCTCTATTACCTTCGCAAGCTGCGCGGCAAGGCGGCGCGTTTGCGCGAAGTGCGCACGGAACAGGAAGCCTGACGCGAGTATCACCACCCCTACGCCGCACACGACTTGACCCGCGCAGTGTAGGGGTAGGGCTTGCCCTACCCTCGTCAGGACCAACGGAAATGCGGGGGCGGCAAGCCGTCCCCCTACAGCGGAACGGTTATCGACGGATTGGAGGGCCAGGGGGTGGTTGACAGCACACCTCGTCAACGGTTATGGTTCACACCATGCCGCCTTCACCAAGGTCCAGTGCATTGAAGTGTACTTGGAAACTGGAGAAACAGGTCTTCCAATCGGGATGCCGCCTCGTGGCAGGTTGTGACGAGGTGGGACGCGGCGCACTGCTTGGACCGCTTTACGCTGCTGCCGTCATCCTCGACCCCGCCAAACCCATCCTGGGTGTTGATGACTCGAAGAAACTCACCGCAGGCCGGCGCGAATCGCTCTCCAGAGAAATCACTGAGAAGGCCATAGCTTTCAAGGTCGTGTCCGTTTCCGCGGCTGAGGTTGATGCGATCAACATCTACGAGGCATCAAGGCAAGGAATGATCCGCGCCTTGCTGGCGCTTGATCCGGCACCGGAGTTCATTCTTACGGACGCCATGCCTCTCGAAGGCGGCAACAAAGGCACCGGGTTTCCGATTCCCTATCGCGCCGTGGTCCACGGTGATGCCCTCTCGGTTTCTATTGCCGCCGCCTCCATTCTGGCCAAGGTCGCCCGCGACGCGCATCTTCGAGAACTCGATCGCTTGTACCCAAAGTATGGCTTGGCTACAAATATGGGGTATGGGACGGCGGTACACCTCGAAGCCCTCGCTGCCCACGGCCCGTGTGCCGAGCACAGGAAGTCTTATCAGCCGGTGATGGATTGCCTGCTTCCGCTGTTTCCGTTTTCGGACGCTCCGTCGCAAGGGTTGGAAACCAAATCCTCTGAACCTGGGAAAGAATCAAGAGCCCCTGTCATCCTGAGCGGAGCGAAGGATCTCAGCAGTTCGAAAGCGGCGTGTGCCCCGGAACGAATAACTACGGAGATTCTTCGCCCGCAAAAAGCTGCGGGCTCAGAATGACAGTGATCTCTAATGTCATCGCTACTCATCAAAGGCGGTCGCGTTATCTCACCCGAAGACCAACTGGACGGTGAGTTCGACGTATTAGTCGAAGACGGTGTAATTCGTCAGCTCGCGCCCCACCTCGACATGGCCGCGGACGAAGTCCTCGAAGCCGCGGGCAAAGTCGTCTCACCCGGATTCGTGGATATCCACGTTCACTTACGCGAGCCGGGCGGCGAGGGCTCCGAAACACTGGAGACAGGATTGGCGGCTGCCGTTGCCGGAGGCTTTACCGCCGTCTGCCCCATGCCCAACACCAAGCCGGTCATCGACCGCCCGGAACTTGTGCGCACCACCATCGAAAAATCTCAGCGGATCGCCCTCGCCCGCGTGCTTCCTGTCGCCGCAGTTACCATGGGAAGTCAGGGAGAGTCGCTCACCGACTTCCGCGCCCTGGCGACCGCAGGCGCGGTAGCCTTTTCCGACGATGGACGGCCGGTGAAAACCGCGGGCTTATTGAAGCGCGCCTTCAAAGTGCTGAACGAGCTCAACGCTCCTCTGATGGACCACTGCGAGGACCCTAGCCTGAGCGCCTCCGGAGTGATCAACGAAGGCCCCGTCTCGAGCCAACTCAACGTCCGCGGCATTCCGACCACCTCGGAGGACGTCTGCGTGGCGCGCGACCTGATTGTCGCGGAGGCATCGGGCGCACACCTGCACGTCTCTCATATATCGAGCGCGCGCTCTGTCGATCTGGTGCGCCTTGCCAAGCGCCGTGGCGTCCGCGTCACCTGTGAGGCCACGCCGCACCATTTCACGCTGACAGACCAGGCCGTGCTGGAACACGGTACCAACGCAAAAGTGAACCCGCCATTGCGCAGCGAGCAGGATGTCGAAGCCGTCGTGACCGGGCTTCAGGATGGAACAATCGACGCCATCGCCACAGACCACGCCCCTCACGCGCCCGAACTCAAAGCCAGACCCCTGGGCAGCGATGCTCCGTTCGGCCTTATCGGGCTCGAGACAGCGTTGGGCCTGGCGCTCACTCGACTTGTCCACACGGGAAAAATCTCGATGTGGCACCTCATCTCGTTGCTGAGCACCAACCCGTCGCGCATCGTCAACCAACCCTATGGTCGACTCAGGGTGGGTGCCCCGGCCGACATTACGATCTTCGATCCTAACCTCGAATGGACCTACCGGGCCGCCGAAGGCCGCTCCAAAAGCCGCAATTCACCTTTCGACGGTTGGACGTTGAAAGGCGCTGTAATCGCCACGGTTGTTGGCGGAATCGTCGTTTTCCGCCGGCCGTAACTGTGCTGCTCCAAGCCGGCAACTCCGATGTGGCGCGGGCGTCTCGCCCGCGGTCGCGGGAGCGTCCCGCTCCCGCGCACGGGCAGAGCCTGTCCTGGGCAGAGCGAAGGAATGCCCGTGCCACGGCGGGCGAGACGCCCGCCCTACGCTCGGTAGCATTCGACTCTCAACTTTCGACTTGTTTAGATTTCCCGCCGGCCTTCGATGGCTTTGAGCATTGTGACCTCGTCGGCGAACTCGAGTTCGGAGCCAACGGGAATGCCCATGCCGATGCGTGTCACTTTGACGCCGAGGGGTTTGAGGAGTTTGGAGAGGTAAACAGCGGTAGCTTCGCCTTCCACCGTGGGGCTGGTGGCAACGATGAGCTCCTTAACCTTGCCGGATTTCAGCCGCTCGACCAGGTTCTTCAGCTTCAACTGCTCGGGACCGATGCCCTGCAAAGGCGAAAGCGCGCCGTGCAGGACATGATACTGCCCGCGGAATTCCCGCGTCTTCTCGACTGAGAGTACGTTGTAAGGCGTCTCGACTACACAGATGATTTCCGGATCGCGGCGGGGATCGGAGCAATATTCACACGGATCAGCTTCCGTAAGGTTATTGCACACACTGCAAAGCTTGATCTTGTCTTTGACGTCGAGAATGGCGCCCGCCAGACGCTCGGCGTCTTCGCGCCCCACCCGTTCCAGGTGGAATGCAATCCGCTGCGCTGACTTCTGCCCGATGCCAGGGAGCCGTTTCAGCTCATCGATCAAGCGAGCCAAAGGCTCGGCGTAGTCCTTCATAGCGATGGAAAACGGAAAATCGAAATTGAAAACTGATAAATCGGAAACTGGAAATTGGAAAATGGAAACTAGAAAATGGGCCGCGAGTTGGAAACCACTTAAGGTTGGCGGATCACACTAAACGCCGAGCCGCACTTTCCATCTTCCATTTTCCAGTTTCTAATTTCCGGTTTCCGCTACGTGAGTCCGGGGATGCTGAGTCCACCCGCCAAACTTCCCATCTGGCTGGCGAGTTGTTCATCCACCTTCCGGGTCGCGTCATTCACGGCAACCAGAATGAGATCCTGCAACATCTCGAGGTCACGGGATGCGAAAATATCCGGTTCGATATGAACTTCGCTGAGTTGCTTCTGTCCGTTCATTCTGACTGTCACCATCCCGCCACCCGCTGCCCCTTGTACCTCGAGTTCGTCCAACTGTTTCTGAAGCTGCTCCTGAAACTGCTGAACTTGCTTCAGAATCTGTTGCATCTGCTGCAGGTTTTTCATCGCTCACTCCTGGCCGAGGTCTTGCACGCTGTCCAAAACGCCGTCAAATCTCTTCCGGAAGGCCTCAACCCCTGGATCACGCTCTGCACGCTCGCGAGCGCTAAGCCTGGGAGCCTGAGACTCTGCTCGAAGCTCTTCAAGTGTAACATAAATCCTGACGGGCTGGCCGAGCACCTGGGTGCACACTGCCCGCAACGCCTCCTGTTGTTCGCGAGCCTGCAAGAGGTCGGCGTACAGGGAGTCCTTATGCTTAAAGGTAAAATGGACTTCGCCGTCCTCGACGCGGAAGCCCGCCAAATGATCCAGGCAACTGCTGAGGAAGCGCTTCGATTGGTCGAATAGAGTCGATTTGATGGAGGAGAGCCGCGCATCTTCCGCGGGAGTCGCAAGGATTGTAGGGGCGACCTTCGTGGTCGCCCGAGTTTCGGCGCTGACCTGCGTGCTGGTTCCCGGGGCAACCCTTTCTTGGGAAGGTGCAGTTGCAGGAGCGTTAGTCGGTTGGGTGCGAGCCGGGCTGGCAACCCCTCCAGCTAGAGGATCCTCACGCACCGTGACCGGCAGGGCGCGGACCGGCTCTGCCACCGCTTGAGCTACAGCATCGTTACGCAGGGTGGCCCGCAGCGCAGGCCGGTCGGGGACCGTGGCGGACTGGTTCCGGGGAGCTGGCGCTCCCATCGTCTTCGGGGGCGGTGCGGCCTGTCCGAGCTGCGACAGCAAGCTTTCGAGGGAGGCCAGCCGCTGGGCGTGCACCAATTTCATCAGGCCCAGCTCGAGGTGAAAGCGCGGCTGAAGTGAGTAACGCATCTCGCTCTCGGCGCGCAATAAGAGGTTGAAAAAGCGGGCCAGATCTTCTTCGCTGAAAAGCTGGGCTAATTCTGCCAAACGCGCCCGCTCGTCGCTCGCCACCTGCATCAAGGAGCTATCAGCGCCACAACTTTTGGCCACCATCAAGTTGCGCACCGTGCGGGTAAGTTCGCCGCAGAAGTGCCCGAGTTCATAGCCTTCCGTCGCCAGTTGCCCCACGAGTTCGAGAACTCGCCTTGCATCCCGTTGGCTGACCGCTTCCAGGACGTCACTCAGCAATTGGATGGGGACCACGCCCAGTACCTGGCGGACGTGTTTCTCATCGAGCTGGTTTCCGCAGGAGGCGATGACCTGATCGAGCAGAGAAAGGCCGTCGCGCATGCTTCCTTCGGCAGCCTGGGTGACGGCGCTGAGGGCGCCCTCGTCGGCCTTGATCTGTTCCGCTTCGCAAACCGCTTTCAAGCGCCCGAAAATCTCTCCGTAGTCGAGCAGGCGGAACGAGAAGTGCTGGCATCGCGACTGGATGGTGGAAGGAAGCTTGTGGGGTTCGGTCGTGGCAAGAATGAACAACGAACGAGGGGGCGGCTCCTCGAGGGTCTTCAGCAGCGCATTGAACGCCTCGGTGGTCAGCATGTGCGCTTCATCGATGATAAAGATCTTGTACCGGTCGCGGGCCGGAAGGTAGCGCACCGTTTCGCGCAATTCCCGAATTTCATCGATGCCGCGATTAGACGCAGCATCGATTTCCATCACGTCAATGGAATTGCCCGTGGCGATTTCCTGGCACGAGGGGCACACGCCGCAGGGTTTCACCGTTGGACCCTGAACGCAGTTGAGGGCTTTGGCCAGAACCCGGGCAGTGGTGGTTTTGCCCACTCCGCGCGCGCCGGAAAAGATGTACCCGTGCGCCACGCGATCGCTGCGGATGGCATTTTTCAGCGTGTCGGTGATCAGGCCTTGCCCCACCACGTCCTCGAAGACCTGGGGCCGATATTTGCGGGCTATAACCTGGTAGGACATGAGCGATTTTGGATTTTAGATTTTGGATTTGCGATTAGAGTCTCAGCATGGTTTTTGGACTGGGCGCTAATCTAAAATCCAAAATCTAAAATCCAAAATAAAATGGGTCAGACTTCGGGTTGATCTGCGGCACACGGAGAGGCTCGTTACCGTTGCTTCCTTCCGGACCTGGCGGGGTTCGCGAACATCCGTCGCACAGAGCCCGAAGTCTGACAAGTTCGGTGCTTCTTCCCCTGAGAAGTTCATCGAACTCTGGAATGTTAGCATGCGTCAGGGCGGGCCGTCGATTTATTTGCATGCTGGGCAGCGGTGTAGTTTGAGATTGACGCCTAGGTGTCGTAAACGATGCCGTCAATCTTGACCTTTGAGCACCAGAAGCAATGGAGGATATCCTTCTCCGGTATGAGAGTCGCAAGGTTCAACCGACGCCAGTGGTGCACACCCATACGGCAGAGCAGAGCCAGCAAGCTGTTGGACTCATGTTCTCTGTGCGGCCAGAGCTTTGCGACACGAATCGCAAGGTCGGCGTCGGGTTGCATCTTTTCCAGGTCTTTCACCAATGTTAGGCGCCGCCTCCCGTGGTCCGAGTGAGAATCCGTGCCACCGGCTTCACACTTCTCACTTCTGATTCGCGACGTCTGACTCCTGACTCCTGACTCCTTGCTTGCTCTTCAGTTCTTCAAGCTCATTCTGCAAGCGCGCCTGCCGCCGGGAGAGACTCCAAGCATAGATGAAGAAGAGCAACCAGAGCGCAGAGAAAGCCACGAACAGATACTTGTTGAGCACGTTAGTCCTCAGAAGAGCGCGGCGCCAGAGATCGTCGAAGAGCGCTCACTTCCCGCCGCGCTCGCGCCAGCCGGAAACGCTGCGCTAGAAGGTAACTGAACAAGCAATGAAAGGCGCCCACGCAAACCATGAAAGTCAGAAAGATCCGCGGGTCGAGGCCAGAACCCTCTCCGCCCGCAATCACCGGTTGAGGGTGCTGAGTACGCCACCAGCGGATGGCCATATAATCGATCGGGACATCCACATATCCGATAATACCCACCACTGCGGCAAGCGTAGCTGCGCGCCCAGGGCTCGCTACGTAACTGCGCAGCATCAGGTACGAAACAAAGAGCAGCCAGAGAACGAAGGTCAGCGTAAGCCGAGGGTCCCAAGTCCACCAAATGCCCCAGACCGGCTTTGCCCATAACGGACCCGTGAAGAGGAGGCTCGAACAGAAAATGAATCCGACTTCTCCGGAGGCGTGCGCAAGGTCATCGGCGAGCGGGGAGCGTTTCGAGAGGTACGTCACGCTACTGATGAAAACGATCGTATAGGCCGTCCCCGCCACCCAACCCAACGGCGCATGGATGTAAAAAATCCGTTGCACCTCGCCCATGGTGAGCTCCTGCGGCGCATAGAGAAAGATCATCCAGAACGCCAGGAGCATCCAGGCCAGCGTCACGAGCAGATGGACTGTCGGGAGTGTTTTCCCCATTATTCTTCTAAAACGTACTCGAACAGCAGATATGACAGCACGACGAAAATCACTGCGATGCCCGCCGCAAGCTTAACCCAGCTCATGTAACTTGAGGGTGGATCACCTTTAAGCGCCCCCGTGAAAGCTTCGATTCCTGCGATGAAGATCGGAAGGGCAACAGGAAACTGCAACACCGGCAACATGACTTCGCGCATGTGGAGGTTGGCGGCGACGGCCCCGAACGTCGTGCCCACCGCCACGTAGCCCAGCGTGCACAAGAATGTGATCAACCCGAACCACTTGAGCGAAGGTACAAACGAGAAATTATACCAGAGGCTCGCGGCGAAAACGATGACGCCTTCTGCAATGCACAGAAAGATCAAGTTGGCCAGCATCTTGCCCAGATAAACCAAACCAGGATCTACCGGGGCAAGCGCCATCCCTTCCAGGCAGGCATTCTCGCGTTCCAATGCGAACGATCGGTTGAAACACAGCACGCCCGCAAATGCAAATGCCACCCACAACAGTCCGGGAAGCTGGCGCAGAGATTCTTCGCGTCCCGGCTCAAAGGCAAAGTTAAATAGGAAGACCACCAGGATGCCGAAGACGCACACGGAGGCCAGCGTCTCCCGATTGCGCCATTCCAATCGGAGGTCCTTGGTGAGAACTGCCGCGATAATCTTGAGGCTGTGCACGGGCGTAGAATTCAGGATTCGGGATTCAGGGGAATGACAAAACCGCTTCACTCGAAAGGAAGAAACCCCTCACCCGTCACGCTCCGGCTGATGAAAGCGCCGGAGCGCGACACCCTCTCCCCACGGGAGAGGACTGTTCATTCAATTTCGACCTCTGGATGCTAGCTTCTGCCTTGCTTTCTGCCTTCTGCTTTCTGCCTCGTGCTTGGTGTCTTCCGCCTACTGACTTCTGACTCCTGGCTCCTGACTACTGCCTTCGAAGGGGCCATCGTAGCGAATCCTTCCAGCCTCCAATTTCACGAGTCTTCGCGCCAGCGCAGCGCCGCGTTCGAAATCGTGAGTGGAGAATACCACCGTTCTTCCCTCGGCCGGAAGTTGACGCATCAGGGTCTCGAGTGTGGCCACGGAAGCGGCATCCAGCCCCGTGAAAGGCTCGTCCAACAACAAAAACTTCGGCTCGTGCAAAAGAGCCCTGGCCAGCGAGACGCGCTGCTGCAAGCCGCGGGAGAGTTTCCGCACCTGCGTATGGGCCCGGTTTCCAAGAGTGAAGAGCTCCAGCGCGGCAGCGATCTTCTTTTCAGCTTCCGGCAACGCGAACAACGTGCTAAAGAACTCCAGGTTCTCGCGCACCGTTAAATCGCCGTAGAGGAAAGTCGAGTGAGAAACAAACCCCATGGCCGCTTTCGCCGCAGCAGCGTGTTGCCGGACGTTTCTGCCGTCGAAGAAGACCTCGCCCTCGCTCGGACGCGCAATTGTCGCCAGGACGCGGAGGAGGGTTGTCTTCCCTGCGCCGTTGGGGCCGTATAGCAGAATTGACTCGCCCGGCCCTACGCGCAACTGTGCGCCCACCAGCGCCGCAAGGTCGCCAAAATACTTGGAGACGTTTCGAAGTTCGAGGCCAGCCCTAGCGGGAGGAGGTGTGTCGGGTGGCATAAGATTCGAGCAGCACGGGCGATGCTTTCTTCAGCGTCGCGGTTAATCGCGCCTTCAGGTCCAGCCGCTCTTTCCAATACTGTTTGTCGGGTACCTTGCCCTCGGCAAAGAGTTCATCGAGATCGGCCAGAGAATTAAACAACGCTTCCACTGTGGCCGCGAGCTCTTTTTGCACCGAGCTCGTCTTCTGCTGTTCCCTAAATCGTGGCCACTCCTTGGCCAAGCGAATGCCGAGCGCCCACAGCAACAGCAACAAGAAGCAGGCAAGCAAGGGAACGCCCAGCCGGGTGATGGGGTTAGGGAGGATCTGGACTTGCGCCTGCGCCTGGCCCGACTCTGCTCCTTCGCCCCCCGCATTGTCGGCGCGGGCTTCGCCGCTCAAGCGGGCTTCAAGCTTCGCCCCCTGAACTACTCCCGAGGCAACATACCGCTCGCTGCTCGTTTCGGCGTCACTTCCTGCAGGGGTAAAGAGGGTCGAATCCACCGTCAGGCCCAGAGGTGAAACCAACAGTTCAGCGTTGGTGATGGGATACGGATACGAGTCACCCAACTCGAGATGGTTCGAAGCGTAATCCGCATCGTAGGCAACCATGACGACGCTCACGCCGGGCTTGAGAGGATACTGGAGGAAATAATCTCCGCGGCCTTTCCCGGCGCTCACTGCCTGCGGCAACGGCATGTTCATCAGCCCTGCCACGGCTGCATTCGGCTCGGCGGTGCCTGGCAACAGATGAAACTGGAATGTCCCAGCCGGGTTGACATAGCTGCGTGGAGGGTCGCTCGCATTCAGGACTGCAAACATCTCCTGCACGTGGGCCTTGCTGCCCTGGGCATGAACGACTACGCGCGCCGATTGAATGCGCAGTGGCGGCACAGTGGCGGAGGAGTCGTATACGGTAATGCTGATGGTGGCAGTTCCCTCCGGGTCAAATTGCGCCGGGGCGTTATAGTCCACTCCCTGATAAGACGCCTGCACCAAGTAAAATGACGTCGGGTCGATGTTGGCGGAGGGAAAAACAAAGCGTCCGCTCGCGTCGGTCGTAACCGACGCCACGCGCTGCATCCCGCCTCGTGGGAGCAGCAACTGCACCGTCTGGTTCGCTGCCGGCTGGCCATCAGTGCCGTTCGAGACCGTCCCTTGAATCCTCCCCTGCGCCAGCGAAACTGCCGGGAGGCAGACAAGTAACAGAACGAACACTAGAGAGATCCTGCCACTGCGCATCGTCCTCAAGCCCTTTAACCTGATACTTAGAGTATTCTGAATCCCCCAGAAAAATACAAGTTTTTTGTGTTCTGGCCGAACGGGTAACGGGACGGCTTATGTGTCTGTGTGAGAACCCTATTTAGGGCGTCATTCCGAATTCAGGGTGTCATTCCGAGCGAAGCGAGGAATCTCGCTCTGCGTAGAGTGGATCACTGAACAGGAACCAGGGCGAGATTCCTCGCTCCGCTCGGAATGACAGGCGATTTCAAGGCAGTGCGAGATTCCTCGTCGCTTGCGGTTTCTCGGAATGACAGACTAATCAAGTTTCCACACAGACTCTTATGACCCTGCGGTATGCTTTCGTTGTCGTTGAAAGAGCAACACCAACGGGATAATGAGCAGAAACAGGAAGCCCATCAACCGAAAAACGCTCAGGAAGCTCAACAAGGTTGCCTGCTGTTGCACCGCTCCATAGAGCATCGCCTGGGCGCGGTGACTTGCGGTGACAGGGTCGGCACCACCCCGCAGGAACATGCCTTGAGCTTGTTCCAGGGCTTGGCGGGTGGTGGGGCTGATGTCCGTTACATGCGCGGCGAGCAGCGACTGATGGAACTGGGAGCGCCGGGCAATCCAGGTGGTGACGAAAGAAACGCCCATGCTCGAGCCGACATTTCGCATCACGCTATAAAGGCTCGTGGCATAGCCGGTCTCATGTTTTGGAATCTGATCCATGGTAAGAACGGTCAAGGGAACAAAAACGAATGCCAGCCCGGCCCCTTGGTTGAGCAGGTGTGTGAGGATATCCCAAGTGCCGGAGTCCAGGTCCATGTGCGAGTAGCCGAAGAAAGCAATGCCTGCGACCGTGAAGCCAACCACCAGCATCCAACGCCCGTCCCACCCACGACCCAGCAGGTATCCCACCAGGGGCATGCAGCAAGCCGTGGCAATACCGCGCGGACTGGTCCAAAGACCTGCAGTCGCACTCGTCCACCCGAGCAGAGTTTGCATGAATAAAGGTAATGTCACCAGGCTGCCGTAAAGTACGAACCCGAGCAGCGTGACCAATACGATGCCTGCCCCAAAACTGCGAAACTTCAAAAGCCGGAAATGCACGATGGGCTGATCGGTGATCAATTCGCGAATGACGAATGCCGCCAGAAAAACGGCGGCCAAAACTGCCAACGAAATGATGAAGCGGCTTCCGAACCAATCATCCTCCTGGCCCTTATCCAGCATGATCTGCAGCGCCCCCATGCCCACCGCCAACATCCCAAACCCCCAAACGTCGGCGCGCAATTTGCCGCGCCGCAGGTACGGCGGGTCGGTAACAAACAGCCCAATCATGATCAGGCTGGCGATGCCGATGGGGAGGTTGATATAGAAAACCCAGCGCCACGAATAAGTGTCGGTAATCCAACCGCCGAGAGTAGGGCCGAGGACGGGCGCGGCAATAATGCCCATGCTCCAAAACGCCATGGCCTTGCCGCGCTCGGCGCCGGGGAATTCCTCCAGCAGAACGGCCTGGGAAATCGGCTGCAGCCCTCCGCCAGTAGTGCCTTGCAGTACACGAAAAAGAATCAGCGCCGGCAAATTCGGAGCGATGCCGCACAAAAGGCTCGAGACCGTGAACCCTGTCACCACCGTCAACAGCAATCGCCGCCGGCCGAAGTAGTTCGACAGCCAGCCGGTGATGGGAAGAACAATCGCGTTGGCAACCAGGTAAGAGGTCAGGACCCAAGTGGATTCATCGACGGTGGACGACAGGCTGCCCGCGATGTGCGGCAGGCTGACGTTGACCACGGAGGTGTCCAGCACTTCCATGATCGCGCTGGACATCACTGCCACCGCCACCAACCAACGACCCGCCGAGGAATGGGTGACCGCTTCGCTGCTCATATAAGGGAAGTGATTTTAGCACTGGAAGTCTGCAACTCGTCAGACTTTGCGAAGGAGGGTAAATCAAAACGGCGGCAAAATCAATTGCCGCTATCTCAGCGATTGGTGCTGTCCTAATTTGCTCGTAGCGCCGCCATCTTGGCGGCTCCATTGCCGGCAGGAAGCCGGCGTTACGGGCCAAATTAGAACACTACCCAGCGATTGACTTTGTGGCACAGCGTGTGTCACAATATCACTATGCCTAGTGTGAACATTCGCCAGCTCCGGGACACACGCCGGCTGAAGGCCTGGCTGCGTGCCGGCAGAACCGTAGAACTCCGGGAGCGAGACCGGGTGATCGCGCGTATTGTTCCCCACCGCACCCACTCGCAACCCTCCGACTGGCCGGACTTCGCCGCACTGCGTAAGGAGATCATCGGCGAACGCGTGCTTCCGGGGGCTGACCTGCTAATCGAGGAGCGGGGCCGCTATTGAGCATCTACACAGACACGAGCTTTCTGGTCTCACTCTATTTGACTGATCGGCACTCAGCCGAGGCGGAGCGGCGTGTGGCCTCGCACCCCAGCCTCTGGCTGACACCGCTTCACGTGGCTGAGTGGACCCACGCCGTCGAGCAGCACGTCTTTCGGAAGCTGTTGTCCCGAAGGGAAGCCGACCGCCTGCACGAGCGGTTTCAGCAACACAGAGCGAGCGGTCTGTGGACAGAAACTGCACTGCCCGACGAGGCGTTTGACCTTTGCGCTCAATTGGGGCGCCGCCACGCAGCGCGAATGGGCATTCGAACGCTCGATGGTTTACACGTGGCTTCTGCACTCGAGTTAAGGGCCGATCGCTTCTGGACCTTTGACGAGCGGCAGAAACGGCTGGCGCGAGCTGAAGGCCTGACAACAGACTGAAACGGCAACTGTGGAGATTTTCCGCTCCGCTCAGAATGATAAGGCCCGTGGTCCTTTCGTGCGTTCTCACAGTTGGGAAATCAGCCGCCGGTAGCTTTCGGGGTCGTCCACGTCAATGATTATGCCTTCGTCTTCGACCTCGACGAACTTGGTCGCAGCGCGATATTTCCGCACCACCGAATCGGCTCCGGCGCCAGCGGTCAACGCCAATAACTCCTCGAAGAGATGACGTCCTATGAGCACTGGATGTCCCCGGCGACCGTGATAGGTAGGGATCACGACCGGAGCGGCGCACTCCCGGAAAGCCGAAGCCATCATTCTCACCGTCTCCGTTGATACCGCAGGATGGTCCACCAAACAGAGGAGCACAGCCTCGGTATCGTCTGCGATTAACGCCCGCAATCCCGCTTGCAGGGACGATGTCTGGCCGGACCGATAATCAGGATTGATGACGACCTGCGCAGAGTGAACCCGCGGCTGAATCTCCGCCGCTTGATGGCCCAGTACAACGAGTATGCGCTCGAGCCCACCCTCGCGAAGCGTCTCCACGATCGCTTCGAGGAATGTGCGGCCGCGATAGGCGAGTGTGGCCTTGGGGGTTCCCATGCGGGAGGACTCGCCGGCAGCGAGGATTAGTCCGGCAATCATAGGATGGCGCCACCCCTTAATCCCCCACTCAGCGTGGAAGAGACTGAGGGGCGGTGCTGATCTCGACAGCCTTCGGTTTGTGCGAGAGAGAGGCGTAGGGTGACGAGGCTTGGCGCCTTACGGCAATCAGTTCCGCCACGATCGAGACCGCGATCTCCTCGGGCGTCAGCGCCCCGATATCAAGCCCGACAGGTGAATAGACGCGTGCAAGCTTTTCCGCCGGCACGCCTTCACCTTCCAGCACCTTCGAGACCTCGATAAGCTTCCGCTTGCTGCCAATCATCCCGATGTAATGCGCCGGAGTTGTGATCGCCCACCGGAGGCAATCCAGGTCGCCCTTGTGCCCGCGTGTGGCCAGCACCAGGTAAGACAGTTTGTTGATCTTGAGCTGCTGGAAAGTCTCTGCCCAAGGACCGGCGTGGGTTTCGACCGCTTCCGGGAAGCGGTCGGGGTTGGCAAACGCCGCCCGGTCGTCCGAAACGATCACATCGAACCCCACGAGGCCGGCCATCTTCGAAACGGCAAGCGAAACGTGCCCGCCGCCGAAGAGATAAAGCGTAGGAGTGGCCAGGATGGGCTCGACGAAGATATCCAGCGACCCGCCGCACACCAACCCGTTGTCATATTCGGGCTGTGCGTTCAGGTTGAAGTGCAGGCGGCGCGGCTTCTCTTCGCGCATGACCTCCTGTGCCGCGGACCACACTTCCGCCTCGACGCAACCGCCGCCCACCGTGCCCACAATCGAGCCATCGTCGCGGATCAGAATCTTGGCGCTCTCATAGCTTGGAATGGAGCCCTGCACCTGGATGATGGTAGCCAGCGCCGCCTTGCGCCCTTCCCTTCTGAGCTTCGCAATTTCAGAGAAGATATCCATTACCCCTCTCAAGCTAGGTTAATCACCACCTGGAGTGATGTCAACTTGGCGGCAGGGCTCGCTCCTCGTTCGAACGTAGCGCCGACCTTCAGGTCGGCAAATGCCGGCCTAAACAGGCTGCGGAAAGACCCGTTTTACTGTCATCCTGAGGAGCCGAACGCGACGAAGGATCTCCGTAGTTCATTGAAATTACCACTGCCGAGATTCTTCGCTGCGCTCAGAATGACAACGTCCAAGCGTTATTCCGCAGCCTGAAAAGGTCCGCGCTACGAATCAATTCAGGCCACCGGCGCAGAGTTCATTCCCTCGTCAGCTCGTGCCGCACCTTGAGCAGACCTCAAGCCGTCTCCCTACATTCGCAGCCTTTTAAAGATCGCTTCGGGAATCAAACGGACGATGAGCATGATGGGACGCCAAAACCACGGCAAGTAAACCACGCTCTTGCCCTTGACGATCGCCTTGAAGATGCCTTGCGCCACGTTCTCCGGCGAGGCAACCAGGAACATCCCCGGACGCCCGTAGGTCATGCTCGTGTCCACAAATCCCGGCTTGACGGTAATTACCTTGACGCCCGCTGGGAATAACCGATTCCGCAAACCCTGAAGATAGACGCTCAGCCCCGCCTTCGCAGCCCCGTAGAGATAATTGCTCTGCCGTCCGCGGTCGCCCGCCACCGAAGAGAGGGCGCAGATAAAACCCGCCCGCCTGGCTTCGAAATGGTTGGCGAGAATATTGACGGCGGAAACGCACCCGGTGAAATTGGTCTCGAGAATCAGGCGAGCTTCTTCCCAATCGCTTTGGCCCTTGACCTGATCGCCCAGGTAGCCAATGCAAACCACGGCGCCCTCCAGAGCGTTGCTCGCCTCCGCAAGAAAAGAGCGCAAGCTTGAGGCATGGGTTTGTGTGTCGAGGGCATCGAAGGGAAGAATGCCGGCGCGAACCGAATTGCGAAGGCTGAGATCGGAGGCGAGCGCGTTCAATTCGTCTCGATCGCGGCCGCCCAGAACGAGATCGAACTGATGCGCCGCAAACTCTTTTGCCAGGGCGGAGGCAATACCCGAAGTTGCGCCCAGAATTAGTACAGTTGACAAGCCTGTGTATCCTTTCTTGAAGCGGAGGCATCTCGCCTGGCGCGGAAATTGTAGCGCGGGCGTCTCGCCCGCTGTGGCGCGGGCATTCCTTCGCTCCGCCCAGGACAGGCTCTACCCGCGAGTTCATACGGGAGCGAGACGCTCCCGCGACGGCGGGCGGGACGCCCGCGCTACGTCATTCTTGAACAATCCCCAGCCTCCGCGCCTGGGATGAAGAGAACAGACCGCGCGGATCGAGCCGGTTCTTGATCTCTCTGAACTGTTCCAACTTCGGGTACATTGCGGCAAAAGCCGGGGCGGTCATCAACGCGTCCTTCGCCAGGTAAATTCTGCCGCCATAATCCAAAATCAGCCCATCCAATTCTCGCAGCAAAGGAACGAGGCCGCTCGCGACGGGAAGATCCAAGGCCAAGGTGTAACCTTCGATCGGAAAAGAGAGCGGGCCGGCGTTCGATTTCCCAAAACGCTTCAGGACTGCGAGAAAGGAAGCGCGGCGCGATTGCGACAGCCGCGTCAGGACTTTCGTGAGTCCCTCGAGTCCCCCTGCCAAAGGCAGAGCCGACTGATATTGAACAAAGCCCCTGCGCCCATACAGGCGGTTCCAATGATGAATCGCATCGAGTGGATAAAAGAAAGTCTCCAGGTCAACGAGTTGGCGGAGAGCATTTCGATGCACATTGTAATAAACGGTGTTGAACGCGTGCACCGTAAGACTGTTCAAGGCCAGCGAGGGAAAATCGAAGGGCAGCGTCCACCGGCGGCGCCGGGGTTCGGCCAAGGGATCCCTGATGCTCGCCGGCAATTCCCTTGCCGGGGCGTGATTACCTCTCATCAAGACGGCCCTTCCCATGTGCGAGCCGGTTGCCAGGCAGTCAATCCAGGCTACCGAGTATTGGTAATGAATGTCGGACTCGGTCATGCTTCCAAGCGCGTCCTCAAGGCTTGCCGCCTGCTGGTAATCCACTTGCATCCACGCTGAGGCGACGGGCCGCAGCTTAATCCTGGCGCTGAGAATGACGCCTGTCAGTCCCATTCCCCCCAGCGTCGCCCAGAACACTTCGCGGTTATCACTCGCTGAGCAGGAGAGGGTGTCGCCCTTGGGCGTTAATAACTTGAAATCCAAAACAAAATTCCCGAAGGTGCCATCTTGATGATGATTCTTACCGTGCACGTCGGCGGCGATCGCTCCGCCAACAGTCACAAACTTGGTCCCTGGCGTTACCGGTAAGAAGAACCCGCGAGGCAGAAAATAGCGGAGGATTTCAGCCAGGCTCACGCCCGCTTCACATTCCAGCACGCCGCTCTGCGCATCGAAGGCGAGAAAGCGGTTGAGCCGGGCGCCACAGATGACTCCGCCTTGCGCGTTGAGCGGCGCATCGCCGTAACTGCGTCCCAAGCCGTACGATATCAAGGACGGCTGGGAACTGGATTCCAGAATGGCCGCCAGTTGCCCCCGGCTTTCGGGGCGATAGACATTACAAGTCTCGACCGGAAATCGTCCCCAGCCGGAGAGTGGTTGAGTTATGAAGTTGTCCACCATATCGACGTTTTGTGTAGGGGCGGCTCGCGAACCGCCCCTACGCGCTCTTTCCGAGCAATAACGAGAACTCCCCTGCCAATAGAGGACGGGAACTGGGTTGACGCGCACATATCAAAGCAGGCAACTCAACCACCCCTTGGGTCTCCTCAACAGCGAGGGGAACAGCCTTTAGAGATATATGATGAAGATCACGCTCGCCGCCCAGAATAGCACGACCGAGAGCAGCACGGAGTCCGTCAAGAACAACCGCGTTGGGTTGCCTCCTTCTTCATTCTGATGCACGAGATAGAGATAACGGAAAATCCCAAAAAGAACAAAAGGAATGGTGAGGTCAAGCCGCTTGCCGGGAAATTTAACCTGTACGTCGCTCGAAAGCGTGTAGAGCGCGTAGGACATTACGGTGGATGCGGTAACAATCCCAATAAGCTGGTCCAGAAAATACGGCGAGTATTTCGACAGGATCGAGCGATGGTTGCCCGCCTCTTTTCCCAAGACAACCAGTTCATGACGGCGCTTGCTCAGCGCGAGAAACAAGGCGAGCAGGGTAGCACACACGATGAGCCAAGGTGAGATCTCGACGTGGATGATCACTCCGCCGGCCACCACCCGCAAGACGAAGCCGGCGCTGATGACGAAGACGTCGAGGAGGACTACACGCTTCAGCACCCAGGAATAGAGCACGTTGATGGCGCCGTAGGCCGCCATGATGAAGAAGAACGTATGGTCGAGCGCCCACGCACCGCCGAGAGCGACCAACCCCAGTGTTATCGCGGCTATGGCCGCAGTGCCCACCCCCAGCCTCCCCGACGCCAGGGGCCGCAGTCTTTTCAGGGGGTGCTTCCGGTCCTCCGGCGCATCAAGGATGTCGTTGAGCAGATAAACTGCGCTGGAGATGAGACAGAACAGGAAGGCGCCCGCCATGACGCGCACGTTCCGGTGCCAGTCAATGATGCTGCGGGAAAATATCAAAGCCGCGAAGACGAAGCCGTTCTTGACCCACTGCTGGGGACGAAGGCTCTCCAGCAACCCACCCCAAGCGAAGATCGGAGCGCGAGTTACGGCCTGCGGATCTGTGAGAGTCGAAGGCGGCTCCATTCCTTGTCTCCGTGAGACTCTTAATGGCATGTCGCGCCCGCGCAAAGGCGCGTTTGCCGCGATTAGACTAACTTATCAACGGTGGATTTTCAAATTATTCATTTTGTAGCCGAGTAATGCAGACTTGATTTGTAGGGGCGGTTCGCGAACCGCCCCTGCTCGTCGGAAGGTTGACCTCACGCTATTCAGGCCGCGAGTGGCCGATGAGTGCGTCGGCCCATGTCAGAAAGTACTTGATATTGGGTGCGTCGGTGTGTCCGCCGTCGTGCTGCCGCCAGGCCAACTGGCCATCGAGCAGACCGACGTTGACAGGCGGCATCATGGCGGTGTGGTAGTCTTCGGAGACCCCCAGCCCCTTGGCCCCCAGGAGGGCAAAAACAGGGTTTGCCGCTACAGTTGCCATGAAACTGCCCCGTTGGTCGAGCCACTTGGCGTCGCCATTTTCCGGCACTCCGTAGCTAATGAACGTCAGGCGCGGCGCGCACAAGGCGATGAGTTCGTGAGAGTCCACTGGCAGGTCTCCGGCATTTTTGCTGCCGAACGCGGCGTCCGAGGCGCCGTACTTCATGAAGTTGCCGGCCATCCAGTAATACTCGCCGCCGGTGAGATTCTCTACCGCTTCGCCGAAGTTTCGACGCAGCAGCGTTGAGCCGCCTTTACCGGAAGAACCTACCAGAACCATGGCAAAGCGCTGGTCGAAGGCCATGGTAACCAGCGCCGCCTTCCCAAAACGCGAGACGCCTTCGATGCCCACATGCTTCGCATCCACCGCCGGGTCGGTCTCGAGATAGTCGAGCGCGCGTCCGGCACCCCAAGCCCAGGCGCGCAAGGCGCCCCAGTCGTCAGGTTTGCGAGGTTGGCCTTTGTTGACGAGGCCGATGATGCCCCGCGTCATTCCAGCCCCGTCATCGGCCTGGATGCTGGCAGTGTCGAGGGTGGCAAAGCCCCACCCGTCCGCGATCAGTTGCCAGGTCGGGGGCGGACTGCCGTCAGCGTTGAACTGCGGCATTTGAAATGGAGGCGGAGTTTCCAGTTGATAGGCAGGATGCCTCTCGAAAACCTCGCGCAGCGAAGGATCCTGCTGAAACAGCAGCGCCTTCAGCGCCGAGTTGATTCGCTCCAGTTCCTCCGGCGAGGGCTGGTTAGGCGCAGGAAAACCGCTGCGGCCGAACATCATCAAAACTGGAACCGGCCCCTTCGCATTCGCGGGCGTCACTAAGGTCATACGGATATTCACGTCAATGGCAGGGCAGTCAGAGTTGTTTGCGTGGCCAATCACCTCTTTGGCGATGACGGGATTGAATCCGATCCTCTCCTTATCGACCGCCTTCACCGACCACGTCACCTTCGGCAGGTTCGCCGGAACGCGGCCGTAAACCTCGCGCTCGAAGTCTTCCACGATCTCGGGCCTCCGCTCGTGCCACCACATGTCCGGCGTCGTCACCTTTTGGCCGTTCTTGAGCGTCAATGGATCGGGCAGAATCGGAAATGGATTGGCCTTCGACTCATCATAGTTGGCGTGATTCGGCGCCTTCTCGTCGCCGCTTGCCCCCGGACGCAGCGCCGTGATGCCAAGCTGCTCCTGCATGTTCTGATGATCCTGCTCGGCAGTGTAAGTGACGGGCTGACAGGCGGACTGCTGCAAGGCGGGCGCAGACTGGCCGAAGAGGAGGCTGCACGACAATGCGCTGCCGGTCAAAACCAGAACGTACGGGGCCTGGAGCTTAGGAATCGCAAATCTCATGGAATCCTCCAAATCGCACGGACTGCACTAGGGCGTAAAATCCGCGAGGCGAACGGCGTCCGCCATGGCGCGATATCCCGCGGGCGAAGGGTGAAGGTGATCGCCCGAGTCGAACGCCGGCAGAAGCCGCTCCGGCTGTCGCGGGCCGCGAAGCGCCTTGTCAAAGTCAATCACCGCGTCGAAATGGCCGGGAACCCGAATCCATTGATTCACGGCAGCTCGATCGGCTTCGCCCATCGGTCCGGGCTTGGAGTAGGCGGACCCGGCGAAGGGCGTGAGCGTGCCGCCGAAAACGCGAATGCCGTGAGCGTGAGCGCGCAGCACGATCTGCTTGTAAGCGGCGATGATACAACCCACGAGACGGTCATGCGCTGTTCGCGCGGTGTTGCCCGCCAGGCCGAATGTGCCGATATCATTGATCCCTTCCAGAACGATCAGGTAGCGCACTCGAGGCTCGGCCAGCACGTCGCGGTCAAAGCGGGCGAGAGCGTTCGGACCCAGACCGTCGAGCAGCAGGCGGTTCCCTCCGATGCCCTGGTTGAGAACTGCAAGGCACCGCGAGGGCAGCGCGGTGAGCAATCGACGCGCCAGGTCGTCGGGCCAGCGGTCGTTGCCGTTGGTTGTGGAGCCGCGCCCGTCGGTGATCGAGTCGCCCAGCGCGACGATGGCCGCGGCCCCGGGCGCTGCGCTTACCTCCACGCCGGAGATGTTGAACCAATGTTCGAAGGTGATGGCTCCCGGCAAGTCCGCGTCAGCGACATGATCGCCGTGCACGAGGTAAGAGGTGGCGCGTGATCCCGGATGGCTGGTCTCGACCGCCGGGGGCTGGCCGACATGGAAGGTGACGGCGAGATCGGACTGCGCCGCCACCGCAAACGCAATAGGGTCGGAAATAAAATCGGCGCCGGCGGGAATGCTGACGTCCGAGCGTCCGGAAAACGTCAGTGCGCGGTCGGTCGAGGCGTCGATGCGAGGCGATGCCGCCGCAGCCGGCCGGGCGATGTGCACGGACGTAAACTCGAGCGGCGCCGTGCCGAATGCGTTAGAGATTCGTACACGCAGGGCTTCGCCACCGATCGAAAGATGCACCACCTGGCGCAACGTGGCGTCTTGCAGGTCCCCGGGCGCGAGAGAGTTACTCGACTCCGGAACTTGCTGGGCAGCCGCCCATGATCCCACCCAGTTTGGCCCCGCAAGCGGAGCCTGCGCCACGCCCGCCTGAGCGCAGAATGTCAAACCAAGAAAAACCGCGAATGCTCTTCGTGGCCACATGCCGGAGTGGTTCCTCGCGGCGAAGGACCGCCATAGCAGAACGTCGCTCGGGGCCGCTTGCCCACCGCAGTATACACAAATCGGCGCGTGGTTGGCAGTCACATTACCGTGATGGGCGGTGCTTCGAGTCGAAACGCTCTGAAGCTGGCGGGAGGGTGATTAAGCCACTCGCGTCTCGGGGGTCTTTCTCTCTTGCGTGAGGCGCTTTTTTTCCTGGTACATGAGCGCGTCGGCGCGCGCCACGACCTCTTTCAAGGTTTCTCCTGGTTGCCATTCGGCCAGGCCGACGGCGGCGCTCATGTCGATTTTGGAATCCTCGGAGAGGTTCTGAACCGTATAGCTGCCCAGAACCCATTCCTGGATTCGCTGCACGCGCGCCTGAGCATCCGCCAGCGACCCGTCGAGCACTACGATGAACTCATCACCGCCCCACCGGCCGACGACGTCGCTAGCGCGCGAGGTCGACCGCAGTTCGGCGGAGAATTGGCGCAGCAGATCGTCGCCCGCTTCGTGCCCGTAAAGGTCGTTGACCTCTTTAAATCCGTTGAGGTCCAGCATAGCCACGCAGAAACGCTGCTGGGTGGCGGTCCAGCGTTGTACCTTGGATTCCACTCCCTGGCGATTATCGAGTCCTGTCAAGGAATCGCGCGAGGCGCGCTGCTCGGCATCCTCGAGTCTGGCCTGGTAAGTTGTAACCTTGGTTTGCAGCGCCGCCACGGATTCACGGCTTTCCTGCTGCATCTTGTCCACACAGGTTTTCAGTTCCTTGGCCCCGCTCACCACCGCAGCCCTGAGTTCCGGCAAGTCTTCGAGTTTGGCGAGCGATTGGAGGCGCTTGGTGAATTCGGTAAAGTGGGTGGCGTAACGCTGGTCGCGCTCCGTCACCGATTCCGCCGCGCATGCCAACACCAGGACGATCTCCTTGACGTCTGCCGCCCGCTGCTGTAAGTACCCGGCTGTCTGCTCTCCCCAGGATTGAAGGTGTTGTTCAACCTCACCCTCCGTGTTGCGGATGAGGGCAAGGGTGAGGGCTTTGGTAATGTCTTCAGCCAGCAGCATCAGGCGGCGTTGAAGGTCCGCGCCTACAGCCGGACAGGCCTGAAACGCGCTGTTCCCCATGCCGCCGAGCACGGCTCGGTAAGCCTCCAGCATGCCCGACAGAAGTTCGTCAGCGGTCGGCTGGCGGAATTTGCTCAGTTCGTTCTGATCCAGGTCAAGGTATTTCTTTATGGAAATCACGGCACGTCCGTCTTTCCCAGGCCTCGAGGAGTCTTGCGAAACGAATGCGTTCGAACGGAGTTGCCACAGTCCTGTACGGGCGTGAACCTGGTGGCTGCTGGACTTAATCACAACAACAGCCGCGCGTACGCTCGCTCGCGACTCAGCTTATCCCATCGGCAATCCGCGGCAGGACTTGACTCGGAGTTTTGCAGCCGTTTAAAGAGGCGCGAGATGGCAGACCACACCGTAGCACAGGCACTCATGCCTGTGCTTCGCTTCTTAGCGTCATTCGGGGTACAGGCAGGAGTGCCTGTGCTACTCGACGAGACACTGAGGATGTCCTTCAGTCAGGCCCCGACAACTCGGCGAGCAACGCCTCGCGCCGCTTCCAGGCGATGCCAGTGACGAGACTGAGCACGCGTCGATAGGCCAGCCAGGTTATGCCGGCGAGCCCCAGGAAGCCAATTCCGCACCAGGCCGTATTTCCCGCCCAGCGCGAAAGAAAGTACAAGGCTGCAGCCACTCCGGCCACGAACGCTTGAACTCCCATGCTGACCAGCGTAGCCAGGCCCGACGCGTGTTGCCGTCGCATCTGCCCGAGCTTCATTTTGCGTGGAAAGTAAAGCGAGATCAGGTTGCCGGCCGTCAAGTTCAAGAGCAGCGCCCAAAGCGCCCCTGCCAGGGTCAATCCCACCACTCGCGAGGGTGTAGGGCCCGCGGCGAATTGGACCATCACAAAAACGAGGATGACTTCGGCCACGAGTATCATCGTGTGAAGCAGATTCTTCGCCACCATCACGTCACGGAACCGGATGGGCGCCACGAAAAGCAAAGGCAACCCGGGTCCGTCATAGGCCATGCTGTTAAAGGCAAGACCCACAATGGTAAGCAAAACGTAAGCGACGCCCATGGGGAAGTAGGTCGAGGGGCCCAGCATGAAACCCGTTACCTTGGGGTCCCGACTGCCATGACGCCCCATACTTGCGACGACGATGACGACGACCGGCATCAGCAACGTGAGATACCCCATGATGTTGCGAAGAAGATAGCGCAGGTCCTTTTCGAACAAGGCCACCACGATGGGGGACATTCCTGTCACGCTCCAACCCGCGCGCACAGGGGCGTGAACTTCGACGGACGGGCGAGGCGCCTCGCTCAAGTTTTCGCCGCGATACTCAGCGCGCAAGCGAACGGCGAGCAGCCACCCTAGAATCCCACTGTAAATCAGGAGACCCGCAAGCTCAGCGCACGCCTTGCCTCCCGAGCCCCCGCGTCCAGCCGCAATCGTTGACACCGCTATGGCGGGGGGCAGGAAGCGCGCAGCCAGAACCAGGCGCGAAACCCACGGCAGTGCCAGATGGCCATAGCGCCGAGTGAGGGGCCCTATGAACTGGCCGCTGATCGCCAGGAGGATGCCCATCGCGCCCAAGATTTCGCGCGTGCGGCGCTCGGCCATCCAGCGGCTGAGCCAGGCGTAAATAGCCCGATTGAGCAGCAGGTTGAGCAGCGCGAGCCCCGCGAAAGCGGGGATCGCCCACGCGAGAGCGCCGAATGACGCGACGGCGATGCCGAGGAGCATCGCGGCAAGCCAGTAGAGGCAAGCGGCGGCCACGGGATCAAAGACTCCGTGTGCCAAAGCCAGCAACACAAACGTGGAGTACCGGAGCGGGAACCGCAGCAGCGAAACCGGGTCAGATTCCGCGCCAAAACCCGAGATGACCAGGGGGAAGAACAGCCAAAACAGAAACACCAGCCACAGCTCAGTCGTAAGCAATGCGGGCTTGGCCTTGCTGATCGCATACCAACTGCCCAGACCCAGGGCGAACCCGAACCCAAGTACCCCTAGGCCCATGCCGGCGCTCGTGATGATTTGGACCGCCAGGTTCAATTTGCCGGTTGCGGTCCGCAGTCTGTTCACGAAAAGACGCCAGCGCAGCCAGCCCACCAGGAAGAGCTGGGTGGATCTGTCGGGCGCCGAGGTCACTCCAGCCACGAAAGCTCCGGTACGGCGGCGCGCTCGCCGCCCACAATCTCGAGAAAGATCTGTTCCAGACTAAGCTTCTGCCCATCCTCGCGCCGGGCCGACGCGCCGGAACGCAGCTCGTCAATCGAGCCTTGGGCCACCAGCTCGCCGCGATCGATGATGGCCACGTGGCTGCACAGACTCTCGACGATCTCAAGCACATGGGAAGTGAGGAAGATGGTGGCGCCGCGCGCGATCATGCGGTTCAGCATGGCCTTGATGGTGCCGGCGGCAATGGCATCAACGCCTTCGAAGGGCTCGTCAAGGAAAAGCACCTTAGGTCCGTGGATGACTGCCGCGGCCATCGCCAGCTTCTTCTTCATGCCATGCGAGTAGTCCACAATTAAAGACTTGGTGCGATCGGCCAGGCCCATGAAGTCGAGCAACTCCCGCGTGCGCTCGGCGGCGGTAACGCGATCGAGGCCATACATTCGCCCGGCGAAGATGAGGTATTCCGGCCCCGTCAGACGGTCGAAAAGGGCAAGGCCTTCCGGCACCACGCCGATCTGGCTCTTCACACCGATGGGATCTTTGGCCAGATCGAGGCCGAGAATCCTAATCTGCCCCGCCGTGGGCTCCAGCATGCCGGTGAGCATCTTGATGGTGGTGGATTTCCCCGCACCGTTGGGGCCCAGAAATCCGAAGAACTGACCCGCTTCCACGCGCAGGTTAACCTTGCGCACCGCTTCCAACTCTCCGAAGCGGCGCGATAGCCCGTTCGTCTCAACAGCGAGATCAGTCATGGCAGGACGCCGCCGCTAGAGTACCATATCCGGCGATGAAGAACAGCGCAAAATTCGGCCACCGTCTTGCGTTTCGCGGGGCTTCAAGTCACCGGAATTTCCGTGCAGCGCTGATTGGGCGGACACGAATTTTTCAGGAGAGTCCCGACGCGAGCTACGGACGGCAAGGAGGAAGTTGCGCACGGCGCAGGTCAGGGCGAGGTGCGTCGACGCCATCCGAAGTGGCGGGGAGTTCTTCGACTCGAGGCAGGTAGATCGTGAACATGGCGCCTTGGCCAGGTTCACTGTCGACCCAGACGGCGCCGCCGCTCTGTTTCACCGTGCCGTAGACCATCGCCAAGCCGAGCCCAGTTCCCTTGCCTTCTTCCTTGGTCGTGAAGAACGGCTCAAAGACGTGCGCCTGGGTTTCCGCATCCATGCCGATCCCCGTATCGCTCACCGCCAACACCACGTACTGGCCGGGCGTAACTGCCGGACGTCTTTGCCGAGAGGCGCCGTCCAGTTCGACGTTTGAGGTTTCAATCGTCAGCCTGCCGCCCTCGGGCATCGCGTCCCGCGCGTTAACAACCAGGTTCACGATGACCTGCTTGATTCTGGCCGGATCGGTTTTCACCTGCCAGAGCGCCGGCCCGGGAAGGGTTACCAATTCGACGCCTTTTCCGATCAAGTGACGCAGCATGTTCTCGACGCCGGCGACGACTTCGTTCAAGTCCAGAATCTGCGGCACCAACACCGGCTGCCGGCTGAAGATGAGTAACTCGCGCATCAGGGAAGCCGCCTGGTCGCCGGCTTTTTTGATCTCGTCCAGCCAGGCTCGCGTCGGATCGGAACGATCTAAGGTATTCAGCATCGTTTGGCAGTAGCCGTTGATGGCGCTCAGGAAATTGTTGAAGTCGTGCGCCAGTCCCCCGGCCAGGCGGCCCACCGCCTCCATTTTTTGCGCCTGGTGGAATTGCTCTTCGAGCTTCCGATTCTCAGCTTCCGCCAGCTTGCGTTCCAGGCGGCTATGGGCCTCCCGAATTTCGCGCTCCAAGGCCGGGACAAGGCGCGCCAGTCTGCCTTTGATCAAGTAGTCCTGCGCTCCAGCCTTCAAGGCAAGCACCGCAGTCTCTTCGCCGATGGTGCCCGAAATGATGATGAAGGGTATGTCCAGTTGTTTCGACTTCAGAGTTTCGAGCGCCTCAAGGGCGCTAAAGTGCGGCATCGTGTAATCACAGAGGATGACATCCCATTCGGCGCGCTCGAGGGCCGTGCTCATTCCTTCCGCGGTTTCGACCCGCTCGGAGACAGGCTCGTACCCGCCGCGGCGCAGTTCCCGCAAGACCAGGGCTGCGTCGTCCGGGGAGTCTTCGACGATAAGAACCCTCAGAGCTGTGCTCATCTATCTCCTTCGCGGCGGAATCGGACCCTCGTTCAAAAGCAGCCAGTAAAGCCCGATCTGCCTCACCGCCTCGAACAGCTTCGTGAATTCCACCGGCTTGCGCACATAACTGTTCACACCCAGACCATAACTCTCCGCCACGTCCTCCTCTTGCTTCGAAGAAGTCAGAACCACTACTGCCATGCTTCGGGTGCGCTGGTCGCTCCGGATCTTCCTCAGAACCTCCAGGCCGGTAATCTTCGGAAGTCTCAGGTCGAGCAGAACCACCGAGGGCCAGTCCGTGACGTCGCGGCCCGCGTATTGATTCTCGCCGAAGAGATAGTCCAGAGCCTGAGCTCCATCCCGAGCCACCACGACTTCGTTCATGATGTTATTCTTGCGAAGCGCACGGAGCGTGAGCGCCTCGTCATCCCGATTGTCTTCCACCAGCAGAATGGCCTTCTCGTTCATCGGTTCCTCCCGGTAGTGTCCGGCGTCCGTGCTCCGTGCGGCTGTCATCCTGAGCGAAGCGAAGGATCTCTGCAGTTGTGCGTAAATCCGTGACCCGAAAACTGACTGCCGAGATCCTTCGCTACGCTCAGGATGACAGCGTGGCTCTACAGCGTAAACGAAAACGTTGCCCCTTTGCCGACTTCACCCTCGGCCCAGATGCGCCCTCCGTGGCGGCGAATAACTCTCTGCACGGTTGCCAGTCCGATCCCGTGCCCCTCAAACTCGTCTTGCGTGTGCAGTCTCTGAAACGCGCCAAAGAGATTGGCGGCATACGCCATGTCGAACCCGGCGCCATTGTCGCGGACGAAGTACACCGTCTGGCCATTCTCTCCCCGCACGCCAAACTCGATGTGTGCGCTCGGCTGCTTGCTTGTGAACTTCCAGGCATTGGCCAGCAGGTTCTGAAGCGCAATCTCGAGCAGTTGACGGTCCCCCTCGGCTCTTGCGCCTTCAGCGATCGAAAACTCCACTTCTCGATTGGGATCGCTCTGGCGCTGGGTTTGCGCCGCGAGGCCGGCGAGGGCGCTCAAATCCACGCTTTCCCGATACATCTCCCGGCGCGCCAGACGCGCCAGCCCCAGCAGACCCTCGATCAACTCGCCCATTCGCTGCGCCGCCGCTTGCACTCGACGAAGGTAATCGCGCCCTTCCGCGTCAAGTTTTTCCAGATGATCCTCCATGAGTGCCTGGCTGAAACCGTCAATGGAGCGCAACGGCGCCCGGAGATCGTGCGAAACCGAATAAGCGAATGCTTCCAGTTCCTTGTTTGTCGCCTCAAGCTCCGCGCTGCGCTGAGCCAAGGTCTCATTGAGCTGCTGGATACCGGCTTCCACCCGCTTACGCTCAGTGATGTCGCGAATGGCGCTCGACACCAGCAGGCCCATCTCCGTTTCAACCGGGCTCAGGCTGATTTCAACCGGAAACTCCGTTCCATCCTTTCGCAGGCCATACAATTCCAAGCCCGCTCCCATCTCCCGCACCCGCGGCTCGGAAAGGAACCGATTCCTGTGGCCAGGATGGGTATTTCGAAAACGCGGAGGGATCAGGATCTCGAGTTCCTTTCCAATCAGATCTTCGCGCCGGTGCCCAAACATTTTCTCCACCTGGGCATTGACCATTAATATTCTTCCCTCGTGGTTCACCACTACCATGGCGTCCGGGGCCGCGTCCAAAAGTTCCCCCGAAAGCCCTTTCAACCTATTCATGCCAGCACTCCCATTCAAAGCTGCGTCCGAAGTCAAGGCGTAGCAGCGAAACCGGTCCCTTCAAACAGGGTGAGCAGGAAAAACCCACCTAGGAACGAGCGCACCTTGAAGCCGGACAATTTGTCCATTCTACATTCTGCATCTCCGCCGTGCAATACACAGTCGAGACCGCCATCACGCGCCCGTGGGCCAACGCGTGTTCAAACACAATGAACATAACTCCCCTCCTTCGCTAAGGAGGGGTAAGGGGGTGGTTGGTCTCGGCGCGGAAACGGCACTCACCACCCCCGCTCCTCCTCCCGCTGAGGAGGGGAGTATTTTCCAGACAAGGAGCGGGATGCCAGCGCCTCACGCGCCTTGGGCGATTGCATGCGAAAGGGATCTGGGAATATAGTAGGAACAGGGCAATTCTCAGCACCCGACAATTATGGACAGAGGAGAACTTTCGACAGGCCACCATGAACATTCCGACCTATGAGCAATGGAAGAAAGACACCACCCTGGGGATTACGAAACCACGCAGCAAGGTGCTCCAGGCGCTGGATGCTTCAATCGAGAAGTACAACAAATCGAAGAACCAAGACAATCTCTGGGCGATCAAGAATGCTTTCGAGGACTGGAAGAGATCCAAGGGGCCTGCCTGGGACCGCAGCGAGCGCAACAAGAATAACGTGATTAAGAAGCTTGCCTTCGAGCTCGATCAGCTCGACTACCGCACTTACCAAATCACCCACATGAGCATCGAGGAGCTTCGCGCGCTCGAGTACATCAAATCCGAGCGCACCAAGGTCATCACGAAACTCTTCCTTGACGCGAATGGCCATGCAAAACCCGTGGTGCTCAAGGCGGCCAATCTGCCGAAAGCCCTGACGAAAGCGCGCGACGACGTGAAAACCAAATCCGGCGAGGCCTGGCAATCCATTAAGGGCAAGTTCTCCTCCCAGCCCGCCGCTCCAAAACCTTTCGTAGTTACGGGAATGGGGACCGCTCCCGGAGGCGGGGCCATGGGTGTGAATCTCGGTAAGAATCAAACTGTTAAGGACATGATCCAGGCGAAGTTGCAGGAGATGGTGCAGAAGTTCTTCGAGGTGGACAGCATCGCTTTGCTCGGTCCCCTCACTTCGCTCGTCTTGAGTGTCGTGGCGGAATGTGCGGCCAGCGCGGCGCCTGTGATCGGGCACATCAAGGATGGGATTGCCGTCGTCAGCGATTGGACTAACGTGGGCCTCGGCTACTACCACCAGAGCACCATCTCCCGCTGCAGCTACTCGATTGAATTGGGCGCTCCCGCCGCGGCGTTTACGGCGCTCGAGAAACTCCTGAAGGACGAAACTGAGCACTCGGCTATCAGCGCGGGGATCAACACGACTTCCTTCGCCGCCAAAACCGGGCTCTTGTTCGCCGACGGCGGAGCCATCAGCGGACCGGTGGTCGGCGCGGTGAATGCGCTCGCGCAAATCGCGCACACGCTGTATCTGCTGGGCATGGAATACCGGGCCACGAAAGATGCCAATGCGGCCTTGGCGGCCGGGCATCTAGACATTACTTTGTTCGAAACCTATCCCCTCATGGGCTGCTACCTGCTGAACTGCGCTACGCTGAGCGACATCATCCCCATAAAGTGCTTCGCCACGCCGGGCTGGAAGGATTACATCGAACACATGAAGAAAGGCGCTATCGACAACATGCTCAAGCAGGCGTCGGCGCTCATCGACAAGTCTCCCTGGGAAATCAAGGACATGCCCAAGAAGCCTGTGGGCTCGAGCGGAGGCCTGGTCTCGGAAGGTAAGAGATATGAGGGCTTCGCCAGCCCTCTCTCCGGCATCGCAGGCCTGGCAAGCATCGGCACGAAAAGCTAACACGGCGTAGCGCAGCGCGGCACAGCCGCAACCAAACAGGCCCGAGAGCGGTCCGTCACATAGAATGTCGATGTGGCCAGACCCTTTATTTACGCGGCTATCGTGCACAATCGCGAAAAAAGCTTGCTAAAAAAACAAGAATCTACGAACTTGCAATGCAGGGTCCCTGCTGTTGGGACTCTGCGGCCTTGCTAAAAACAGGAACCGCATTCGATCAGAGGGCTACAGACCTCGCCAACCTCGGAAATCGAGCCACTATCCGCCAAAGAGTCTGCGTCAATACTTCCTTCGGAGTGTCATTCCGAGCGAAGCGAGGAATCTCGCCCTGAGCATTTTCAACGCACTGCGAGATTCCTCGTCGCCTGCGGCTCCTCGGAATGACAGCCAAAACAAGTTCTCACACAGGCCCCCCAAGCCCCTCCCAAACGATGCTTAAGCAGTTGCATTCGGAACCGGTCCGTCATATGTTGTCGGTTGCGCCGGTTCGACAAGCGACATCCGGCTAAACGTGATGATGATGAAAAGACTTATTCTGCTTGTTGCGGTCGCATCTGTTTCTGCTGCTGTTTGGGGATCTGAGAACCCGGAAGTCGCGCGCTGGGAACGCCAGGCGCAGCAGGTCACCATCATCCGGGACGATTGGGGAATCGCGCACGTCTACGGGCACACGGACGCGGACGCTGTTTTCGGAATGGAATACGCGCAGGCCGAAGACGATTTCAATCGCGTCGAGACGAACTACCTCAACGCAATGGGGCGGCTGGCGGAGGCAGAGGGCGAGTCCAAGATCTATCAGGACCTGCGCATGAAGCTGTTCGTTAATCCGGAAATGCTGGAGAAGGAGTATTCGGAAAGTGCGGCGTGGCTGAAAACGCTGATGAATGCCTTCGCCGACGGTCTGAACTATTACCTTTATAAGCACCCGGAGGTGAAACCGAAGGTCATCAGGAGATTCGAGCCGTGGATGGCGCTGAGCTTTACGGAAGGCAGCATCGGATGGGACATCGAACGCGTAAGCCTTATTCAACTTGCTGCGTTTTATGGCAAGCAGCAAGCGAGCCTCGCACCGCCCACAGCTTACACCCAGACGGAAATGGCAGCCGCGGACGCGACGGCCGAGCCAAGTGGCTCGAACGGCTTGGCTGTCGCGCCTTCGAACACAACCCAGGGCCACGCTCTGCTGCTGATCAACCCGCACACGTCTTTCTACTTCCGATCCGAGCTCCAGATGGTGAGCGAGGAAGGCCTGGATGCCTACGGCGCTGTGACCTGGGGGCAATTCTTCGTCTATCAGGGATTCAATCCGCGCGTGGGCTGGATGCACACCTCGAGCGGCGTCAATGCCATGAGCGAATACCTCGAGACGGTCGAGCAAAAGGCGGACAGCTACTACTACAAGTACGGCGGCAAGGAGTTTGCTGTCATAACCGGGCAAATTAGAGTGCCGTACAGAGCCGAGCGTGGGATAGCTGAAAGGAGATTCACTGTTTATCGCACTCAGCACGGCCCGGTGATCGGCGAGCAGGACGGGAAATGGGTGACTGTGCGGCTGATGCAGGAGCCCGTGAGGGCGCTGATTCAGTCTTACACGCGAACCAAGGCGACGGACTACAAAGCGTTCCGGCAGACGATGGAACTGCACACGAACTCGTCGAACAACACGATTTATGCGGATGCCGATGGCGACATCGCCTACTTCCACGGCAATTTCATTCCCCGGCGCGACACGCGATTCGACTGGACGAAACCGGTGGACGGCAGCGACCCGGCGACCGATTGGCATGGGCTTTTATCCGTCGACGAGACGCCGCATTTGCTGAACCCTAAGAGCGGCTGGATTTACAACTCGAACGACGCGCCGTGGTCTGCGGCGGGGCCGGGCAGCCTGAAGAAGGAAGATTTCCCGGTCTACGTCGAGACCGGCGGGGAATCGGCGCGCGGGCTTCACGCCGTCAGGCTTTTCGAAAACAAGAAAGATCTTACCCTCGATGGGTTAATCGGCGCGGCCTTCGACGGCTATCTGCCGTGGTTTGAGAAGGCGATGCCCGCGCTAATTAAAGCGTGGGACAAGGACCCGGAGTCGGACCCGCCGAAGGCAAAGCTCGCGGATGAGATCAAGCTACTGCGTGCCTGGGACTACCGCTGGGGGGTGGATTCGGTTGCTACCTCGCTTGCGGTGTTCTGGGGTGAAGACATCTCGCGGCGCGTGGGCGGCGAGGCGCGGCGCGCGGGCCTGCCGGTTTACGACTACGCTCGAAGCAAGGCGCCTGCCGGACAGCTCCTCGAATCGCTCGGGGCGGCATCCGATCGGTTGGCCGCAGACTTCGGAACCTGGAGAACTCCGTGGGGTGAGGTGAACCGCTTCCAGCGTCTCGCGGACGATATTGTGCCGCACTTCGACGATTGGAAACCCAGCATTCCCGTCGAGTTCACTTCCGCCCAATGGGGATCGCTCGCGTCCTTTGGCGCGCGGCCTTACCCGGGAACCAAGAAGTGGTATGGCAGCAGCGGAAACAGCTTCGTCGCGGTGGTTGAATTCGGGAAGACCGTGCACGCCAAGGCCGTGACGGCGGGCGGCGAGAGCGGCAATCCCTCGTCACTCCATTTCGACGATGAGGCGCAGCGCTACGCCACAGGCGATTTGAGGGAAGTCTATTTCTACCGCTCGCAGCTCCAAGGCCACACCGAGCGAACCTACCATCCTGGAGGTTAAACCGCATTACGCACCGCGCCCCGAGAGCCCCTACCTCATGAGCAGGTTTTGGGACACCTGAAGTCAGTACTCGAACTGGTACGGAAGCGAGACCGCGCATGCGGCGGCGCGGAAAAAGGAGGCAGTGAAAATGGCATTAGCACGCAAGAAAGGCACGAGCGGCTCGGCGACCAGGCGGCTCGAGAAAGCGGCGGAGATTCCAGTCGGTGTGGTGGGCCTGGGGCTGATGGGAAACAGTATTATGGCTTGCCTGCTGGCTGCCGGGCACCCGGTGGTCGGCGTGACTCGCAGCCTGTCGAAGCACCGCAACACCCGCCGCCACTTGCAGTCTCTGCTGCGCGAGATGCGCCACGAGCGACTGCTCTCCGCTGATCCGGTCCGGCTGTTGAAGAACCTGCGGACCACGCAAGACTATGCGGACCTTACTGACTGCCAGGTGGTGATCGAAACTGTGCTGGAAGACATGCAGGTGAAATACGAGGTGTTCAGGAAAATCGAAGCGGTGGTCTCACCTGAGACGATCATCGGAAGCAACACTTCCGCAATCCCCGTGACCCTGCTGCAAAAAGGCGCCAGCCATCCGGAAAGATTCGTGGGCATCCACTGGGGCGAACCCGCGCACGTCCTGCGCTTCATGGAAATCATCTGCGGCGACAAGACTGACATGCGCTTCGTCGAGCGCGCGCGGGCCCTGGCTGAAAGCTGGGGCAAAGAGCCTTCCGTTGTCCGGCGCGACATCCGCGGATTCCTGACTAACCGCTGTATGTACGCCCTGATGAGGGAAGCGTTCTATTTGGTCGAATCGGGCTATGCCACCATCGAGGACGTGGATCGTTCTGTGCGGAATGATCTTGGCTACTGGATCACTCTTGCCGGGCCTTTCCGCTTCATGGACCTCACCGGCGTGCCCGCCTATGGGCGAGTGATGAAAGACCTGCTGCCGGAATTGTGTAACTCCACAGAAGTTCCGGCGCTAATGCGGAAAGTGGTAGATGCGGGCGGCCTGGGAGTGTCCAACGCTCAGGGGTTTTACAAATACACCCCTGCCCAAGCCCGGCGCTGGGAAAAGCGCTTTCGAGAATTCGCCTACGACATTCGCGCCCTGGCAATGAAGTACGCAGAGCGGCCTCGCAAAAAGCGCCGAAGCGGGCTGTAAAGGCGTTTGCCGGCCGGACGTCTACGCTAAAGTTCGAGGCACGAGAAAATGAGTACAGTCGGACGGCGAACGGGAACCGAAGATGGAGAGCGAGGGCATAGTACCCGCACTGATCGACTCGTTGGCGGTCCTGGACGCGGCTGTGAAGGGGGTAAGTTCCATGGATGGACGGAACCGAAGCGACGTGGCGCGTGGAGCAGACGTTTCAATTGTCCTCAAAGAGGACCAGCGCACAGGGAAACAGACCCGAGGCATCGTCCAGGACCTCCTCACGAATTCTCCATTTCACCCGCATGGGATCAAGGTAAGGCTCGAGGGCGGTAAAGTCGGCAGGGTTAAAGTCATCCATAGTGCCGGGCCTTCTAGTCGTGCTTAGTCGCGACTGCTCTGGCGGAAATACTAAGATGCAAAATCAATCGCGATGACCTCATGAAGGTCGATTGCCGGGATCTCCAGATCAATGGAATCCCTGTCTCGCCGATAGGGAACCGATTGCTTTGCCACCAGCAGGTGGACCTTTGCTATGTGCTGGCTGTTGGGAATAAGTATGCGCACCTGCTGGCGCGACACAGGAATGATCTCCCGCACGGGACCCTTCATCATCATGGGATTGGTCAGATTCACAAGATGAACTGTGAGGGAGTTCTTTTGCCGCCAGATCGAAAGGTCAAGGACGCCGGCACCCTTGACTGAAACCGGCGCCGGCTCGTTTGTGGCCCATTGCACCGCGTTGCGCAGCAACTTCCCGTGATCCACATCCAACACCTCCCAGAAGGTGCGGTCCACATCCCAAGGGAAGTACACCACGCGTCCGCGTCCAATCTCACGAATGAAAACCCCCGCTTCATTCCTCGTGGCCGGACGCGGGAAAACCTCTTCCATGG